>NZ_JACJQD010000005.1:0-315137 GCF_014696485.1 Limnothrix sp. FACHB-1083 | reverse complement strand
TGAGAATAGGTTTGACGATTTGAGAGAATGAGCGTAACATTGGTGTATTACTTTTTGATTGTTTGGGGTAAGAATTACATCTTCTTACCCCTTTTTTATAACCTGAATCTGTCATTCAACACTTCTGGCTCAACCCAACTCCCAAAGGCAGCATAACCTAAGATTTAAACAAGCGAAATTTGCATCTTTGCCATGCGCTCTTTTGATGAAAATTCGAGAATTAATCACTCATAACTTTGTGATTAAAAAATGAAGAAATTAGTTCATTGATTTCAATTAAATCAACTCAGTTCTGATCTGAGAATCATGGAGCAAATGTTGATTGTTGATTCCTGAATTGGGAACTTAATTATAAATTTTGTCAACTGCTGGGATCGGATTCTAGCAATGGAGAAACGGGCGTGCTACCTTGAAAGTCCGGAAAAACTCGTAAATTAGTTCGAGCATTTCGAAGCATTACCCCTGCCCATGACCTGTCTCTGTCACGATCTTGCCCCCCTGATCCCGATACGTTGGTATCAATTTAAACCAGAAAATCTGTATTGATCAATCCTGGTTGTTCCGGCATTGCTTGTAAAGCGGCCTGTGCAAGCTAAATCCTGAGACTATGAATCAGAGAAAAAATAAAATAATCCTAAAAAAGTTGAATTGCCATCTGTTGTTGTGGTTCGGTCTGAATGACCGATCGGCCCTCGGCTCAGAGTGAGCCTGCCACTCACTGCTCCTATTCTCTTCATTGCTGAAACTGATGGCTCCAAAATGATGGTTCCCCAAAAATTTCGACCCAAACGGTTCCCACAATTTCTGTTGGTTTGCGCACTCGTTCTGAGCCTGGTGATTCATGGCTGCTTGGCCGGTGGAAATCGCGAGCTGCCGGCCTTGCGAGTAGGGATGAATAATTGGCCCGGCTACATGATTGCCCTCTACGCCAAAGAAGCGGGCCTCTTCCAAAAGCGCGGTCTCCAGGTGGAGTTAGTGCGCTTCACCAATCAGCAAGATAATATTCGGGCTACCATTCGCGGCTCGTTGGATGCCAGTTTTGTGCCCCTGTGGGAGGCAATGCAGGTAGACCCGGGGAACGATCGCCCGGCCTATGTGATGGTGGCGGACATTTCCCACGGTTCCGATGGGATTGTGGCGCGATCATCCGTGCCCTCGGTGAAAGATTTGCGGGGCAAAACCGTGGCGGCCAAGTTGGGAACCGTCAGCCATCTGATCTTGCTAGAGGCTTTGCAGTCTCAGCAACTGAAGCCAACGGACGTGAAAATTAAAGACGTTTCCAACGATATTGCCGTGCAGTTGTTGTCCAAAGGCGAAGTGGATGCGGCGGTGGTTTGGGAACCATTGCTGAGCGAAACGGCGGTCAAAATTAAAGGTAAAGTGATTTTTACCACCAAAGATGTGGATAGTTTGGTGATTGATGGATTGGCCACGCGGGCTAGCTTTGCGGCGAATCATCAAGCGGAATTAACCCAACTCATGTTGGCTTGGTTGGATGCGATTCATGCGGTGGATACCCAGCCCGATCGCGTGTTTGCCAGCATTGCGCGTCAGTTGGGCCAAACGCCCGAATCCGTTGCCAAGGACTATTCTGGCCTGCTCAAAGGTGGAGTTGAATTGAATCGCCGGATGTTTGAGGGTCGTCTTGAAGCCGCTAAAAATGAAATTGTGCAGTTGCTGAAGTTAGACCCGCGCCATCGCCAGGTTATTCGTGAAGATATTGAGTTTGATCGTGGGCCGATGATGACTGCAATTGAACAATGGAAACCCTAATTTCAAGCCAAAACCCCGACCAAAAGTCCGGGACAATCATCATTACCCCATCGCCCAAATCTCCCAAAGCGGTTGCCCCTGCCCGCAGCCTGGCTCGGCAGCTCCTCAGCAAGCTAGGAATTTCCCTGATGGCGATCGGGGTGTCCATTTTGGGCGTGAACTATCACCTGATTTCGGCCCAATTGCAAAACCAAATGGGCAAGCGGGCCTTTGCCATTACCCAAGGTTTGCAGTTTGCGACGGAAGGACTGCTGGAAATTAGCCAAGAGAGCATTTTGCGGCGAGTGGTGCAAAATTATGCCACCCTGCCAACGGTGTTGGAAATTGCCATTTTGCGACCCGATGGCACGGTTTTAACCCATAGTTCCGGCTTCCTAGAAAACCAAGCCTATGCTGCAAAATATCCTGGACTGGCGGAACCGATTCAAGGGGCAGCCGCTTCGGGGGTCGAAGCCAGTTACCCCATGCAATTGCAGGGGCGATCGGTGTTGGTGAGCCTGATGCCCTTTAGCAGCACGCTTTTTCAGGTGCAAGGGAAACGAGGGTTGGCCGTGGTGATGCTGGATCAAGAGCAAACGGCCTTGGAAATTCGCCAGAGTTTTTTGACTTCCATGGTGACTTGGGGGGCTGGCATCATTGGCATTTTGGGTTTGGGAACTCTGCTGTTGCAGCGCCTGGTGTTGCGGCCTTTGAATCAGCTTCAGCAGGCGATCGGGGTTAGCCAAGCAGGCATGACTTTCACCTTGCCTCCGCAAATGCCTGACCATGAAATCGGCTTTTTGGCAAAAACATTTGAGCAGATTTTTACCCAAAATATTGCCTTGTTGAATCAAGCCCAACAGCAAACGGTGGCCCTGGCCAAAGCCAAAGAGGCGGCGGACGTGGCTAACACGGCCAAGAGTGAATTTTTGGCCAATATGAGCCATGAATTGCGAACACCGCTGAATGGCATTTTAGGCTATGCCCAAATCCTCTTGCGATCGCGCACCATGACCGAAAAGGAGAAGCATGGGTTAACGGTAATTTACCAATGCGGCTCCCATCTGTTGAATTTGATTAATGACATTTTGGATCTGTCTAAAATCGAAGCGCGAAAGCTAGAAATTTTGCCCGCTCCGGTGAATTTTCCAGCATTTTTGCAAAGTGTGATCGAAATTTGCAAAATCCGTGCCGAACAGAAAGAACTGAATTTTATCTATGAAGCCGATCGCCCTCTACCGGAGGGGTTGCTGTTGGATGAAAAACGCCTGCGTCAGGTGCTAATTAATTTGTTGGGCAATGCCATTAAGTTCACCGATGTGGGATCGGTGACGTTGCAGGTGCAATGGGTCGATCGCCCCGTGGAAACCGCCGCAAACCCCCACCAACCAGCACAACCTTGCTTGCGGTTTGTGGTGAAAGACACGGGCATTGGCATGAGTGCCGATCAGTTGGGGCGTTTGTTCACGGCCTTTGAGCAGGTGGGCGATCGCCGCAGAAATGCCGAAGGAACCGGTTTGGGTTTGGCCATCAGCCAGCAAATGGTGCAGTTGATGGGCGGAACCATTCAAGTACAAAGTACCTTGGGCGTGGGGAGTGTTTTTTCGTTCCAGTTGTTATTCCCAGAAACCGATCGCTGGCAAGTGCCGTTGCTGGAGTCCTATAGTCAATTGGTGGTGGGCTATGAGGGGGCGAAGCGCAATTTGCTGATTGTGGACGATCGCCCCGAGAATCGATCGGTGTTGGTGGCATTTCTAGAGCCGCTGGGATTTGGTTTGGTCGAAGCAGAAAATGGACAAGCGGCCTTGAACTATTTGCGATCGCAGATTCCCAATCAACTCCCAGATTTGGTGATTACGGATTTAGCCATGCCTGTGATGGATGGCTTTGAAATGCTGAAAAAAGTCCGCAATGATCCGCTGCTCTGTCACTTAAAAATCTTGGTTTCTTCCGCTTCTGTGACGCAACTCGATCGCCAAACTAGCATCGAAGCGGGCGGTGATGACTTTCTGACTAAGCCAGTGTCAATGGCAAATTTGCTGGACAGTTTGCAGCGCCACTTGGGCGTGGTTTGGCGCTATGAATCGGAGGATGTTGCTGCGGGTTCTCAGTCCACAGCAGCCCATTTAACGAATGAATTCGCCGAACAAAAAGCCATTCATTTACCCGATCGAGCAACCCTGGAAAATCTGCTAGATCTGGCCCAGCGGGGACGCTTAAAACAACTCTTGGCAGTTATTGACCCCCTGCAAACCCAAGATCCGCAACTGCAATCCTTCTGGAAGGAATTGCGATCTTTGGCGAAAACCTTCCAAGCGGAACGGATTGAAACCCTGCTGCAAACGGCCCTGGCCAGTCAAGATCAATCGCTGCCCAGCGAAGATCACACTGAGCCGGCCATTGCTGGGTCAGCCATTACCAGTCAGCCATCAACCTTTGGAGAGTTCTCATGACCAATATGCTATCGGGTTTGATTTTGATTGTGGATGATACGCCAACGAATTTGGATGTGGTTTGTGAAGCGTTGAGCGATGCGGGACTTGAGGTGGCCATTGCCACCAGCGGTGAACGGGCGCTGCAGCAGGTGCAGCGAGAACTGCCGGATTTGATTCTCTTGGATGTGATGATGCCAGGAATTGACGGGTTTGAAACTTGCCAGCGCTTGAAGGCCGATCCCTTGACTCGATCGGTGCCAATTATTTTTATGACCGCGCTTTCGGATACGGATAGCAAAATTAGGGCCTTAGACTTAGGAGCCGCTGATTACATCACGAAGCCCTTCCAAGAACAAGAGGTGCTCGCAAGGGTCAAAACCCATTTGCAAATTCGATCGCTGACCAAAGAACTAGAACAGGATTTGGATCAAAAAAATGCGGCTCTGCAAGCTTCCCAATTGCACCTAATTCAAAGTGAAAAAATGTCTGCCCTGGGAAATCTGGTGGCAGGGATTGCTCATGAAATTAATAACCCGATCGGGTTCTTACGGGGCAGCATTGAGCACATTCAAGACTATTTGGAAGATTTGATGGAGCATTTGGACTGTTATCAACAGACCTACTCGGAAGCGAGTGCCCAAATTTTGGATCATGCGGAAGATATTGAGCTGGACTTAATTCGCGAAGACTTGCCCAAAATTCTCGATTCCATGAAGGCCGCTAGCCATCGCATCGCAGAAATTAGCACCAGTTTGCGAACTTTTTCGCGATCGGATAGTGATAATGAAGATGCTCAGGTGTTGGCAGATATCCATGAGGGCTTGGATAGTACCTTGTTGATTTTGAAATATCGCCTGAAAGCGAGCGATCGCCGCCCAGAAATTTTGATTCAAAAACTGTATGGGAACTTGCCGGAAGTGCCTTGCTTTCCGGGACAGCTCAACCAGGTTTTTATGAATTTGTTGGCCAACGCGATCGATGCCTTCGATGAAGCCACCCATCAACAATCCTTTATGGAATTGGCAACTCGGCAGCCAACCATCACGATCGAAACCCTCCTAGCACCCGATCAACAATCGGTGGAAATTTGGATTCGTGATAATGCCTTTGGAATGAGTGAAGCGGTGCAGCAGCGCATTTTTGATTGGGCTTTCACGACCAAAGGCGTGGGGCGCGGCACGGGGTTGGGTTTGGCGATCGCCCGCCAAATTGTGGTCGATCGACATCAGGGCGAACTGACAGTGAACTCAACCTTGGGAGAAGGCAGCAGTTTCTGTTTGCGGTTACCGCTGCCCTCAATGTTTTCTGATCTGACTTGGGGCAGTGGCGCGATGATGGGAGGGGTGTCGCCCAGTTCCCTGGTGGAGTCCCGTTGTTTTTGAGGGCCACCGTTTTTGCTCAATTAACCGGAGATCGTCCCTGTGGATCTGGCTCCGATCGTTTAACGGGAATTGCCCAACCTTCCTAGGTCTGCAGGGATTCCAGCACCCAGGGAGATTGTTTCGGGGGTTCCATCTTCGGATAGAGCGTTAGCACCTGTTCCAAACCCAGGCGCGATTGGGCGGCGGTGCTGAGGGGCGATTGTCGCTCCCGATCGAAATGTTCACCGGCCGCACAGGCAATCATGGCCGCATTGTCGGTGCAGAACTTCATGGGCGGGAACAAAACCCGTAGCCCCAAGGGTTCCGCCGCCGCCGCCAGGGTTGCCCGCAAGCCACGATTGGCCGCCACCCCACCCCCGATCGCGATCGTCGAAAAGCCCAGATCCTGTGCCGCCGCGATCGTCCGCTTGGTGAGGGCATTCACCACCGCCGTTTGGAAGCTGGCGGCCAAATCCGCCAAAGGCAACTCAGGGGATTCCGCTTGCAGTTTTTGCACCAATCGCAACATGGCCGTTTTCAGGCCGCTGAAGCTGCAATCGTAGGGATGAAAGCCCCCTTCCGGCAACGAAACGCGCCCTTCCGGCAACTTGAAAGCCTTGGGATTGCCCTCGGCCGCCAGGCGATCGATCACGGGCCCGCCCGGATAGCCCAAGCCCATCAACCGCGCCACCTTGTCAAAGGCCTCCCCCGCCGCGTCATCCCGGGTTTGACCCACCGTTTCATAAACACCCGAGTCGCGCACCGCAATCAAGCTGGTGTGACCCCCAGAAACCAACAGACACAGGAACGGCGGCTGTAACGTTGGCTCCATTAAATAGGAGGCGCAGATATGGCCTTCCAGGTGATGCACCGCCAAAAAGGGTTTTTGGTGCAGCATGGCCAGGGTTTTGCCCGCCGTCAGCCCCACCAACAGGGCCCCAACCAAACCGGGCGCACTGGTGGCCGCCACCGCGTCGATCGCCCCCCAATCGAGACCCGATTCCTGGAGCGCTTGGGCGATCGTCCAATTAATCGTTTCCACATGGCCCCGGGAAGCCACCTCCGGCACAATGCCGCCGTAGGGCTGGTGGAGGGCAATTTGCGACGAGACCACATTGGCCAGCACTTGACGATTCTTTACGATCGCCACCGCCGTCTCATCACAACTTGTTTCAATTGCTAAAGCAGTCGCCATCGTTGGGAATTTGGCTGATATGGTGAGGGGCAGTATTGGCCATTTGTTGAAGTCTAACTGGTTTCGGCCGAAGACTTCAAACGCGCCCTCTGCCTAGCCTTGCGCGGTCTGGTGTTCCTCCTTAAAGGGATCCAAACCCACGGGGCGATCGGGCAAAGTTCTCGCGACAAATTGCCGTGATTTGTAACAGAAACGTATTGTTTCATAAAGAAAGGAAACAATCTATGCGTCAGTTGTTTGCAATTGCGCTAGCGGTTTGCCTCTGGTTTGGGTTTGCTGCCCCGGCTAAGGCAGATTACTACGCTAACCTGACCCCCTGCGGCCAGAACGCTGCCTTCGTCCAACGCGCCAAAGCAGCCACCACGCCCCAGGCGAAAGCTCGTTTTGAAAAGTATTCCACGCTGCTGTGCGGTGAAGAGGGTCTGCCTCACTTGATCACCGATGGCAACCTGTCTCACCTGGCAGAATTCACGATCCCGAGCTTGGCTTTCCTGTACATCGCTGGCTGGATTGGCTGGGCTGGTCGTTCGTACCTGCAAGCCGTCAAGAAGGGTGACAGCCCCGAAGAAAGCGAAATCATCATCAACGTGCCTTTGGCTGTGAAGTGCTCCTTGGGTGGTGCGGCTTGGCCCGCAGCGGCCTTGGCTGAATTCAGCAGCGGTAAGTTGTTGGCCAAAGACAGCGAAATTACGGTTTCGCCTCGCTAAACCCGGTTGGTTTACCGGGGTGCGGTAAGGGCACAGGTTTATGGTGACAAATCGGATGATGACCTCGATCGGTCAGCCTCCGTTGCTGGCAAACAACTGATTCTGTGAGCGATCGCCTGGGGCTGGGAGGCACAACCAACCGACCCGGTGATCGCTTCCCTGTTATCAGCGATCGCCCCGTTTCCGTTCCCGCCTGGGCCATGGCCGATCGACCCCCACTCCCCTGTTTTTAGAGATCTGGATTCGGAGACCATCCATGAAAGACTTGCAGCGCTATTTGTCCTCGGCTCCTGTGTTGGCAGCCGCTTGGGTTACCTTCACCGCTGGCCTGTTGATTGAATTCAACCGGTTCCATCCGGATTACTTGGTGCCGCCCTTCTAAATAAAGGGCGATCGCAGTTTGGGCGTTGGGTTGGGTCTGCCAAAAGGCAGCCAGAACACCGGCCCACGATCCAAACAACCAGTTTTGAAAACGCTTTGTCCCGCTGATTGCACGCTTAACCTCTAGAGGGAAAACTATGGCTTTGGACGTGGTTTCTCATAACGGCGATCCCCAGGTCGGCGATCTGGTGACTCCGATCTCCGGTTCTGGTTTTACGAAGGCTTTGATTCAAAATCTGCCGGCCTACCGCAAGGGGCTGTCGCCGATTCGTCGTGGTTTGGAAGTGGGCATGGCCCATGGTTATTTGCTGTTTGGGCCCTTTGCCTTCACGAGCCAATTCCGCAACACCAGCTACGGCACTTTGGTGGGCTTGATTGAAGCAATTATTTTGGTGACGATTCTGTCGCTGTGCCTGTCGGTCTATGGCAACGTGACGACCAAGGCTCCTTTGGCCTCCGTGGCCGTGTCCGAAGTGCCCGCTGAGTTGGGCACGAAGGAAGGCTGGAGCGAGTTCGCTGGCGGCTTCACGATCGGTGGCATCGGCGGCGCGGCCTTCGCTTACGCGGTTTATTCCGTGGTGCAGTCGGGCGTGTTCCAAACCTTTGCGAACGGTCTGTAATTGACCCAACGTTAGGTTTTCGCTCTGAAAAAGGCGGTGGTCTTGGTGGCCATCGCCTTTTGATTTCTTGATTTTGGGTTAGTCAACGGTTGTTGAGGAATTTCTAGGCGCTGGTTTTTGAATTCCTAGTAGTAGCATGGCTACCTTAATTCACTGGATTAAATGACCTGGCTGTTACCGTCACCTGATCGTTAAGCAGCAAGGGGCTTAAGCCCCTTGTTACCACGACTGGCTCCGCAACTTTGACCCAATATTTTAAGGATGTCGCGCTAGTAGTTTTGTAGTTTTGTAGGTTGGGTTGAGGGACGAAACCCAACAGAAACAAAGCTTGTGCTGATTTTTGAATCCCTAGGAGTCGATCGCGGCGGGCAAATCCGCCAGCCAGCCGGCCGCCCGTTGCCCATTGCCGGGGCCGCTGGCCAAACCCCAAGACCCGGTTCCCGTAATCACAAACCCATTGGGGCCACAGGGAGTCACCGTTGATTGGCCATCCGCATGGACTGGCCGCGCCCCCACCCAGGGTTGCAGAGCCGCCAACGATGCCCAATCTGGGGATTCGGACTCCAAATTGGGGGAGCCATGGAGCGCCCACAGTTCCGGAAAGAACTGCGCCGCCGCCCTCAGTTGCGATCGCAGGGCCCACTGTGCGCCGGGGTGTTGTAAATCGAGGGGCCGATCGACCCCGGGATAGAACTTGCAGCCGCCGATCCGAATTTCCCAATTTCCGGCGTTGGCTCCCAGGGCTTCCGGCTGGAATCGATCGAGCCGACGTGGATCCAAAACATCCAGGGGAATGAGCCGATCGCCCCAGGCCGCGGCCCAGGTGCGATCGATCCAATCAGTAGCATCCCCGCTCATATCCAATGCCAGGCGATCGAGCGCCCGCTGCTGATCCAACCAATCGAGAAAAGCCGTCGCCGGAATCAAGGTGGGGCTGATCACCAACGGCCCGGCGCTGCCGTCCTGTTTCCAGGCCCGGCGGGGAAAGGTCAGGCCCCGGGCGATCGCCGATCGGGGAATGGCGAAGGTGATCGATGTGCCCGCGATCGGGAAGAGTGGTTGGCTGACCGCGCCGCTTTGTTCCAGCAGCGGATCAAACCCCGTGGCAAAGATGAACCGATCGGTGGCGCGACCGAGGGTGATCGCCTTGCCCCCTTGGTGGGCCCGCAATTGCTGGATTTGACCGCTGGCATCTCGATCGATTCCGGCAATTTCCGTGTTCAGTTGCCACTGAATCCGCCCCATTTGGTTCAACCGATCGGTCAATTCCGCCACCAATCGGCCCGCATGGATCGCGCCCCCCGGTTGGCGGGTGATTTGGCCCGCAAAGGCCGCCGCTCCCAGGAAAGGAGCCAAACCGGGATTCAGGGCCAAGGCCTCCGCCACCGACACCAGAGCCGCCACGGAGCGATCGCCTGCGGCCCGATGCAGCCGCGCCACCTCTTGGTTGGCCTTGGTTTCAGCCTGGGGCCCCTGATAAACCCGCAGTTTCGCCCCCAATTGCAAACCGGTGCGGGCCGCCAGGTGCGGATCTTGAGCAGCCAGCTCGCGCCAAAGGTGCAAATTGCGGAACCCCAATTGCAGCATGGCCCGCTCCCGATCGGCCGCCGTGGTTTCCTGGGCCCGCGCCCGCTCCAAAAATGCCCCGATCGCGGCTCGATCGGCCCCCTGAGCCACAAACCCTGGATAGGCATAGCCCCCCTGATCCACAGGTGTTTCAAAGGCCTGGGCCAATTGCGCGGCCGTGAGACCGCCGGCCACCAGCCCTTCGGTGGCCGTCAAGCTGCGCCCATTGCCCGCCGTCAGGCCCGCCCCCGGTGTGGCGGCGCGATCGACCATGACCAAGGGCAGTTCCGTTTGGCCCGTTTGGCGAATGGCCCAAGCGGTCAACAAACCCGCCACGCCCGCACCGACGATGTAGACCCGACGGGCGCGGGGCCCGGTGGTGCGATCGACAGGATTCAACAGAACAGAGGACATGGCAGCAACTTGGGGTCTAGGGGATGGGAGCAGGCGGGTCGATCGGGTGGGCGATCGGGGATAATGAATTCAGAATAACTATTCAACGATGAATCGATGAAAGCTTCAAGGGCTAAACAGCGGTCACCATGACCGTTGGCAACGGCCGCCGTAGCCCAAAGCTCATTTTAAAAACGATCGCCCCAACGATCGCCCATTCACGCCGCTGCCCAATCGGCCTAAGGTTCCGGTTCTGTCGCCGGAGCGATCGCCGCAAACAGCGCCGAATAGTCCGTGTTGCCCAACCCCAGAGCGATCGCCCGTTCCACCACTGCTCGCACCGCCTGCACCGGAGCCGTTTCGATTCCTTGGGTTCCCGCCGCCTGGCTAAACAAGTCCAGATCCTTCAGCAGATGCTTCGTGGGGAAATTGGGGCGATCGAAGTCCCGATCGAGCATCCGTTGCAATTTCTTGTCAAAGGTCGGCGCGTAGAGGGCGCTGGGTCGCAAAATCTGCAAAAAGGTCTCCACGGCAATCCCTTCCCGCTGCACCAGAGCCAAACTAGCCGCAAACGCCGTGGTCAGCGACCCAATCAACTGATTCATGGCCAGTTTCAGGGCCGCCGCCGATCCCACGGGCCCCACCAACAGCGGCTCAGGGCCAAAGGTTTGTAACCAAGCCCGATCGCACTCAAACTGCTGCGGCGTGGCCCCCACCATCAACAGCAACTTACCCGCGCTCAGTTCGGGAATGCTACCCAGGACGGGCGCTTCGTAATAGTCACAGCCCAAGGCGGTCAACTCCGCGCCGATCGCCCGGCTTTCCTCCGGGGCGATCGTCCCCATTTGCACCACGGTTTTGTCCGCCAACAGCGCCCCGATCGCCCGATCCAGCAGCACCGATCGAATCGCGGCCCCATCCGCCAGCCACAACACCACCCGATCGGCCGGGGCGATCGCTGCCGCCAAGTCCGTCGTGGTGTTCAGGCGATCGATCCCTTGCAACGGTTCCAGAGCCTCGGGCGATCGATTCCAAGCCACCACCTCCTGCCCCGTTGCTGCCAGCCGCCCGGCCGCAGCCCGACCCATTAACCCCATGCCCAACACGGCTACTACAGTCATTGCGCTTACTTTTGTTCTGAGCGATTAGTTTGCGTGATCCTTAAGATCGCATCAAACTGCTGAGAAAATATGAATCCTTAAATGTCAATGATCAACTGAATCGATCATCCCGTAGGTTGGATGGAAGTAAGGCTAAATTGTTATGAAATGGTTGATTTTTCTCCCATACACCGAAAATTTTGACCACTCAACCGATCGACCCGGTTGGAGGGCGTACAGCGGTACGCCCCTACCCGATCGGGCCTTGTTGATTGGAGCGATCGATGCGGAAAAATCGATCAATTTCCGTGGGGGCGCATCGCCATGGGCCCTCCGATACGTTGATTGGGCCTTGTTGATTGGAGCGATCGATGCGGAAAAAATTGATCAATTCTCGTGGGGATGCATCGCCATGCGCCCTCTGATCCGCTACACACGATTTTGAATTAATGGGTCGATCGCCCGGCTTGGTTGCACTGTTTCAGCAGTTGGTGCAGCACTCCTAACAATTCGGCTGGATTGCGATTGGAGTATAAGCCCGTTTCATAAACCTGACCGGACGAATCGAGCCGATAAAACCGCCAGCCGTCGCCATTGGTGACAATTCCCAACACTTCAATAGTTCGATCGCCATTGCAATCTTGGCAAGCTTTCATTTCCACTAAGCATTGGGCTAATCCTTGCTCAAAGTCGTCTTTTTTGGCTTCCACAATGCACAAAAAAGGGGCGGACACATAGTCTCGGCGCTCTGTGATTAAGTAATCAACATTGCCGGTGACTTGTGCTGTTTCTAGCTTAACGCCTTTCCAGATTTTGAGATTTTCTAGATCGGTAATGGCTTCTTCGCAAAATGCATCAATAATCAGTTCTTTGGATTTTTCGCAATAGCGTAAATCAAAATGGGCTTGCAGGCGGCGCAGGCGTTCTTGAAAGAAGGCGCTAGGCGATCGCGTTGGGCTGTCCAGTTCCCATGGTTTTAATTCGGTTAGGTTTAGGTGTTGATAGGCTTCTGTAAGGGTGAAGCTGGAAAAGTTTTTGCGTTTTTTAATCATTGAATTGGATCGCTTGACTCCAGATTTATTGATCATTATCGATCATTGCGAAATGGTCGATCGGCTGGTCTGGCCCTACTCCATCATTCACCGCTCGATCGACCCGTAGGGTGCATGGGAGAACGTTCGGAAGGAAATAGCAATCTCAATTCATCTCCCATGCACCGCCACCCATCGCGCATTCAACGACCATCATTCGGTTGAGTGGCGATCATTCTGCGGCGCATGGGAGTACAAATGAAGCGTTTCGTGGCCATTGGGGGTTGCTCCCATGCACCCTACAATTGGGGAAGACACTTTAATTGTCAATTCATGGCAATTGATCGACCCGGTTGGAGGGCGTACAGCAGTACGCCCCTACCTGATCGAGCCTTGTTGAATGGAGCGATCGCTGCGGAAAAATCCGATCTGCAAAATCTCTACGGCTTCCTGAAATGTGATACAAAAAGTCAGGATCTTTGCGGGTGGGATGTCCGCATTTTGGCTGGGAGATTGGGATATGTCGCGCTTGCTGATCGATCGCTACTATGCCGATTTGGCCGATTGCAAGCAATATGGCGGGCAGCTCAACGAAAGTAATCTGCGAAAATCCTTTGCCAATTTGTTAGATGGCTATTGCCGGCCTCGCAACTATCGATTGGTGGAAGAAGTTGCGACCCGCACAACCCGAGGCAACATCATCAAGTTTGATGGGGTGGTGAAAAATGCCCTGCGCTTCGATTTGGGCTATTGGGAAGCAAAAGACACCAAGGACGATCTCGATCGGGAAATTGCGGCCAAATTTGAAAAGGGTTATCCCGACGACAATATTTTATTTGAGAACACCGAAACGGCGGTTCTGATTCAAAGCGGTGAGGAAGCGTTTCGGATTGAATTGGCGGATGCGGCGGCGTTGGATCGTTGCCTCAATCAGTTTTTGGACTACGAGCGGCCGGAGGTGAAGGGATTCCGGCAGGCGATCGAGAAGTTTCGGGAGGATTTGCCGCAAATTGTGGAGGTGTTGCGGGAAACGATCGCCCAGGAAGAAACCAGCAATCAGCGATTTTTGGAGTTGCGCGATCGGTTTTGGGAAACTTGCAAAACGTCGATTAATCCGCAAATTACGCTGTTTGATGTGCAGGAAATTTTGATTCAGCATATTTTGTCTGAGGATATTTTCCTGAATGTGTTTAATGACGCGCAATTTCACCGGGATAACAACATTGCGCGGCAAGTGCAATCGGTGGTGGATACGTTTTTTACGGGTGGGTTGCGGCGAAATGTGCTGAAGTCGATCGATCACTATTACGGGGTGATTCGGCAGCAGTCGGCGGCGATCGCAGATCATCACGAGAAGCAAGAGTTTCTGAAGTCGGTTTACGAAAATTTCTACAAGGCCTATAACCCGAAGGCGGCTGATCGGCTGGGGATTGTCTACACGCCGTCGGAAATTGTGAAGTTCATGATCCAGGGGACGGATTACCTGCTGGATAAACATTTCAATCGGCTGTTGTCGGATGTGGGGGTGAAGGTTCTTGATCCGGCGACGGGGACGGGGACGTTTATCACGGAATTGATTGAGCATTTACCGAAGCGATCGCTTGCCCAGAAGTATCGGGAGGATTTGTTTTGCAATGAGGTGGCGATTTTGCCGTACTACATTGCGAATTTGAATATTGAATATTGCTATCAGCAGAAGATGGGGAATTATGAGGAGTTCAACAATATTTGCTTTTTGGATACGTTGGATCATGCGGGGTTGAAGGAGGAGCAAAAGGATCTGTTTTCGATTTCGGTGGAGAACTCGGAACGGATTCGGCGGCAAAATGCGGAAGATTTGACGGTGATTATTGGCAATCCGCCCTATAACGCTTGGCAGGAAAATTTTAATCTCCGTAATCCGAATCGTCCTTACAGGGAAATTGATAAGCGGGTTAAGGAAAGCTATATCAAAAAAGGAACAGCCCAAAATCAAATCGCTGTTTACGATATGTATGTGCGGTTTTATCGCTGGGCGGCTGATCGGTTGCGTGGTCAGGGAATCATTTCGTTTATTACGAATCGATCATTCATTAACTCTCGGGCTTTTGATGGCGTTCGGAAGTGCTTTTTTGAGGAATTTGACTATATTTACTTGCTGGATTTAGGGGGTGATGTGCGCGAAAATCCGAAGCTTTCGGGTACAACGCACAATGTGTTTGGAATTCAAGCGGGCGTGGCGATCGCCTTTTGTGTGAAGTTGCCAGTTGAACCGGGCGAAAAGCGCAATTGCCGAATTTTCTACATCGATCAGCCAGAAATGGCGACGGCGAAGGAAAAGCTGCGATTTTTGGCTGAAAGCTCACTGGAATTGTTGGCAAAGTCCGAGATGGTGCGGATTAGACCCGATGCGAAACAAAACTGGATTAATCAGACGGACAACGATTTTGATCAGTTGTTGCCGCTGGTTGATAAGGAAGTAAAGGCGGGCCGGGGTGATCGAGCAATCTTTCGTCTGTTTTCACGAGGTGTTGCAACCCAGCGAGATGAGTGGGTTTATGACTTCTCGCGTGAAAGCCTTGAGCAGAAAGTCAAGTATATGATCGCCGCCTATCAAGAGCGCCTAAAAACTGGCAAGCACCGCGAGTCTCTTGATATCAAGTGGGATCGTGAAACCGAGAAATATCTAGCAAATCGAGTCACTAAAAGCTTTTGCAAATTATCAATAAGAAAATCCCTTTATCGTTATTTTTGTGCCGAGTATCTGTACTTTGATAAACACTTCAATGGCATGACTTATCAAACTTTTGCTCTATATCCCAACTCAGAGTCTAAAAATTACCTAATTGGATTTATGGGACAGCCAGAAGGCAAACCATTTTCGGTAATTGGAACCAATTTGATACCCGACTTAAACTGCATAAGTCCAGCCTCGGGTGGTACACAATGCCTGCCGCTTTATTCCTACAATCGCGACGGCAATCGCAGCGAAAACATCACCGATTGGGCGCTGCAACAATTCCGCGAAAACTATCAGGATTCACAGATTCAACGGCTCGATATTTTTCATTACACCTACGCCGTTTTGCACCATCCCGCCTATCGGCAAAAATACGAAATCAACCTCAAACGCGACTTTCCCCGACTGCCCCTCTATGCAGACTTTTGGCAATGGGCAAATTGGGGTCGCGACCTGATGGATTGGCATATTAATTACGAGGCGATCGAACCCTATCCCCTCGATCGCACCGACATTCCCCCCGACGAAAAAGCCAACTCACCCAAACTGAAAGCCGACAAAACCAAGGGAACCATTCAAATCGATCGACTCACCACCCTCAGCAACATTCCCCCGATCGCCTGGGACTACAAACTCGGCAACCGCAGCGCGATCGAATGGGTCTTAGATCAACACAAAGAAAAGACCCCCAAAGACCCCACCATTCGCGAACTGTTTAATACTTATCGCTTTGCCGACTACAAAGAACGGGCGATCGATTTGATTCAGCGCGTCTGTACCGTTAGCATCAAAACTATGGAAATCGTGCAACAAATGCCCGCTGAATCGGTGCATCAGCCGCGAGTTTCCTGAGGCTCCAGCCAAACCGCATGGGCATAATGGGAGCCATGGCCCAAACCGCAACCGCAACACCCGCGAGGCCCACCCCATGATTGCTCAACTCGATCCGCAAACTCCTCCAGCGGTGATTTATCCCGACAGCGACGGCCAACCGATGGCAGACAACACCCAACAATTTCGCTGGATTACGGTCATTCAAGGCAACCTGGATTGGATTTTTGCCCAGAATGATCAAGTGTTTGTGGCCGGCGACCTGCTTTGGTATCCCGTGGAAGGCGACAACAAAACCCGCCAAGCGCCCGATGTGATGGTGGTGTTTGGGGTGGCTAAGGGCGATCGGGGTTCCTATAGGCAATGGCACGAAGGAAACATCGCCCCGCAGGTGGTTTTTGAGATTTTGTCGCCCGGCAATCGATTAGCAGAGATGCTGAAAAAACAGGTGTTTTACGATCGCCACGGAGTCGAGGAATATTACATCTATGACCCCGATCGCCATGAACTCAGCGGATTTTTGCGCGGGGCAGCACCGACACCCTGGCTGACCCCGATCGAGTCCATGGAAAATTGGGTGAGTCCGCGCTTGGGCATCCGCTTTGAATTCACCGAAACTGGCCTGAATCTGTTTCAGCCCAACGGTCAGCCCTTTTTGACCTATGCGGAATTGGGCGAGCAACTGGTGAACGAGCGATCGCGCGCCGAAGCCGCCATCCAACAGGCAGAACAGGAGCGCCAACGGGCCGAGGAGGAGCGCCAACGGGCAGAACAGGAGCGCCAACGGGCCGATCGCCTGGCGGAACAGTTACGCGCCCTGGGCATCGATCCCGATCGGCCAGTGGACGGGTAAGGCACTTCAGAACAGAATCGGGCCATTTTGGGGGGTGGATGGGCCTCTGCCTATACCATTTGGTTGAAAGAATCGCGGATTTGATCGCGATCGCCCTTGCTCCTGTCTCGTCCTATGTCTGAGTTTGTCGCCGTCGATGCCCCCGCTGCCACCGAGTTCGATCGGGCAATGATGCGCCGTTGTTTAGCGTTGGCGCGTCAGGCCCTGGGGCGCACGGCCCCAAACCCAATGGTGGGTAGCGTGATTGTGCAGGGTACGGAAGTGGTGGGAGAAGGGTTCCATCCCGGCGCGGGCCAGCCCCATGCGGAGGTGTTTGCCTTGCGGGCCGCGGGCGATCGGGCGCGGGGAGCCACCGTGTATGTCAGCCTTGAACCCTGCAATCACTACGGCCGCACGCCGCCCTGTTCCAAGGCGCTGGTGGAAGCGGGCGTGGCCAAGGTGGTGATTGGAACGGTGGATCCGAACCCCCAGGTGGCGGGCCAAGGGATTGCCACGTTGAATGCGGCGGGTATTGAAACCCTGGTGGGGGTGGAACGGGCCGCGTGCGATCGGCTGAATGAGCCGTTTTTTTATCGAATTCAGCAGGGTCGGCCCCTGGGCATTTTGAAATATGCCATGACCCTGGATGGCAAAATTGCCACCACCCACGGCCACAGCGCTTGGGTGACCGATGAACGGGCCCGGGCGGAGGTGCATCACCTGCGGGCCGGTTGCGATGCGGTGATTGTGGGGGGCAACACGGTGCGGCGAGATAACCCCAAGCTCACCAGCCACGGCCTGGAAAGTCACGATCCGCTGCGGGTGGTGATGACCCGGCGGCTGGAGTTGCCCCAAACCACGGCGGATGGTCGAATTTTGCACCTGTGGGAGCCGTCGGAAGCGCCAACTTTGGTGTTGACTTTGCCGGGGGCAAATCTGGAGATGCAAGCTTGGCTGCGCGATCGGGGTGTTGAGGTGCAGGAAGTGCCCGACCTGTCGCCGGCCCGGGCGATCGAGGTGCTGAATCAGCGGCAATTTCTATCGGTGTTGTGGGAATGTGGCGGGGCCCTGTCGGCCCAGGCGATCGCCGATGGATCGGTGCAAAAAATCCTGGCGTTTATTGCGCCCAAAATTGTCGGCGGTGTGGCGGCTCCGTCCCCGGTGGGCGATTTGGGGCTGACGCAAATGGGCGACGCGATCGCCCTGGAGCGGGTCACCTGGCGATCAGTGGGCCAAGACTTCGCGATCGAGGGCTACTTGCGTCCCCTCAAAAAAACCGATTAGGGGTGCATCCCTTCCGCCGCCGCCCAACCCAGCAATTCCGCCTCATCCTCGATCGCCACTTCCACATAGGCCTTCAACTGTCCCAGGTTGCCACCCGCCAGGGTCAGCGCCGCCATCAACACTTGCTCCGTGTGGGCTGTGGCGGCCGGGTCTTGGGGATAGTTCACCAAAATTCCCAGCACGGTTTCTTGCTGTTCGATCGGGAACTGGGCTTTGACGTAATCTCGAATCGCTGGGGGCAACAACATCGCAATCCTCCCGATCGTTCCCGATCGCTGAATGTGAACTCAAACCAACTCCCGCGCCCTCGCTCAAGGCTGGCTAGTTTCAGGGTAGCGAATCCCGATCGGCCTGTTTCCCACTGAATAACCTCGCCTACAAACAAGCCCCCGAAATCCGCTCAGGATCTCAGGGGTTTCAACTATTAGCTAGACAGAACTGGTTTCAGAACTGGGTTTCACCCATCCAGGCGATCGGGTCTAGTCGCGGCGGCGCTTCATGGTGCGCAGCGCAGCACCCAAAGCCACCAAGCCCATAACGCTCACAGGTTCCGGCACAGACTTCGGAGTGGGTTCCGGGGTCGGCTCAGGAGTAGGAGTCGGGGTCGGAGTGGGTTCCGGCGTAGGCTCGGGAGTGGGAGTGGGTTCCGGGGTCGGCTCAGGAGTCGGCTCAGGAGTGGGAGTCGGGGTCGGAGTGGGTTCCGGCGTAGGCTCAGGAGTCGGCTCGGGGGTCGGCTCAGGAGTGGGAGTCGGTTCCGGGGTCGGCTCAGGAGTCGGGGTCGGAGTCGGAGTGGGTTCCGGCGTAGGCTCAGGAGTCGGAGTCGGAGTGGGAGTGGGTTCCGGCGTAGGCTCAGGAGTCGGAGTGGGAGTCGGGGTTGGAGTGGGAGTCGGGGTTGGGGTCGGGGTCGGAGCGGGAGTCGGGGTGGCAATCACGAAGGACTCACTGCCGCCGTTGGCAAATCCTTGAACGTGGAAACCAATGTCAAACGCACCGGCCGTGATCGCGTCAATCAGGCTATTGAAAGTTTTGCCCGTATTGAGGCTAAACAGAAACTCAACCCACTCACCCGGGTTTACGCCGCTGGGCTGCACAGGCGCCTTGGCTTTGAAGTTGAAATCTTCATCAAATTTGACCGTGTTGCCGCCGGGCAAGTTGCCGCCACTGTCCAACGAGTCAAAATTAACACCAGCACCGGAGTCGTTGATGCCGACACCCGAGGTCTTCAGGAAGCGCGAGCTATCCACATCATCAAAATAAATCTGAGTGATTGAGGATGCCGCCGGGCCCTTGTTGCTGAACTTGAACAGCACTTTATCGCTGCCGCTAGCAGTCACATCAAGGGACAGTTGGCTCTCACCTGAGAGGGCATTGACTGCACTATTACCAGTGATATTTGTAAAGTTAAAAGTAACAGCATGAGCGCTGGCGGCAGACAGTGCTGAAGCGACGACTGCAACCGCAGCGGAGCCAACTGCACGACCCCAAAAGCTAACTAGATTGGTAGTTTGTCGTTCCATTGTCATTGACCGGCAAGGGTAGAGTAGGAGGAGTGAAGGGCTTGGTAGGTGCGGTGGAATTGACTGGCGCAATTCAAACCCAGTGCTTTATCTAAGTGAAGATGCAATGACTAACTTGAATTGCTAGTTCGACATCAGGAGCTTTTGCCGAAAACACATCTCTTCTGGGTATATAGCTAACGATATTCGATCTGTTTGGGCTATTCAAGACACTTGAACGGCTCTTCATGGAAACTTCAATTAATTTTCTTTTTAAGTATCTTTTTTGACTTAATTAATCAATTTCTCTACGGAGATCGTTAATTTTATACCTGAACTCTAATCCATGATTGGGTGATTTGAGCTATAGCCACAAAACTACGATCCAGCGCTGGATATGATCTTGGGGCATTGCTGAGTATCCCTGAAGCGATCGCGCTGTTTGTGTCTGTCGTGGAATACCTGGCCCGAGCTGGCAACTGAAGGGGGCGGGGGTTGTGTTTTTGCCGACGATCGCGATCGGGATCGAAACCAATGCACCAAGAAAGTGCGCAAAACAAAAGCGACCAATCAGATTTCTCTAATCAGTCGCTTTTTGTTTTTAAAGAGCGGGTGACGCGATTCGAACGCGCGACATTCACCTTGGCAAGGTGACGCTCTACCACTGAGCTACACCCGCTTGCGTTTGACGCTTTAGTAGAATGCCAAGAGTTTTTTGATTTGTCAAGGGTTTCAGAAAAATTTTTCTAGGAATTTTCTAGAAAGTATTCAAAAAGTCTTCAAGAGGATTCTGGGGCTGTTCCTGGGGACTGTTCTGGGATGTGTTGCTTTGAGCGGTTGGCTGCGGGCGATCGCTCCGTCAAGATCCGGACGATTGGGCCGGCTGCCGGGGGGCTGGGGGATAGAGCAGCAGGCTGAGGCCAACGCCCCGAATTAGCCCCACGATCGCCCCGCTCAGGAGGCCATTCAGCAGGGTGTAGCTCGCGGGGACAATTGCGCCATCGAGCCAGTCCAGGCTCATGGCCCCAAAAACCAACATGGGGAAAAGGTTCACGAACCAGGCCAGGGCACAGATCAAAATCCAGCGGTTGGGGTGTTGCACGCGCGATCGCAGGACGGGGGCTTGGAAGGCTCCTTGGATGGCGGCGGCGATCGGGAAGGCCGCTAGCAGAATTGAGAAATTGCCCGATGGCAACCGCTGCCCCAACCAGACCATCAGACCACCGACCGATAAACCCACCCAAAGGCCGATCGCGCTGGCCTTGGCCCAGGCTTTGCCCCGGCGCAGGTGCGATCGCAGCACGAAGCCTTGGGCCAGCCCCACAAAGGGCGCACCCAGCAAGGGCCCCAACCAGGGCAGCCAAGGGAACTGGGGCCAAGAGGCCAGGTGATGTTGCCCAAAGCCAACGGTTCCGGCCACGAGGCTGCTAACGATAGTCCATTCCAGCCAGAGGGGCAGAGGGCGAGGCCGGGGGTCAGGGAGTTGCATAGGAAGGTGGAGAGGGGATGAGCCGATCGCGTGGGAGCGCCACCTCAAAGCAGGCCCATGGCCCGTTGGGTGGTTAGGTCAGCAATGCCGGTGGGGCTGAGTCGTCGCGATCGCTGGAAGTTGATGACGGCCTGGGCGGTGAGGTTGTCATAGACTCCGTTTACCCGATCGAACCCCAAGAGACCAAGGGCAGCCAGGCGCTGTTGCAGGGCCGTGACGCGCACCCCTCGATCGCCCGGCATCAACCATCGATCATCGCTGCGGGCACTGGGCGATCGCTGGGCCAGGGGGCTGGTGTTGGGAACGGCTCGCGGGGCGGCGGCGGGCCGAGGCGATTGGAAGGCAGGGACGGCGCGGGCTGGTGTTGCCGAGTTGGGGCCAGGGCTGGCTTGGCTGCCGCTGGAGGCCCCAAACAGGGCCCTGAGGGTGGCGGGGCTGGCTTGGCCCGTGGCGGGGAGTTGGCGCGATTGCTGGAAGGCGGTGACGGCCGCTTGGGTGATGTCGCCATAGAATCCGGTGCTGCGGGCTTTGAGGAATCCCAAGGCTCGCAACTGATCTTGCAGGGCCTTGACCCGATCGCCGCTGTCCCCAGGTTTCAAGGCTTGGTAATCGGGATTGAGGGGCCGCATGGACGGGCGATCGGGTGGGTTGACCGGGGTGGCCGGTTGGGTTGGGGTGGGCTGGGTCGATCGCTGGCTGACTGCTTGGCGATCGGCGGGTTGCCTATTGGTCGATCGGGCATTGGTCGATCGGGGATTCGCCGGTTGGGCCGCCAGACGGGTTTCGATCGCCCGCAGGGTTTCCGGCGTTGCCCGGCCCGTGGCGGTCAACCCCGCCGCCTGTTGGAAAGCTCGCACCGCCCGGCTGGTGATTGGCCCATAGAACCCCGTGGGCGTGGTTGCAAAAAAGCCCAACTGGCGCAAGCGGGTTTGCAGTTGCCGAACGGCGGCGCTCCGTTGGCCGGGCCCCAGTCCATTGCTGGCTGTGGCCGGTTGGCTGGAAATCGGGCGGTTGGGCTGGGTTGGCGTGCCTTGGCCGCTGTCGGTTCCGGCTCGATCGCGCAGGGCCTGCATGGTGGCCAAGTCCACATGACCGGTGGTTGACAGGTTCAGGGATTGCTGAAACCGTTCCAGGGCTTGGCGAGTGGGGCTGTCGAAATTGCCAGTGGGTTCGGCGGCCAAAAAGCCCAACCGATTCAGGAGCCATTGCAATTCCCTGGTGCTGGGGCCCCGATCGCCCGGTTGCAGATTCGCCACCAAGGTTAAATCAGCCCCCGTGGCTTCCAGGAGCGATCGCTTCGTCACAATATCCACCGCCCCCTTGGTATAGAGACCCCGCGATCGCTGAAAGGCTTCTAGGGCAGCGGCCGTGGCGTTATCAAACTGGCCATTAAGGGGGCCGCCGTAATTACCCAGGGTTTTCAGTTGTCGTTGCAAGCGCACCACGCTGGGGCCCGCATCACCCGATCGCTGGCTGGCCGACAGGGCCCAAGCGGGCGCACCGCCCAAGACCACAACCCCGATCGCTGTTGCCACACAACTTCGCTCGATCGCTCGGCCCATGGTGGTGTCCTCCTGCTTGCTGATGCTGATGGTTAGGGGCTGGCTGTTGTTTGAACCGTGACTTGGAGCCGTTCCTGTGAATGCCTACTTTTGAAGGCTACTTTGGATCGTTGCCTCATCCCGAAGGCTGAGTCCAAGGGCTGGTTCAACGGAGCCAAGCTTGTCCTGGCCATGCTAGCTCAGGCGATCGACCGGTTTGCAGGGCCAGCGCTCTGGGCGGGCTGAAGCCCCCACGACCAACCATTGCCCGATACTATGAAAGACTCCGAAAGACTCCTTTGGCCATATGAGTGCCTCTGCCACGCCGCGCGAGATTCCTAACGCTGACTATCGGCTGCTGAACCGCGATCAGCTCACGCCGATGATGCAGCACTATGTCTCGGTCAAAGAACAACATCCCCAAGCCCTGTTGCTCTATCGAGTGGGTGACTTTTTCGAGACTTTTTTCCAGGATGCTTGCACGATCGCGGAAGTGCTGGAGTTGGTGCTGACTTCCAAGGAGGGCGGCAAAGATATTGGGCGCGTACCCATGGCCGGTGTACCGCACCACGCGATCGAGCGCTATGCGGCGCAACTGGTGGAAAAGGGCTATGCGGTGGCCCTCTGTGACCAAACCCAGGATGCTGCCGAAGCTCAGGGGTTGGTGCGGCGGGAGGTGACCCGAATTCTCACGCCGGGGACGGTGCTCGAAGAGGGCATGTTGGCGGCCCGCAAAAATAACTTTTTGGCGGCGATCGTGCTGGAGCGTCGCCATTGGGGCTTGGCCTATGCGGACATTTCCACCGGGGAATTTTGGGCCACCCAAGGGGAAGAGCCAGAACCCTTGGTGCAAGAGCTGTTGCGCTTGAGTCCGTCGGAAGTGTTAGTGCCGGTGAATGCGCTGGATCTGGTGGGGCTGTTGCGGCCGGGCGAGAGTCGATCGCACCTGAAGGGGCGGGACTTTCCCGATTGGTTACCCGGCCAGTTTTGCTATGCCCTGCGGCCCCAATCGCGGTTTGGGCTGGCGGAAGCAAGGCAACAGTTGCTCGATCGCTTCCGGCTGCGATCGCTCGAAGGGGTGGGCTGCGATCGCCGGCCCTTGGCGGCCCGGGCGGCGGGCGGGCTGTTGACCTATCTCACGGAAACCCATCCCAGCTCCGAAGACCAAACCCGCGAAATTCCGCTGCAACTGCTCAAAACCTACGAAATTACAGACTATTTAATTCTGGATTACCAAACCCGCCGGAATTTGGAAATTGTCCAAACCGTGCGTGATGGAACCCTGACCGGATCGCTACTGTGGGCGCTCGATCGCACCGTAACGGCCATGGGCGGTCGGGCCCTGCGTCGTTGGTTGCTGCAACCCCTGCTGGATTTGGATGGAATTCGGGCCCGCCAAGGGGCGATCGGGGAACTGATTGACCAGCCCGACTTGCGCCAGGATCTGCAACGGCTGCTGCGGGAAATGTATGACCTGGAGCGGTTGGCGGGGCGGGCCGGCGCGGGCACGGCCAACGCCCGGGATTTGGTGGCTTTGGCGGATTCCTTGGGTCGGTTGCCGGAACTGGCCCAAGTGGTGGGCGGGGGCCGATCGCCCTATTTCCGTGTGTTGCAACAAGTGCCGCCGTCCCTGGAGCAACTGGGCGATCGCCTACGCAGCCATTTGGTTGATGAGCCGCCCCTGTCGGTCACCGAAGGCGGCCTTGTTCGGGATGGCGTAAGCCATGCCTTGGACACCATGCGCCAACAATCGGCGGGCGATCGGGACTGGCTGGCCAACTTGGAGGCGATCGAGCGGCAACGCACCGGCATCAATACCCTAAAAGTGGGCTACAACAAAACCTTTGGCTACTTCATTGGCGTGTCCCGGGCCAAGGCGGATCTCGTGCCCGAGGACTATATCCGCAAGCAAACCCTCGTGAACGAAGAGCGCTACATCACCCCGGAGCTGAAGGAGCGGGAAGCGCGAATTTTGTCGGCCCGCGAAGACCTGAACCGGTTGGAATACGAGATTTTCTGTGAGTTGCGATCAGCTACGGGGGAGCTGGCGGATCAAATTCGCAAGGTGGCCCTGGCGGTGGCGGCGATCGATGTGTTGACCAACTTTGCCGAACTGGCGATCGCCCGGGGCTATTGCCGACCCGTGATTGATCAAGGCCGCACGATCGAGATTCGGCAGGGTCGCCACCCGGTGGTTGAACAATCCTTACCGGAAGGGTTCTTTGTGCCCAACTCGACCCAGTTGGGGTATGAACGATCGGGCGATCGGGCGGGGAGCCAGTCCGGTTCGCTGGTGGCTGCTTCCTTCGATGCATCGATTGACGAATCAATCGATGTATCAATTAATACCCGACCGGATTCGGTCGATCGTGACTTTGATCAACACTTTGATCAACCGTTTGATCGCTCAAAAAATCCACCCCTTAGTTCAGACCTTAATCCAGCCCTTGATCCGGCTGGCCATGCCACTTTTGATCCATCCCTTGCGCCCTCGCCTGGGTCATCGGCCAATCAGCCTCAGGCCGATTTACCCAACGGGCCCCATTTGCCCGATTTAGTGGTGCTCACGGGGCCCAACGCCAGCGGCAAGAGTTGCTATTTGCGGCAAGTGGGCCTCATTCAGCTCATGGCCCAGGTGGGATCCTACGTGCCAGCCCAGGCGGCCCATTTGGGAATTTGCGATCGAATCTTTACCCGGGTGGGGGCGGTGGATGACTTGGCCACCGGGCAATCGACCTTCATGGTGGAAATGAACGAAACGGCCAATATTCTCAACCACGCCACCGATCGATCCCTGGTCTTGCTCGATGAAATTGGGCGCGGAACGGCCACCTTTGATGGCCTGGCGATCGCCTGGTCGGTGGCGGAATATTTGGCCAGCGAACTGCACGCGCGATCGATCTTTGCTACCCACTACCACGAGCTAAACGAACTGGCCACCCTGTTAGACAACGTGGCTAACTACCAAGTGGCCGTCAAAGAATTGCCCGATCGCATTGTGTTTTTGCATCAGGTGCAACCGGGCGGGGCTGATCGCTCCTACGGCATCGAAGCGGCCCGCC
This sequence comes from Limnothrix sp. FACHB-1083, assembly GCF_014696485.1. Taxonomy (NCBI): domain Bacteria; kingdom Bacillati; phylum Cyanobacteriota; class Cyanophyceae; order Pseudanabaenales; family Pseudanabaenaceae; genus Limnothrix; species Limnothrix sp. FACHB-1083. The sequence goes on along the minus strand of NZ_JACJQD010000005.1, from coordinate 289,342 downwards.
TGGCTGGGTTGCCCCCCAGCACGATCGCCCGGGCCCGCGAAATCATGGCCCAAATTGAAAAACACTCGAAAATCGCCGTAGGCCTGCGCAAAACCGCTCAAGCTAGCTCTCGTGCTCACGCAAAGCCCCCCAATGAATCTCATGCCGCCTCAGCGCAGCCCATTGCTCAATTAGACATTTTTGGGAGTGAAAGTTAGGGGTGCGGGTTGTGGCCAGGTTTTGACTACTGGATTGACTTCTGGGTTGATGTCGGGATTGATTTTCAGGCTAATTGCTGAGTTGAATTGGGGCTGGCTTTTGGATGAAGTGTTGCGCCGGCCTGGCCGCCAGCTTTTGGGGGGCTAACGGTTGGTGGCTCGTTTTTTAGACTGAACCAGGCGCGATCATCAGTCCACTATTCAAAGACTTCAATGTGATCCTCCCATCGTTCCACTCAATTCAGACGAATTCTGTCACCGCAATCCTGAAAAGTTTCGCCAAATCCAGCGCACCCCATCAATACCGAATTAGCATCGATCGGGACTAATGCGGAGATCGATCGCCTTAACCGACCCAGGAGATAGTTTTGGCTTCTGTTCAGGCATTGACCCACCTCAGATCAATCCCTATGCTCAAAAAGATCACAAGAAATTTGGCAGCCGATCACACAGCGACAGAGGCTCCCTTGACAGGATAGAGGGGAACCCCCGTTCATCCTCAAAAGCAATCGACAAATGGCAGATCGATCGGCTAAAGATAAGACAGCAACGCGCCAAGGCTGAAGCCGTTGCCAGCAAAGCGAACCGGTTCTACGGTTGCCCATCTACCCTTGCTGAAAGTGTATCTATTTCCTTGGGATCTCATCGGAATGCCTCGCTCCGTGAAGTTTCGGACGCGCCCTTGCGGTTGATCGCTGTTGATTTCGGCAGTTTTCCCAAGATTTCTTGGGTTATCTCCGTACTTTTCCGTACTTTGTCGAATCGGTTGGCTAGGATTTGGACAGGTCTAAACCCCCTGACCCAAAATTGGCTGTGGAATCTGGATCTGCGGCCCACCCACAAAGGGCGGATAGCCTGCTGTTTGGTGTGGGGATAGGGATTAGACTCAATCGCCCCGCTACCGGTCTTGAAGGTGATCAGGGTCTCTAGGTTGGTCTACGTCTCCTAGCTCACTATCTTTGCGGATCCATGACGGAAGCGTTTAATCCCCTTCGCACTAGTTCAATCTTGACTCCGCCACCCCTGCAACTACTGGATCAACTGACTTCGCCCATTTGGGTGATTGATCTGTTCGCCATGCGGCTCCACTGGGCCAATCGATCGGGGAGCGAACTCTGGAGCCGATCGAGCCTGCGGGCTTGGGTGAAACATGCCCAGCATGGCCGCCACGAACAAGTGCGGATGCGCCTAGAGCGAATTCAGCAGGCCCTCAGCAAGCGGCAGACCTGGACAGAACATTGGACGTTTTATCGCCAAGGGGAGCTGGTGTCGCTGCCCTGTCTTTGTTCGCGGTTGACTTTGCCGGATCACGGGGAACCCCTGCTGCTGATTGAGGGGCTAGACGAACGGTTGGAACCCACCTTAGCCAAGGCCCTGCGCCTGGCGGAACAGGACTTGGAACAGCGGGATGCGACGGCGCTGGCGGTGGGGGAAGCCATGCGCTGTTTGATGCTGTTGCCCGATGGCGATCGCGCCATTACCCAAACCCTACAGATGCTGGGCAGCATGACCCAGGCCGATCGAGCCTATGTGTTTCGGAACCATCCCCACCCGGTCACGGGCGAGCTGCTCACCAGCCAGCGTTGGGAATGGACTCGCGCCGGCCTGACGCTGCAAATGGAGCATTTGGAGCTGCAAAACATTGCCTACAAAGATTTAGACCCCAGTTGGCATGAATACCTCAGCACCGATCGGGTGTTGAATTTCCGGCTGCAAGATTTGCCCGCCAACTATGCCTATCGCAGCTTTTGGCATGGGCAGACGGTTCATGGGGTTTTGATGTTGCCCATGATCTTGCAAGGGGAATTTTGGGGGTTCTTGGGGTTCGATCGCTGCCGAACCGATCGGCTCTGGACGGATGCGGAATGCAACCTGCTGCGGTTGGCGGCTGCGGGTATTGGCTGTACCATCTTGCGCCACCAAAGCGATGTGAAGCTGGCCAGCTTCAACATGCAAATTGAGAGCCTGGTGGAACAGCGCACCCTGAAGCTGCGGGCGGCGGTGCAACAACTGCAACAGGAAATTCAGGAGCGGGAACGGGCCGAATCGCAATTGCGCTACAACGCCCTGCACGATCGGCTCACCGGGTTGCCCAACCGCACCTTTTTGATGGAAGAGTTGGCCAAAACCATCCGCCTGATGCAAGTGACGGAGCAAGGGGGCTTTGCGATCCTGTTTGTGGATATTGATCGCTTCAAGGTGATCAACGACAGCCTGGGCCATCAAGCGGGGGATGAACTCTTGGTGGCGATCGCCCACCGATTGCGGCGCTGCTTGCGGCCCACCGACTCGATCGCCCGGTTGGATGGCGATGAATTTGCCATTTTGCTGCAAGACGTGACCACCCGGGCCCAGGCGGAACAGGTGGCCGAATCGATCCATCGTTCTTTGGCGCGGCCGGTGACCTTGGGCAGCCAAGAAATTTTCACCAGCGTCAGCATTGGCATTGCCCTGGGATCTCGGGAATATGACTGTGCGGAGCTGCTGTTGCGGGATGCGGATATTTTCATGCGCCGGGCCAAGGCCATGCGATCGCGCCATGAGGTGTTCGATCGGGCCGTTCACCAACAGGTGCTCACCACCCTGCGCCTAGAACATGACCTGCGCCGGGCGATCGCTCAAATTGAGGACATGGGCATTGATCGAGCCGGCCACCCGGAAGTGCCCATGCCCTTCAGCTTGCGCTATCAACCGATCGCCGAGGCCCGCACGGGCGAAATTCAGTGTTTTGAGGCCCTGTTGCGCTGGCATCACCCGGAATTGGGGCCCATTTCCCCCGATCGGTTCATTGCGATCGCTGAAGAAACGGGCCTGATCATTACCCTCGGCCTGTGGACGCTCTATCGCGCCTGCTATCAGCTTCGGGAGTGGCAACAACTTTTCCCGCAACTGGGCCATTTGCAAATTGCCGTTAATCTTTCCGCCAAGCAATTTTCCCGCCTTGACCTGATGGAGCAAATTGATCAGGTTTTGCATCGCACCGGCATCAATCCCGGAACCCTGAAGCTGGAGCTGACGGAAACCACCATCGCCGACAATTCCGATCTGGCAGCCGCCACCATGTATGAGCTGCGATCGCGCCAGATCGTCCTTTGTCTCGATGACTTTGGCACGGGCTACTCTTCCCTCAGCTATCTGCATCGGTTCCCGTTGGATGTGCTCAAAATCGATCAGTCCTTCATTTCCCAACTGGGCGGGCGCGACAACACCCAAGCGATCGTCCGCGCCATCATCACTCTGGCGGAACAGTTGGGCATGGACACGATCGCTGAGGGGGTGGAAACCGCTGAGCAACTGGTCTGGCTGGCCAACCTGGGTTGCACCTACATCCAAGGCTATTGGCTGGCCCAGCCGCTTCAGGCCAGTGCCGCCACCCAACTGCTGGAGCAGCACGATCCTCGCCTAATTGCGGATTTGGAATCTAACCTGCAAGAGAGCGATCGCCCGTTCAATTTACTGGCCCGCTCCTAGTGCGGTCGATCGAGCAGCGCGAAAAATCTTGAGCTGAAGATGATCGCTAATCGCTAGGCGATCGCCTGGAGGCTGGCATCATACCAGCGTTGTTCGCCGTTGTCTTTGTAGGACAGCAACAGCCCCGCGCCTTCGAGGGCTTCGAGTGCCTTCTCGATTTTCTCTAATTTGGCTGTGGTATTTCTGCCGCTGAATCGGCTGGTGGCGCGATCGATTGTCCATTCGCCCCCTTCGGCGCGAACCAGATCGCGGACGGCGGCGACGCGCTCTTTGAATTCCTTGGGCAGGGCGATCGGCTTGACACCGGTTGTGACGGGTTCGGTGGATGCGATCGCGATCGGGAGGTCGGTTTGTTGGCCGGTGGGGGCGGCTTGGCTGGGGGCTTGGTAGTCGGGCCGCAGCCAGCGAATGTGGCCGTTGCGTTCTTCTTCGGCGCGTTCGGCGTTGAGTTTCACGAGCCGTTCCAAAATCTGTTCATCGAGGCTGTTGGTCGGTTGCTCTGGTAGGGGCGCACCGCTGTGCGCCCGTTCCCATTGCGGGATCAGATCGTCCCAACCGTAGGCGCGGAAGACGGCGCGATCGAGGTCGTCGTGAATTTGTTTGAGGGTGGAAACGAGGGCGCGTTGATTAAATTCGCGGTCTTTGTCGGTGAGGGGTTGACCGGCGCGGATTTTTTCGAGCAGGTTATACATCCCGGTGATCGTGATGTCGGGGTGGTTGGCCTGCACGGTTTTGCGATGGGCATCGAGGCGATCGCCCAGTTCGCGAATTTCTTGTTTTAGGCGATCGTCTGGATCGGGAAATGGAAACGGATCAAAGCAGACAGTTTTGTTATAGCGCGGGTCATTTCCAACACCCAATCGCCCACCGGCTGCTAATGCCCAAGTAACATGGATTTTGCTGGAAAGAACACCTAAGAAGTAAGCATCTTCTAGGGCGATCACAACAATTTGTTGGTCTGGTATAACCTCAGAACCAAGAAAGATAAAAACTCGATGCTTGCTGGTTTGAACTGTTGCAATATATGTCTGTAGTTCTTGAATGGCACGTCGTAATTCTAGCCGAGGTCGCTCAAATCCCCACCATTTTATTTTGATCTTCTCATCTCTCTCAACAACTCGCTTAGGATATACTCTTTCAAGAAGCCATTGATAAATCGTGGGATAATCAGTCTGAAGACTTTTTTCATTTATTTCATCACAATCAATGATGTAAACTTCGCGACTTTTACGAGTCAAATCACTGCCATTCATGTATGGCTTTATGATTGTAATTTCATTTTCTGGAAAAAAGTTAATTGAATCTTGTTCTATCGTAAAACCTGATCCATACGGCTTAATTCCAGGACAGCAAATTCTTGAATTAGACTCAAGCAATGTGGCAGAAGATACTCCAATATATTGACTCAGATCATCCGAAATTTCTAAAACCTTAGTAGACTGAATTTCAATACTTTCTGCTTCAGATTCCGGACTAGAACCTATACCCTCATTTATTACATTCGATATAGTGCAAGTCCTGTTGGCTTCCATTTTTGAACAGCCAGCACTCATCGATATTCTTACTGCTGCACCTTCACTACTCCAAGGGTGATCAGGAATTGCAAAAAATAATTTGATCCCATGTTTGTTATTTAGATGAAGGTCAATGACCTTTCGTTGTCGAGACTGCCTAATAGTATTAGTTGTAATCAATCCAAAACTATATAGATTATGTTTTTCTATGCACTGAGCGGAGCGATGCCACCAGTACATAACATAATCGAGAGTATCAGGTAGTGCTGCATAGGTTTGACTTAACGCTTCAACGTAGCCATCCCCAAAAGTATCCCGCATATCACGATTACCCAAAAATGGCGGATTGGAGACGATGTAATCAGCCGCTGGCCATTCGGCAGGACGCGGATTTAGATAGCGATAAATTACTTTTTGATCACTCGGATCAGGAACCGCCTTACCCGTTACCGGATGAATCATCGTGCGCCCACCCCAGCGAGTCCGCACCTGCCCCGTTTTCGGGTCAATATCCGGCTCCACCCCGTCATAGGCCAACACCGCATCGCGATTTTCAATTTTGTTAAATGCCCGCAACACCGGCTGGTTCGGCGGCAGATCTCCAAACCGTCGAAAATGCCATTGCAAATAGCCAATCCAAACAACAAGATTCGCGATTGCTACTGCCCTCGGGTTAATTTCAATCCCTAGGAATTGGCTCGGATTAATTTGCCCAAAATCCAATCGCAACTGATCCCGTCCCGACACCTCTGCCAGCCGCGCCAACACCTCCGACTCCAACTCCTTCATCAAATTCATCGTCACATACAAGAAATTTCCCGTCCCACAAGCCGGATCAAGAATCTTAATTTTTTGCAATTCTTTCAGGAAATTTTCTAATTTCAAAATAGCCCGATCTCGCTGAGCTTTTCTGGGGCTAGAATTTGTAATTTGTTGCTGCTCAGGCTGAATAGTATTCTGCGAACTACTAAATTGAGTCTTGTCAAGCGAATTATTGTCTTCTGGATCACCAATAGTTGTCTTTATGGATCCCCAAAGCATGAACGAGCCTGTTACTTCGGCTCGCATTTCCGAAAGGGTCTGATCAACTTCGATTTGCACTAGCCGCCACCGCTCCCGTAACGGCTCTAACACCACCGGCCGCACCAACCGTTCCACATAGGCACGCGGCGTATAATGTGCCCCCAACTTGCTGCGCTCTTTCTGATCTAATGCCCGTTCCAACAACGTCCCAAAAATTGCCGGTTCCACCTGTCGCCAATCGCGTTTCGCCGCCCGCAACAAAACCGCCAACTGCTCCCCATTCAGCGGAATAGCCGAATTATCCTCAAACAAACCACCGTTGAATTGCAGCAATTCGCCATAATCCCAAAAGGGCTTCCCCTCATTCATCGCCGCCCAAAGGGCCTCAATTCCGGCTTGAAACTTGTGCGGATGGGGTTGCCAACGCTGCTCCAGATTCTCCGTGAAAATTGGGTCTTTTCTGACGATTTCACCATTTTTTGCAGACAGTAACCCCACATCCTCCGCAAACATCGTAAAAATACAGCGCATCAAGAAATCCGCCACCAATTTTGGCTCATGTCCTGCCGCTTCCAATGACTTCGCTAACTCCGCCAAATCCGCCGCCACTTCCCGCGTCACCTGCGCCGCGATCTTCTCAGGATTTTGCTTTTGTGGATCGGTAAAAATATCAAAAAATAATTCCCGAATCTCCGGCTTCACCAAATCCGCAAAGGGAATTTCTTGGCGCGCATCATAGCTGCCATAGTCCAACTCGGAAGCCGCCCCAAAATCCGACCAAATTTGGAAGCTCTCGCCAATGTCGCAAGTAATTAGAAACGGTGGACGATTTTTGAACGTTCGCGCATAGGCAACCGCCTGGTTAAAGGCCCCCTGCATCGCCTTGCGATAGGTTTCCGTGCCGCGCTTGGCCGTGCCAACTTTGCCGCCACTCGTGCCGCCCTGTTTCGCTTCCAAAATGAAGCAATTTTCTTTATAGAGATCAATAAATCCCGCGCTCTTTTTGCCGCTGGGGTGATAGATCGCCACATCCCGATCGAAACAATAGGGATCGCCCGCGATCGCCCCCTTCGGATCGGGCCGCGCCACCCCCAACAAGTCACACCATTCACTCAAAAAAAGCTGATAATTTCCCCGCTCATTGCCGCTTGACGCTTGCCACCGCTGAATGAAGGAATGAATGGCTGAAGGAGCAGGCTCAGGCATGGCGCAATGGGCTGGAGAGCGCGTCGATCTTGGGTGAGGTTCCTATTGTAACCCTAACTTCTGCCTCCTGCCCTGGCCATCCTGACTGACGCTCGGGGCTAAGTGGATTGCCCTTCTTGCTTCAGGGGCATCACGATCGTAAACGTCGATCCTGCACCCGGCACAGAGCTAAACCGAAGCTGACCCTGGTGTTGCTCCGTCACAATTTGATAGCTAATCGACATTCCCAGCCCCGTGCCTTTGCCAACCGGCTTCGTCGTGAAAAAGGGATTAAAAATTTGCGATTGGATGCTGTTCGGCATCCCCACCCCATTATCGGTAATTTGAATTTGCACCCGATCGCCCCGCAAAAGGCGCGTTTGAATTTCAATACAACCCTTAAATTGACCCCTAGCTGATGAATCAGGGTTCGTAGCGCCCAGCGGATCAGTCTGATATTTTTCAGTAATTGCCTCGATCGCATTGGCAATCAAATTCATAAAGACCTGATTTAAATTGCTGGCATAGCATTCTACTGCCGGTAAATCGCCATAGTCACACTTCACCTGAATTTCCGGGTGGTCAGGTGCAGCCTTCATCCGATGTTGCAAAATCGCCAAGGTGCTGTCAATACCTTCATGGATGTTGACCGGTTTATAACAAGCTTCATCCATTCGCGAAAAGTTGCGCAAAGAAAGGATAATTTGGCGAATTCGCTCGGTTCCTAAATTCATGGAAGATAGGATTTTAGGCAAATCGTCCTGAATAAATTCAAAATCTGATTCTGCATCTAAATCAGTGATCATTTGCACCAATTCAGGACGGTTGGAACAAGGACTAGATTGGGCCCAAGCTCGCATCTTTTCTGTCCAACCTAACAGCAACTCCACATGACTTTGCACATGTTTGAGGTTGCCATGGATAAAATTCACCGGATTATTAATTTCATGGGCCATTCCGGCCACCAACTGGCCTAAGGAAGACATTTTCTCGCTTTGCACCATCCAAAGCTGGGCTTTTTTCAGCTCATCCAAGGTGGCTTCCAGTTCGATCGTCCGTTGGCGCAATTGATCTTCGGCGCGTTCCCGTTCCTGCATTTCTCGCTGCAAACGGGTCACAACCAATTGCAAATCTTGAGTGCGTTTGGTGACCTGTCGTTCCAAATCTTCATTTGCCGCTTGCAGGGCCTTTTCGGTTTGGTGTCGTTCGATCGCCACACGGGCCAAATAGGTCGCCTTAATCAGCAATTTGCGATCGTGGGGATGGGGGCGGTGGGGAAAGGGGTTATACATGGCAAAGGTTCCCAACACCTGACCTTCACAGGACAAAATGGGCGTGGACCAACAAGCCCGCAAGCCAAAGCCGATCGCCAAATCCCGAAATTCAGCCCACAACGGATCGATCGCAATATCTTCAACAATTACGGAAGCTTTGTGATAGGCAGCCGTGCCGCAGGATCCCACCGCAGGCCCGATCGGGATGCCATCAATGCATTAGTTATAGTCGGGCGGCAGGCTGGGTGCTGCCCCATGGCGTAATCGTTGGGTTTCTGCTTCTAGTAATAAGAAAGCGCAAAAAGTTTGGCAGGACGTGTGGGCTTCAATGAGTAAAGCTAATTCCGTGAGCACGGTTTCTAAGGGTTGGCCTTGGGCAATTAGCTCCAAAATATGATTTTGACCATCTGCCAGGGCCACCAAATTTTGGTGATAGATCAGGGGAATCGTTTTACCCTGCACCGAGTCACTGACCGGGTACAAGTCCGCCACTTGAAGAGGAGAAAATTGCATAGTAATCACAATTAATATTGACTAGGTGTTTTAGGTGTTTAGGGTTGGTCATCAAAGCACTTGAAACCTTGATGCTGCTGTTAGCAAATCCTTAGGCAGTCAGGAACTTCAGACCCTTGTTGCAACGATTGGTATCGACAATTGTTACGATGATCGGAGAGCAATTCTGGAGGCAAAGAGCTTGCGAATTTTGTCTGCGATGGTTTGAACTAGAAAATTAGCGATTAGTTTGCCCACAAGAGTCAAGGCGCACCCAACGATCGATGGCTCAACAATGGCTCAACAGAGTCGCCAGTGAGAAAACCGACGAGTTTAGGTATAGCGGTCAGGGGTGAAAATCTGGTGAAAGCCGATTTTGGTTTGATGGCAAATCCGCCCCGAGTGGGTAGCGCAGAAGTTGCGTTAGAGACCTAGACACGACAAGATGGCGCTGATCCTAAACGCGAGTTTCAGCCACCAACGGTAGATTCTGATTTTTCTCTAGTTTTGACCAAAATTCCGCTGTTTTAGAGAAATTTTGGCTTTTCTGCTGAATCAGCGCACAAAAGTGCCACCTAAGCGGCAGCGGATACCGAAGGGGGCAAGCGATCGGGGCGGAATCCCAGGGCGGCCAATTGCTGTTGGGCCGTGTGGGCGGCTCGTTCCCAACTCCAGAGGCTGGCGGCTTCGGCTCGGGCGATCGCCCCGCGTTGTTGGGCCGCTTCCCGATCGTGATAAACCTGCCGCATCAAGGCCACCAGAGCATCCAAGTCCGGCTCGGCCCAGTGGCCCCAGTCCAAGGCGGGGTCAAAAAACTGCGGATCATTGACGGGAATCAGGTTTTTGACCGGAATCAGGTAAGCATTGCCCGGGTGGGCATAGGCCCGCAGGCCGCTCCAGTCCGTGACAATGCAGGGCAGTCCACAGGCCATGGCTTCCAAAATGGGCAATCCCCAAGCCTCGCCCCGGGTGGGCAACACAAAGGCATCGGCTTTTTGCAGAACTTGCACTAGGCCTGATCGTCCGGCTGGATGGCTGGGCAAAATGCGATAGGCCTCGGCCCCCAGCAGCCGCGCGGCATAGTCGATCGATTCCTGGAGGTCAAAGTGGGGAATGTAGCCGTTGTGGGCGTGCAACACCAGTTCCACGGGATCTTGGGGTTCAAAGGCTTTGGCAAAGGCTTGGATCAGCAGATCGATCCCCTTGCGTCGTTCCCATTTGCCCACACAAAGGAACCGAAAGGGCCGCTGCCGCAAGTCGCGATTCAGGGCCGAGGGGCGGTGGGGATGGGGCTGAAAGACTTGGGGGTCAACCCCTTCCGGCACAACGGCCAGGCGCTGGGGGTCAAGCCCGGACTCGATCGCCACCTGACGCTGCCAAAGGGACGGAACCCAAAGGTAATCGAACCGATCGAGCAATTGCTGAAATTTTTGATGAATGTGGGTGGTTTCCCACACAAACAGCCCAATTTGGCAGCAACCGGGAAAGGGCGGCATCGGCAACCCGGACACAATGACCAGGGTGGGGGCATTGGCCGCCGGGCTGAGACCGGCCGCTAACAGTTCCGGCACGCCCCGTTCCCAGTCGGCTAGGGGCTGGGGAGGCTGCCAATCACAAAGGGCGATCGGCTCGATCGGGTGCAGTGCTCCCGCGAGCGATCGGGCATGGGTTCCCCAGCCACCGGGGGCAAAAAAATAGCTCGCAAAATTCAACACAAGCGATCGCAGCAATGGTTGAGGACAAAAGACGCAGCTTGCTGTCTCGATCGGTTGGAATCAACTGGAATTAACAAACCTCAGAGGATGGCTGAAGCGACTGGGGGCAATGGTCAAGCCCTAACGGTCTTGGGATCAAGGGACTTGATCAGCTTTGCTTTGTCGGTGGATGAGACCCACAAGCAAGGTAGCCATTGCGGCTTTTCAAACATCCTCTCAGGCTATTTCAAGTGCATTCGCGCGATCGCCTCAATCCTATGGGGGTTCTCAATTGAACTCCATCAATTCTGTGCCAATCTGTAACTGTCTATGCCAACTTTAATTGACTAGAATTTAATTGACTGAAAGTGGGGCTGGCTCTAACAATTGGTCGCAACAAAATTGTGGCCTTAAAAAGAAAACATTTCTAAGCGTGATAGAAATTAACGGGTTTAAGTAGGGTTAAATTCACCCCTAATTGCATCACTCATTCCCGATCGGCTATTTCGCTTCCATCCAGTTTTGACCCGCATGAACTTCCACCGCCAGGGGCACACTCAAGGTGACCGCTGATTCCATGGTTTCCTGAATAATTGGGCGCACAAAGTCCCACTCTTCCGGAGGCACTTCAAAGATCAATTCATCATGCACTTGCAACAGTAAAGTTGCCTGGGTGGATTGCAACCGTTGATGGAGTTGAATCATGGCAATTTTGATGATGTCGGCGCTGGAACCCTGAATGGGAGCGTTGGCCGCCGCCCGCAGCAATTGGGCATCATTTTGACCATTGACCCGCAACCGATCGAGGTCGATCGCCTGGGGATCGGAGCCGCGCAATTGATTCAACGAAGGACTCATGAATTGAAAATAGCGCCGTCGGCCCAGGAGTGTATGCACATAGCCCAGGGCGATCGCCTCGCGCTGCATTTGTTGCAAATACTCAAAGACCTGGGGATAGCGTTGGTTAAAGCGATCGATAAATTCCTTGGCTTCCATGCGCGACACGCCCGCTTCCCGAGCAAACCGTTGCGCCCCCATGCCGTAAATCACCCCAAAATTGATGATTTTTCCCAGTCGTCGTTCTTCGGGGGTAATGTCAGGGCGATCGAGCAATAATTGCGCGGTCAAAGCATGGACATCTCGTCCCGTTTGATAGGCCTCAATTAAGACCGGTTCCTGACTCAAATGGGCCAAGATTCGTAGCTCAATTTGGGAATAGTCTGCTGCGGCCAACAGCCAGCCCGCTTTGGGTAAAAAAGCCCGCCGAATTTGCCGACTAAAGGCCGTCCGAATCGGGATATTTTGCAAGTTGGGATTGGATGAAGAGAGGCGACCCGTAGCCGTCACCGTTTGATTAAAGTCCGTATGGACGCGATCGGTTTGGGGCGAAACCAACTGCGGCAGCGCATCCACATAGGTAGACTTCAGTTTGGCTAAGGTGCGATGCTCCACGATCGCTTCCACCACGGGATGATCATCCTTTAACTTTTCCAAGGTGGCGGCATCCGTGGAATAGCCGGTTTTGGTTTTGCGAGACTTTTTGGGATCAAGACCCAATTTGCCAAACAATAATTCACTGAGTTGCTTGGGCGAACCTAAATTAAAAGTCTCCCCAGCCGCTGCGTAGGCCCGCTGTTCGATCGCCAATAAATCTGTTTCTAATTGCTTAGAAAATTCCGCCAAATAGGCCGTGTCAATCCGAATGCCTCGCCCTTCCATGGCTGACAAAACTGGCTCAAGGGGCAGCTCCACCTGCTCAAAAAGTGGCAACAAATCCTGCTCGCTAGACAGTTGCGATCGCAGGATACTGACCAAATGAAATGCACTATAAACATCTGTGCCGCAATAGTTGGCAACGGCAGCAATGCTCACCGCTGCAATGGTTTGTCCCTTCGGCACCAGATCTTGGTAGCTGGTGGCGCTGATTCCTAAATAGCGCAATCCCAAATCTGTTAGGTTATGGCTGGCTTCTGGATTCAGCACATAACTGGCAAGCATTGGGTCAAAAATTACCCCGGCCAGTTGAATTCCTTGGCTGCGCAAAATTGCTCGATCGAACTTGGCATTTTGCAGCACCTTGGGATGGTTTTCGCTTTCCAAAATTGGTTTCAGCGCTTGCAACACCAGCGATCGATCGAGCTGTTTTCCCGTACTGTGTCCCACGGGAATATAAGCCACCGTGAATTGTTCCGCATTGCCATAGCAAACCCCAATTCCTACCAAGGCCGCTTTTCGAGGATCTAGGTCAGTGGTTTCTGTGTCCCAAGCGGTGGGATAGTCACGGTTTTGGCAGCGCAACAGTGCGGCAACCAGCGCCTCCAATTGATCGGGTGTAGTAATAATTTCTGGGGTGAATTCGGCCGGTAGTGGCGGATTTTCCTTGAGCAAATCGGTCTCTTCGGCACTGAAAAACCAAGTATCTTCTGCTTCTAAGGTCGAAGCTGGGAAACTGCCCGCTAATTGGGGCGATCGGCCCACAGAACTCGTTTCATGGCCTGTCCCTGGCTCTGCTCCCAGCGTTAACTGACCATTACCAAATCGAGCCTCCAGACGTTCAATTTGCTTCAAAAACTGATTCAGTTCTAATTTTTCCAGCAGAGGGGTGAGGGCAGCGCGATCGAATCTGCTTAATTCACAGTCAGCCAAGGCTACATTCAAGGGCACATCACATTTAATTTGCGCCAAAAACTGAGAATGGTAAGCAGCGTCTCGATCGGCTTCCAATTTGCTCTTGACGGATTTTTTCAGAGAATCCAATGCCTGATAAATCCCATCCAAGGACTCATGCTCTTGCAGAAGCTGGGCGGCGGTTTTTTCGCCAATGCCTTTCACTCCCGGAATATTATCGGATTTATCGCCGCAAAGGGCTTTGAAATCCACCACCTGATCCGGACGAACGCCCCATTTTTCCACCACTTGGGCTGCACGATATTCGCTGTAGCGGGAAGATTTCACATCACGCCCACCCAAGTGCAAAACGCTGATGTCTTGCTGGTCATTAATGAGTTGAAATAAGTCCCGATCGCCGCTCAAGATTTTGACCCGATAGCCCGCCGCGATGCCCTGTTGGGTCATTGTCCCGATCGCGTCATCTGCTTCAAAACCTGGCGTTTTAACAATGGTTAAATTCAGCGCCACCAACAGGGTTTCGAGATGCTGAATATCTTCAATAAACTCCACGGGAGTTTCCGGCCGCCCATCCTTGTAGGTCGCATCGGCTTCGTGGCGAAAGGTGGGCTGGCGAGTATCAAAAGCCAGGGCGATCGCTTGGGGTTTTTCAAGGGCGATCGTGTCCAATAGGGCCTTAATAAATCCGTAGCAAATGCTGGTGGGAATGCCCGTGGAAGTGCGCAGACCACCATCTCGTCCATTCACGAAGGCATAGAATGCTCGGAAAGCCAAGGAATGGCCATCTACCAAAAGCAAGGTCTTTGCGGAGTCGGTCATGGGGCGATTGCAGAATGCTCGCCCTCAGCATAGCAGCCCCTTTGCGCACCGGGCGATCGGGCAGCTCGCCCACTGCTTGGCCCCATTGGCGATAATAGAACTAATCAACCGTTTCAGGAGTTGTGAGCAATGATTGCGATCGCCCCGCTGGCTCCCACCCAACTCATCGGCGAAAAACGTGTGACGCTGCGTGGCCTAACTTGGCAAACTTACCAACAGGTTCTCCATGCCCTGCCATTCCGTCGTTCTGCTCGCTTGACCTATGATCATGGAGTTTTAGAAATCACTATGCCCTTGGAAGATCATGAATTTTCGATTCGTCTCATTGAGCGCTTCATCGTCATCATGATCTTTGAGATGGGTCTGAAAATTAAAACAATGGGATCTACTCGGATTGAGCGTGAAGAACTTGATCGCAGCTCAGAACCTGATTGTGCTTACTACATTCAAAATCAAGCACGGGTTGCGGGTCGAAGAGTTGATTTTGCGGCTGATCCTCCGCCGGATCTGGTAGTTGAAGTGGATATCACCCACACGGATATTGACAAAAATCGGCTCTATGCTGCGATGGGCGTTCCAGAGCTGTGGCGATATAACGGCCGTGATTGGCGCATTTTTATGTTGGAAAATGGGGATTATCAAGAATCGGAATTTAGCCCCATTTTTCCTTGGGTGCAAAAAGCGTATTTATATCAATTTTTGGCAGAGGCTCAGCAAGATGAAATTGCTGCTGAACAAGCATTGCGCCAGTTGGTGCGTGATCACTTAGCCCAGTAAGCAATTTGGGCTGGGATTCCTTGGAAAATTCTGGAAAATTCATTCCTGAAGAATCAGGATCTGTGAGTCGCCGTCCCTGGGAAAAAGCGGTACGATCGAACCGGGGGCTTCTGGCGAAGTTAACCGGATTGGGTTCCCGATTCGCAGAACAATACCCTAGAGATTTGCGTCCACATCCCTAGCTCGCTTCGATGATGAAGCTGGATTGCACTGGGATCATTCCATCGACGACGGGGCTGCATCTCTGAAGTCAGCAACTGGGCTGGCAATTCCCCCAACGTCAATTTTGGGAGGTCAGAATCATGACTCAGCGAACTTTCCCTGACCGATTTCATTCTTGGGACGATGCGATCGACCTGAGGAAAATTGTGGTTGATAAGCGATCGCGGAAACGCTCGAATGCTGCTAAATCCCGCCGCCGCAATCGGCGATCGGAAAATGGATTATTGAGCAGCCAATTGCGCCACAGTTGGGAATCCATGGCCGACTGGGTGTAGGGTCAATTCAATGCAATTGCTCAAGAATTGTTCACAACAATTGCTCAAAATTGTCACTGACCAGTTCCATCGGTCAATTTTGTGGGGGTGTACGGCCGTACGCCCCCACTTGGACTGCTTGAGTTGGACTGTTTCTGTTGAGGGAATGGAACTTGCCTCAACAAAATTGGTCCAGTTGATTGATCTTTAATTTGTTGATCCAGTTCGTTGTTGATCTAGCTCGTTGATCTAGCTCGTTGATCTTTAGTTCGTTGATCTTTAGTTCGTTGTTCTTTACTGATCAAGGGCGGCTCGCAAATCCCGGCAGAATGCTTCAACGGCGGCTAGCCCCGCTTCCGGCGTGCCGTCGGCCAATCGCTTCACAAAGGCACTGCCCACGATCGCCGCATCAGCCCCCCAAGTACGCACCTGCACCGCTTGCTCCGGCGAGGAAATGCCAAAGCCCACCCCGATCGGCTTATCGGTAACCTGGCGCATGGCGGCCAAAATTTCGGACACGCGCCCGTGCATTTCGCTGCGCATCCCCGTTACCCCGGTCACACTGACCAGATAGATAAATCCTTGGGACTGCTGGGCAATGGCTTCAATCCGATCCTTGGAACTCGTCGGGGCCACCAACAAAGTGACTTCCAAGCCCGCTGCCGCCGCTGGCTTCAGCAGGCCGTCTGCTTCTTCGAGGGGCAAGTCTGGCACGACGAGGCCCGCCGCCCCGGCTGCTTTCACATCTTGAATGAATTGCTCAATTCCTCGATTCAGAATTGGGTTGTAGTAGGTGAACAGGACGATCGGGGCGGACAGTTCCGGCGACACCCGCTGCACCAGTGCCAACACATCATCAAGGCGAGTACCGTTTGCCAAGGCCCGAGTGGCGGCCGCTTGGATGGTGGGGCCGTCTGCTAGGGGGTCGGAGTAGGGCACGCCCAGTTCAATCAGGTCGGCTCCTGCCCGATCGAGTCGCCGCAGGGCCTCCTCCGTTGTTGCCAAATTCGGATCCCCGGCGGTGATGAAAGGGATCAGGGCACAGCGTTCTGCTTGGCGCAGGGTGGCAAAACGTTCAGAAACAGAGACGGTCATGGTGGCAGGCGATCGATCAACTCGGTGGTCAGGACATCAAAAACGGCCAGCAACTTCGCCCACATACTGGATTCAGAGTGAACCCTTGTTGGGGGCTGAGGATGCTGGCTTTGAATTGGGGGAACGGGCGGCGCGTTGGTGGCGAAGAATGCGGATTAGGGTGACGGATGGGTCGGGTTCGATCGATCCGTTTCCGCCGCTTCCGCTTCCAAGCGAGCTTCCAAGGCGGCCAACTCCTCTGGTGACAGTGCTTCCAACTGCTTTTGCAAAACCGCGTCTTTGTAGTCTTGCAACTGCTGGGAGTAGGTCATCTTTTGGGTCAGGGCCCGCACCAGATAGGTCAGCAACCAGCCCATCAATCCTACTACCAACGCGGCCTGAGTCCAGATGCCCGCATTGGTGGCATCAATGCCCACCAGTTGCAGGAGACCATAGACCAGCCCCCCACCCAAAAAGACACCTAACCCAATCAGAATCGCGTCAATTCGCCGCATGTTTGCTCGATCGCCCCTGTCAATTGCTCACGATTGCTCACCATCATCCAACCCATCACCCTGGCTCGATCGCCCAAGCGGGACAATCGAGGCATCCTAGGCATTAAATGGCCAGGCATTAAATAAATGGCCAGACATTAAATGGCCCGACGTTGGGGACGCAGATTCAAAAACGGCGACAACAACAGCAGCCCGGGGAAGAACAAAAACACCGCAAAGTAGGCCAAGAGCCGCTCGATCGAGCTAGCCACATACCACCGTTTTTGGAGATAAACGTAGAGGCCCAGCGGCAACACCACCAGGTAAGCCCCCGCCAGCGCCACATACAGAATCAGCGCGATCGGCAAATCCGTCAAAGCCATAAACCAGACCCTCGCCTGAACGTCATCCTGACAGCCCGCACGGACAACCGCAGCCCCTTGCAACCCATTAGCAGCCAGCGATCGGCCCCTAATTTCCGGTTGCGATCCTCAGCGCTGCGCCTTTGTCCGTAACCAGACCACAACCAGACCACATTTTATCGTTCCCCTTCCCCTTCCAAGGGCGATCGGCCCCTCAAAAAATACAATTGCAACCATTAGTCGATCGCCATTCAAGAGTGGGGACAAGGGGCTTAAGCCCCTTGTCTGTGCGGATTGCGGGGGCGCACAGAGCAGTCATTGCGACTTTTCAAAGATCTAGCCAAGAGATCCCGTCAAGACTGAGGAGTTGCTCAACTCTTGCCTCTCTTCCCCCTTTGCGAGGTATGATGGGACGGCTCAACGTTACCCGTTAACTTGAGTTGTCCTTAGGGGCGAGTCAGTTTAATTGATTCGGTCTAATTGATCGGTCTAATTAATCAATTGGCTCCACTAAGGGGGCATGGCGGAATGGTAGACGCTACGGACTTAAGACAATTGAGCCTCGGTTGAGAAATCGATCGAGTGGCAGCTCTCAAACTCAGGGAAACCTAAGGCACGGAACTAATTCTGGGACGTTGTTCGCAGATCACCCCGATCGCTACGGCAATCCTGAGCCAAGCCGAAGGCACAAAAAGCTTACGGGCTTTTTCTTCGGAAGGTGCAGAGACTCGACGGGAGCTACCCTAACGTAACCAGCCGAGGGTAAAGAGAGAGTCCAATCTTCAACGCCAAACGGTCGATCGAGCAGTTTTGCTGACTCACGAGCCGAATTGTGCAGGGGCGAAAGCCACAGGAAGATGAAAATCCGTTGACCCTAAACGGTCGTGAGGGTTCGAGCCCCTCTGCCCCCATCCTTAAACCCATTTATCATCCAAAGCTCCGGCCAGTGCTTCTGGTCGGAGCTGCGCGTGGTTAACCGGCAATTTAACTAGAGGCGCTGGTGTAGAACCGGAGGGCAAACCGCCAAAATTGATTGGACAAATACAACAGCCCGATCGCCAGCAACCCTGAAACTCCTACCAAAAACCAAGCATCGCGGCCCAAGGCAATTTCCGCCGGCACAGTGGTCATAAACAACACCGGCACAATGAAGGTAAAGAAGAAGCGAAATGCCGCCGGATAGGCCGTGAGGGGATAGCGCCCAGCTTCCAATAGCCCCCGCAATACTTCCGTGATGTTATAGATTTTGGTAAACCAAATGCTGGTGGCTCCTAACACAAACCAGAGACTATATAAAATTAGCAATCCAAAGCTGAGGGGCAACATTGCCCAGCCATATTGCCACCAGGGAAGTTGTAGATTGATCCCCGCATAGAAAATCAACCCCAAACCAAGGGCAATGTCAGGAAAGCCCCAAAGGGAAACGGCGCGGGTGGATAGCCAAAATTGGCTGCTAATGGGTTTCAGCAACACAAAATCCAGGGTTCCTAGCTCCACTTGGCGCACGATACTGTTGAGGTTGGGAGCTAAAAAGGTGTTAGAAAAGCCTTGTAAAAACAGAAAAAGACCCAACACCAAAAGTGCTTCATGCCAGTTCCAGTTTTGGAAGGTGTAGCCCGTTCGATAAAACAAAAAAAGCCCAAAGCCGCTGGCAATTCCCCCACCAATGGAGGAAATGCTGGCTAAGAGAAAGTTGCCGCGATATTCCATTTCGGCCGCGATCGCGGTGGTGATAAACAACCGCAGAAGTTTCCAGTGATGGAGCAGCATGGGTGCGAGGGTGGGAAGGGCCAATTTCATCCGGGGCGATCGGGTTGGGCGATCGCCCTCAGGATGGGTGGTTGAAGCGGATGGGCGGGAATGGCTAACCCATTACCCCACCGGCTCTAGGGACTCATCGATCGCCTGTTCAGCGCGATCGCGGGCCGACTGTTCCGCCATTTCGATCAGGAACTGGAAGGCCTTCACCATAAAGGTGGCGCAATTGTAGGGCGACGTTTCATAGAACTGTTGCCAGGCCTGACCCTTACGCTCGTTGTAAATGGGTTCATCCTCGGGATGGCGATCGAGCCAGGCCAACCGCACCGCGTGGCCCACCAACACATCCAACACCAGGTAATCATCAATTTGCAGTTCGGGGTTGCGATCGGTCAGGGCTGCCAACTCCGCCAACGCCTCCATACAAACCTGTCGGTAAAGCGGCGCACCAATCTTGTTCAGCAGGTGTTCCACTTGCAGGGCGAAGTTCTTTTCGCCGGGGGTCATTTCCGCCAACACCAAGGCACTGTCGAGCCGGTTGCGACGTTCCAGCTTGTCCCCAATCACCAGGCCCTTGCAGTGGCCCAACAGGTTCCAAACCTGGGGATAAAAATCCTTGGGCACGCGGTTCAATGCGCCGTCCAATTCCCGCTGGCGGGCCCAACTCCCGGCGGGGGGCAAACCCTCTTCCCGCTGCGGCACAATGGTCCATTCGATCGCCCGGCCCGTGGCCCGCAGGTGCAACGATTCCTGCTGTTGCAAGGCTAAGGTTGCGCCCTGATAGCCTTCCAGCACGTGGCGCAAGCGCAATTGCACCTCGTAGGGACTGAGTTCCATCAGTTGCTCGTAGGCCTCATCGGGCGTGACGAGCATTTCGCGACCCAATTCACTCACCAACAGCAGCAGAAAATAGCTGGTACGGAGGGTCAAAAAGCCTTTGAACAGGGCTGGATTGGACTTAATGAGCACGCCCAAGGCCACCAAAATTTCCTGGCTCAAGACCCGATCGCGGATGTCTTCCCCACAAAATTCATCAATCTTGGCCATGATCTCGTCGTGGGGCATGGGACGATCGATCAAGGATCCCTCGCTGTAGGCGCGGCCCACGGCGATGAACTTTTGCCGCACTAGCAAATCCGTCACCGCATCCGAAAGGTTAATGTCCGCCTTGTTCAGCAGGCCCGCCGCCCGCCGCACAATTGCCCAATAGGGCCGACGGCGAGCAATTCCGTCAGATTCCACGACGCTGTAGCCCTGAAGGGCCCGGTTATAGATTTCCTCCACCAGCAGATTGAGCGGCACGGCGCGATCGTCCCCGGCAAAGCCCGTCTCAAAATCCGGGCCCACCAATCGCCACAGGTCTTGAATTAGCTCAATTTGCTCATACAGGTTCACCGTGGCCCGCAACCGGGTGAGCAAGCTCTTGGGATTGGTTTCCGACTCCAGTTGAAATTCCTGGCGACTGCTGAGGGGTTTGGTGTCCGCTGCCGAAAAAGCCAGGTATTGGGACAGGGGCAAGGGTGCGCCATTGGCCACGGATTGCTCGAATTCGTAGCCGTGGAGAAAGTCAATCCGCTCGCTCCCGGCGGTGAGCACAAAGGATTGCAGCCGTCCCAGGCGAATCGGCACATTGTTGCATTTGCCAGCTTTGAAGTCCGCAATCAGGGAGAGCAGGGGCGATCGGGTGTCGAGGTCGGCTTCTGTGGATCCCAACATTTCCCGAGTCAGCAACAGGGTCATGGTCGGTCGCCCCAACTGTCGCCACTGGCGGGCAATGTAAGCCAGTTCGCTGCGAATTTGGGAGGTCAAAAACTCCGGATCTGCGCCCGAATAGAACTGCTCTTGATCCAGGAAGGAGGGCAGAAAGACCATGGTTTTGCCGCAAATCGAGAAAATTCGCGACGTGGTGAGGGTGCGCAGCCGCCGCAGGGGCCGCCCCGTGAGGCCCAGGGCTTCGTTGCGGCCGATTTGGGCATAGGCCGCCGAAAGATCCCGCGCGGGCCGCACCTCGATCGGGGCCACCTGATCCGGCGTTTGGGTTTCAATCCCGTAGATTGCCAGTTGATGTTGCAAGGCCGCATCTTCCGATAGCAACACCATTTGCACCAACGGTTCCCGCACGGCTCCCGGGCGCGATCGCCGGCCGAGGGGATCCAAATCCGCCACATCGATCAGCTCTTCCAACACCAACTGACCCAGCAGCCACAGGGATTGGGCCCAAACCAGGGGTACGTTGTCGTTGGGCAAGCGGGTTTGGGAACCGGGGTTGGCCTGTTCGGCGGCGATCGCCTCCTCCGGCACGTAATAGACCTCCGGCAACAGGGCGAATCCCTCCTGTTCCACGGCCACCCCTTGCAATCGTTGGTGGTAGTCCAAGGCCCTGTCCCGATCGCCCCGAAACAGGGCATCCAGCAACAAATAAGTCCAAAACAGCGGCCACTCACACTCAATATGCTCAAAGCGCTTGAGTTCGTAGGGTTCGTAATGCAGGCGGCTGGTGTCTTCAAGGACGGTTTGGTGACCATCCCGCAGGAACCGCTTGCAGCCGTAGTGCCCCTCCAGTTTTTCGACAATTTGCCGCCGTGTGCGATCGACCAAGTTTGCATCATCTACCGCGAACGCTGGGAAACCAATGATGCTCAACAGGGCCCCATCCACCTCCTTAGAGGCCGACTCGCGCGGCAACAGGGATTCCAGCGTGGCCCGCGATCGGGCAATTTCATCCTCCAGCACATGCAGCACGGATGATTGCGATCCCCTTGCCCCAAACAGATCAAAGCCATTCAGCGCTTCCAATGCCGCCTTCGCCATCCCGATCGAGCTGGCGTTCAGCTCCGGGTTGCCGTGATTAATCTTGTTGCCCCGTTCCCAAATGCCGTAATCGGCCGTGCGGTAGGCGCGTCCAATGTAATAGACCAGATTTTGGACAAAATTCACCTCGTCGGTGGTGTAAATCACCTCCAAGCCCGAGGCCGTCATTTGCGCCAGGATCAACAAAAACACTGAGGTGGCATCAATCTGTAGATGGCCCCAGCCGTCATCGGCCACCACCGTGTTGCCCGTGCCCGTGTCGTACTTGGCATGGAGCGCATCCAATGGATCTTGGGTGTGCTTAAAGCGCTCCACCTTGTGGGCTTGCCGCATCATCGATGACAACAGCCCCCGCATCAGCTTCACCACGCTCTGCTGAATTTCGTAGCCGCGCCCCGCTTCGAGTCCCGCCTTGCGATAGGCCAGCGCCAGCCCCCAGGCCGCCAAGATGCTGTAAACGTTATCGCGTACCCAAGCATCAGTGTAGTCCCCATGGATATTAACAGCGGTGCTGGCAGGCATCAGGCCGCTGATGGGGTGTTGGCGGTTCAAAATGACCTGGGAAATCAGCCGATCGAAATACTCCAGGCGATCGCGACGGGACTGAGAGGCGGTCATAGGCTACAGCAGGGACTTAAAGACACTATAGACGGTTTATTTTCCTGGATCGCGGCAACGCTGCAGCCGTTGATGAACCCTTGAGGGAAACCCAGGGGCCACAAGCTGTGCCGGGGCGATCGGGAATATCGGTCAAAGGAGTGGGGGCAATTGTGATCGGAATCTCCCTGGCTAGCCAGGCGATCGCCGTAAAATTGGCTCAAGGGGATTGCAACGGTTGTCAATTTCTTGTCAGCCCTTGGTCAGCAATATTGCAGCCACCAACGGTCAGCCGCTCCTAGCCCTGCCTCCAATAGCCCCCCAAAACGGGCCCAAGCTTCCCTATCCAGCGCTAAATTTCGACTAAATGAATGGGCCTTGCGTGTTCACGAAGTTCGAGGAGGGGAATTGAGATCTAACTCGAAATTCTACGGAGTCTTGCTCTGGGAACCGTTAGAATCGATTTCTAGATCTCAATGATGGGTCTCACCCCCCATAGGGGTTGATCGGGGGAGTCCGCACCGGGGACAACGGGGAGCCTATTCAACTTCAATGGGATGGGGGCTGGTCGAAAGTGATGCAACAAAACCGTTTGGGAGGCAAATCGGTTCGGGGAATTCGGCAAAATCGGGGTCGAATAGAGCGATCATTGCTGTTGGGGGCCGCAGAGTCCACAATCCCGCAAGAGTCTACGGCTGGGTTAAACCTTGGGGTTGCTTGTCTGATGTTGGGGGTAAAGGCGCAAGTTGATGCAAGGCTGCAACAATCTACGCGGCTCGCTATGCGGCTCTCTATGCGGCTCTGTGCGAATCGATTGAGGCATTATCCCGACCATTGCCTCGCTGCTGTGGCAATTGAGGAGTAGCAACGCAAACACCTGCCTGAGTAATTCTTGTTGGACGAGTGAATGGTTAGTAATTGCTCGCGACTAGGGCAATTTGAAGCTAGGGGTTTCACCCCTCCTATGCTTGAGTTAGAACCCTACGGGATCACACTAGGGTTAAGTTGGGCGTGGGAGTGCGCTCCGAACCATTGTCGCGAATTGATTGGTCGCCAATTAAGTCTCCAATTGATCGATCGCGAATTTATTCAGGTGCATTTGCCGTTGCTGTTGCAAATCGTTGTGCAGTCGCCATGGCAGCTTCCAAGTCAGGTTCGACCGAAACCACCGGCCGAGACCCAGGGGTCTCCAGCCGATCGGGGGCAGTGGATCGATCAACCCTGTGGTCAACCATGGGTCAGGTCAGGTCAGCGATGTTGGCCCGAATCCATTGGCCAAGGGCTGATGTGGCGGAACTATCAGGGGGCCAGGAGGGTGATCGCGTGAACTTACGCCGAAAAACCTTGGCGATTGTGGGGATGGCGGCGGTGGTGTCGATCGTGACGCTCTGCATTGCGCTGTCGGTGTTGGTCTCTGGGGACTTTCGGGCCCTGGAGGTGCAATATGCGCGCCAAGATGCTCAACGGGCCATGGATGCCCTCTCGGCGGATTTCGACAGTCTGGCGGTGGCGGCTCAGGAATATGCGGAGTGGGACGATACCTATGAATTCATTGAAACGCGCAACCCTGCCTATATCCAGTCCAATCTGATTGATCGCACGTTTACGGCTTTGCGGCTGAATGCGATCGCGATTGTGAATCGCCAGAAGCAAGTGCTTTACAGCCAAGGATTTGATGCGAAGCGGGGACGGTTGCAACCAGCCGATCGCTCCCTGCTGGACTATTTGGCTGGGCCGGGCCAAACGACGCTTTTACAACAGGATCAGCCCGATCGCGTAATTTCAGGGTTGGTGTCCCTGCCGGAAGGGGTGTTGATGGTGGCGGCCCGCCCGATCGTCACCAGTCAAGGAGCCGGCCCCATTCGTGGCGCGTTGGTGGTGGGCCGCTGGTTGGATCAGGTGGAAATCGATCGCCTGGCGGAGGGGGTGGAATTACAGCTTTCCCTGCGGCCGGCGGTCAGCCTAGAACAATTTCAGACCGCGGACTCTGGAACCCTCGGTCAGCCCATGACCCTGGAGGTGAGCCGGCCCGGTTTGGCCCGCAGCCCAATCTCCATCACGGCCCTGGAATCCTTGGATCTGTTGCGGGCGGAAATTCTGCTGCGGAACTTGGAAGGGGAACCGGCCCTGATTTTGGAGGTGACGCTGCCTCGGGAAATTGATCACCGTAGCCAACAGGCTATCCGCTACTTGGGAGCCGCCACGGTGTTTTGTGGGGTGCTCTTTGGGGGCGTGGCCCTGCTGTCGATCGAGAAATTGGTGCTTGCCCGCTTAACCCGCCTCAGCACTGCGGTGGCCACCATTGGCCAGAGCGGCAACCTGGCCACCCGTCTAGAAATGCCTGGCAGCGACGAGCTGGGTCTCCTGGCCAACAATATCGATGAGATGCTGGAGGCGCTCGATCGATTCCAACGGGAGCGATCGAGTGTCGAAGAGCGCTACCGGATCATGGCGGAGAACTCCACCGACCTGATCTCCCGGCAAACGGCCGACAATGTTTATATCTATGCCTCCCCCGCCTGCATGGCCCTGTTGGGCTATCACCCGGAAGAAATGGTGGGGCAACAACGTTGGGACTTTATCCATCCGGCCGATCGCGCTCGCCTCATTGAAGAAGACCAGCACGCCCGCGATCGCAAAGCCACCTACACTACCCAATATCGAATTCGCCGCCACGATGGGTTCTACATCTGGTTTGAAACCACCAGCCGCGCCATCTACGACTCCCACAACGGCGAATTTCAGGGCACGTTGTCCGTTTCGCGGGACATCACCCCCCGCAAACAGGTGGAGCAAGATCTGCGTGACAGCGAAAGTTCCATCCGTCGCCTCTATCAAATTGCCGCCGCCCGCCAACTGACCTTTGATGATCGATTGCAACGGTTGCTGCAAATGGGTTGCGAGCAATTTGGCTTGGAACTGGGGCTGCTGGTGGAAATTGACGATCGATTTGCCACCCTCCCGGATCCAGACCCTGCGGACTACAACGGTGGCATGGCCGCCGTGGGCGATCTGCAATGTCGCGTGGTGGGCATCTTTCACACGGGCGATCGCGCCCAAATGCCCAGCACCTGGGACTGGCAAGCGGGCGATCGGTTCCCCCTGCGCAACACCATCTTTCAAATTGCCGTTGCCCGCGAAGAGCCGCTGTATTTCGAGTCCAAATCCCTGGCCCAGCTCGGCCCCACCGCCGTCGATGCGGCCCTGGAAATCGAAGCCTACCTCGGCACACCCATCACCGTCGGCCGTCGGGGCTACGGCACCCTCTGTTTTTGGAGCAATCAAACCCGTAACCAGCCCTTCAAAGCCGTTGATATTGGTCTGTTGGAGCTGATGGGGCAATGGATCGGCGGCGAACTGGAACGCAAACAAGCCGCCGACGATCTGGCCCGGGCCCGCGACCAAGCCCTAGAGGCCACCCGAGCCAAGAGCGAATTTTTGGCCACCATGAGCCACGAAATCCGCACTCCCATGAACGCCGTCATTGGGATGACCGGATTGCTGTTGGATACGGAACTGACCAGTCAGCAGCGGGACTTTGTGGAAACCGTTCGCAGTAGCGGCGATGCCCTGTTGGCCATCATCAACGACATCCTGGACTTTTCCAAAATCGAATCCGGCAAGTTGGATTTGGAGTCGCAACCCTTCGATCTGCGCAGTTGTATTGAAGAGTCCCTGGATTTGTTAGCCGCCAAAGCCAGCGACAAGGGCTTGGACTTGGCCTACTGGATGGGATCAGCCGTTCCCAACCTAATCGTGGGGGACATCACGCGCCTGCGCCAAATTTTCGTGAACTTGGTGGGCAATGCGGTCAAGTTCACGGCCCGGGGGGAAGTGGTGATTCAGGTGGAAGCCAAGCCCCACACCACCAGCGACGAATCGAATGCCTTGCTGCAAAGCGATAGCACCCTTCCGCCAACCCGTTCCCACGACTACAACGCACCGCTTTACGACATTCACTTTGCGGTGCGAGACACGGGCATTGGTATTCCAAGCGATCGCATGAACCGCCTGTTCAAATCCTTCAGCCAAGTGGACTCTTCCACCACTCGCCAATACGGCGGCACAGGGTTGGGGTTAGCCATCAGCAAGCGGCTCTCGGAAATGATGGGCGGGCGCATGTGGGTGGAAAGCGAACTGGGCAAAGGTTCCGTTTTTCACTTCACGATCGTGGCGGCGGCGGCTCCCTATGCATCCCTGGTGGATTTCTACGAAGTCCAGCCCTATCTGCAAGGGAAGCGGGTGTTGATTGTGGACGACAACGCTACCCATCGGGATATTTTGGTGCGGCAGGTGGAGGCCTGGGGCACGGTGACCCAAAGCACCGCCTCACCCCAGGAGGCGATCGCCTGGATGATGCAAGGACAGTCCTTTGATTTGGCGCTGCTGGATTTGCAAATGCCGCAGATGGACGGCTTGCAGTTGGCCCAACGGTTGCAGGATTTGGCGCTGCCCAAAACAACGCCGTTGCGGATGATTGCCATGGCTCCGATGGGCTACCAGGAGCGCAGTGCCTCACCGGTTTTTGCGGCAGTGGTGAACAAACCCATCAAGCAATCTCAGCTTTACAACGCGATCGTGACGGTGTTGGGTGGGCGCACGGCGGAAACGGTGGCCGCTCGATCGGTCATGGCCGATGTGGATTCCCATATGGCCGAGTTCCACCCGCTGCGGATTTTGCTGGCGGAAGACCATGCGGTGAACCAAAAGGTGGCGTTGCAGATTTTGCAGCGCATGGGATATCGGGCTGATGTGGCGGGTAATGGGATTGAGGTGCTAGAGGCCCTGCGTCGTCAACCCTATGACGTGGTGTTGATGGATATGCAGATGCCGGAGATGGACGGGCTGGAAGCCACGGAGCGGATCCGACAGGAGTGGGTGACGGAGCAAGGGCCCTACATCATTGCCATGACCGCTAACGCGATGCAGGGCGATCGGGAGGCTTGTATTCGAGCAGGGATGGATGATTACATCAGCAAGCCGATCCGGATTCAGAAGCTGGCGGAGGCTTTGGGGCGCTGTCCTTCTCGGGGGTTTGTCCAAGGGGGAACCGGCGAAACTGCGCCGGAACCGCCAACCTTGTCCGATGCGGTGTTGCCTGCGGTGGCGGAGAACGGTGCGGGAGCCGTGGCGATCGCCCTACCGCAGTTGGTGACGGCCCTGGTGAGTGGTGACTCGGAACCGGTTGCCCCTGAGGCGCTAACCCATACCAGCCATGGGGAGCGAAATGGGGTTGGGTCGGAGGTTGACCTGGCGGTTAACCGAACAGCCCCGGAGCCGGCCGGGTTGCCCTTGCCCCCGGGGTGGGCGGCCAATCAGGAACCCATTTTGGATGAGCAAATCCTGAGCAGTTTGCGGGAAGTGGAGGTGCTGGATGAGGCGATCGAACTCTATTTGCGCGATTCCCCCATGCTGCTGGAAAAGGTGCGATCGGCCCTGAGCAATGGCAACACGGCCCACCTAAAGGATGCGGCCCATTCCCTCAAGTCCACCAGCGGAACCATGGGGGCCCTGTTGGTGTATCAAACCAGCCAGCAAATTGAAACCGCTGCAAAGCAAGGAGATCTCGCCCTCGCCCAGCGATGGTTACCCGCCGTGGAGCAAGAACACCAACGGGCTGTGGCCCGGCTCCAAAGTTTGGGTTTAGCGTTCCAGTCTTTGGAAGCGGAGGCTTGAGCAGCGCAGAAGTCAAGCCATTGCCATTGCATCGTGGCCTTGGACTGCTTGTCGGGATCGCTTGGATGGCTGGCATCACTCGCACTGCTGAATTGCCCCTTGGTTGAGCGGGTTGGTTCAGATCTGCCTCTGAATTAAGGCCGAGGGGCGTTGGGGGCTGCGATCGGGTGTTTTGCGATACTTGACCAGTGAAATGAAATCCATCAACGGGATCAGCGACTGGGGCCGAAGTCTGATGGATCGGTGATCCCGGGCAGAATACCTAGAAAACCACAATGCGGTTTTGCTGTGCTATGAATCACAGCGATCGGGTAGTAATGGCCATACACTAAGAAACAGGGTGTCAGACCCCCTAAAGTCAACGCACTACCCTGCTAGTAACCATGGCTGCTCGTCCTGCTTGTATTGCGCCCAACGACCTGCGCGCCCGCAGTTTGGAGTTGCTGAACGCCTATCGGGCCTGTCCCTCAACGGAACTGCGCAATCGCTTGGTTGAGCTGAACTTTGGCCTGGTGAAGAAAGAAGCAGCCCACTGGGTTGCCCAATGCCAGGAAAGCTACGAAGATCTGCTCCAAATTGGCAGCATTGGCCTAATTCGGGCGATCGAGCGGTTTGATGCTAGCAAGGGCAACGCCTTTAGCTCCTTTGCCCTTCCCTACATTCGGGGCGAAATTCAGCACTACCTCCGTGATCGCAGTAGTTCAATTCGGATTCCTCGCCGCTGGTTGGAACTCCAGCAGCAATCCGCTACCATCACCCGCAACTTACGGGACTCACTCGGCCGCCAGCCCAACGATTGGGAAATTGCGGAAGCCCTCGGGATTGAGCTGAGTGAGTGGCAGCATGTGGAGCTGGCTCGTCAAAATCGATCGCCCCTTAGCCTGGATGCGCCGGTACGCAGCGACGAAGAAGAACCGTCATCCTTGGGGGACACGCTCCCCGATCGGAAATATCGCAGCTTCCAACTGGCCGAAGAAGACCGCCTGCGTTTGAACCAAGCCTTGGTCAAGCTAGAAGAGCGCACTCGCCAGATTCTGGAATTTGTTTTCCTCCATGACTTGACCCAAAAAGAAGTGGCCGATCGAATGGGGATCAGTGCTGTGACCGTTTCCCGTCGGGTGCGCAAGGGTCTCGAGTCCTTGAAGGACATGATGGAACCCGTTGACGACTAAACGTTGACCATTCAGCAACTGCCAGAGGCCAGTTCTCAACCTGATTGAGACTGCTCTCGATGCAGCATTGCCAAACCCGAGGCCAATCGGAGATCAGGACTCAGAAAACGAGACGATCGCCTAGCCATTGGTTACAATGCTGGGCAGCTCAGTCCCTTGGACTCAACCATCCCGCGGACTCAACCATCGGAGAATTCACCTATGCCCAGCCTGGTACGGTTTGGGGCAGCCGTAGCCCTGCTGGTGGCAGCCACCAGTTGTGGTGGCCCCACAGACACTGCAACCACTGACGAGGCCAGCCCAACTGCGTCCCCCGCCAGCGGTACGGATGCGCCCACTGCCACCGTGCCCAAGGCTGACTTCAAATCGCCCATGGTTGCCGGTCGCCCCAAGACGGCCGTACCCACCATCCAGCGGTTTATTCAGCCCACCAACATTGACGCAAGGGCCAAGCAAACCCAAACCGAAATTCAGCAAAATAGCAAGAACAGTCGGCGCGATCCCTTTGCGATTCCGCTGCAAGTGCAGCCCCTGGCCAAGTTGCCGGATGGCAGCCCTGTGGGCCCCAGCGTGACCCAATCTCCCCGACCGATTGCCATTCCATCCCCCACTTGGCAAGAGCCGGAAACCGATGTGGAAGGCCGCGATTTCCGAGGCTATCCACCACCAACGCTGGTTGATCCGCCCAAGCCGCGGCCGGCGGTGCGTCGTCCCACACCTGCCCGCTCTCCGGTGGCTGCGCGGCCGCAAGTGCCGCCTGTGACGGTTCCCAGTCAGCCGCCTGCGCCTCCTTCGCCCACGGATGCCCTCAGTTTGCGGGTGACTGGTGTGGTGCAAGTGGGCGATCGATTCCAAATCATTGTGCAAATTCCCGGTGAGAACTCCGAGCGCTACGTGAATGTGGGCGATCGAATTGCCAATGGCCAGGTTTTGGTGAAGCGGGTGGAACTGAGCAAGACTCTGGATCCGGTGGTGATTTTTGAGCAATACGGCCAAGAAGTGGCGAAAAATGTGGGCGACAGTGCCCAACCGATCGCCATGCGTTAGGGATTGCTTCAGCAAAATCGCTCAAGCAATTGCCGAACCCAACTGGCTCAGCCAAATTTCCCTAACCCGATTTGCTCAGCCAGAATTGCTCAACCAGAATTGCCCAACCAGAATTATTCAGCCAAAATTACTTAATCAAGTTTGCTGAACCAAATTTGCCTGACGGTCTGTTATCAAATTTCTAAAACCCTGATGTTGTTGTTTGGGTGACTGGTGGCTGCTGATGGTTTTGGGTATCCGCAGTTCCCGACTCTTCATGGTTAAAAGCTGTGGAGAGAGTCCTCGGGTGCTCAAGGTTTAGAACGGTTCAGCGATGGTTGAGCCACGCATCCGAGCGAGGAAGAAGTGAACCAGAAAGGAGTGAGGACATGGCTGGTTTAACGCGAACAACGTGGATTCGGGCCGTTTTGGCCACAACTTGCATGGCGGCCACCGCTGCGGTGGTCATGGTTGGTAACTCGTTACCGAGCAACGCCCAGCAAAGTTGGCCGCCGGGCTTTTATCGGCGAATGAGCGATTCCACTATCCGTTGGGTTGCGGGTGATGGTCGCATGTGCCGCGTGATGAATCGCGATCAGTTGACGGCTTTTGGGGGCGATGGTGTGGTGCGAGTGGTGGGCGATCGCTCCACGTTCGATCGGGGCCGGACGGATACAGGGATTTGCCCTTGGCCCGATGGCATCTATCGCGAAACCAACTGGCGCAATATTTGGCAGTTTCTCTACACCGTGGGTAGCCGTCGGTATTACTGCAACATCACCACTCAGCAACACCTCCAGGCTTACAACCTGGTCGATGAGCAAACAAACCCTGTGATTTTGACGGTTCCCAATCGATCGCGCCTGGGCTTCAAGCGGGAATGGGCGGGAGATTGTGTTTGGCCCAACGTTGGCAACAACTAGACGGGTACGGATTCCGATCCAGGGTTCTCAGGTCAGTTCTCGAATCAGTTCTCAGATCAATAGCCCGATCGACCATGGCTTGATCAGTGCCCGAGTCAGTGTCCGAGTCAGTGCCCGAATCAACACTTGAATCAACACTTGAATCAAGGCCCTGGTTGGCTGCCCTCGGTTTAGCGAGTAATAAAACTTAAAACCTCACCCCTTTAGTCGTTGGCTGGGCGATAGTAGCCTAGAGAGCAGCCACTTCACCCTAAACGGGACTCAACAGGACTGGCCTTCTGGGCTGTCCTTCCGATGTGGGTGTGATCGTCACGGGCAGTCAGTCCGAGACTCAACATCGACGCGCCGATCGGGTTCATCCAGATTTCTGGGGGCGATCAAGGCAGCGTCAACCCATGGATGAATTAAACAGTTTCGGCTGTTTAATTTAGGGCCAAAGTCCCCAAGTCTTAAGCCTGGGGATGGGGTCAAAAGAGAGAAAAATAAACCAAAGGAAGATAAACCTATGGCGGTTCAACGCGGTGCTAAGGTGCGGGTTCTGCGCCCCGAGTCGTACTGGTATCGGGATGTGGGCACGGTTGCTTCGGTCGACCAAAGCGGCATCAAATACCCGGTAATTGTCCGTTTTGAGAAGGTCAATTACTCGGGCATTAACACCAACAACTTTGCGCCCGAAGAGCTGGAAGTGGTGGAAGCACCGAAAGCTG
This sequence comes from Limnothrix sp. FACHB-1083, assembly GCF_014696485.1. NCBI lineage: Bacteria > Bacillati > Cyanobacteriota > Cyanophyceae > Pseudanabaenales > Pseudanabaenaceae > Limnothrix > Limnothrix sp. FACHB-1083. Next base: position 257,192 of record NZ_JACJQD010000005.1, on the reverse strand, counting down.
CTCCGAAAAAATAGGCGAATCACCGCTGCGATCGCCCGTTGGGGATGGTGGCAGCGTTGCGCAAACCAGGGCGCTGGCCTTGGTCTGATTCGTGGGTTGGTTCTTTGCAAGGCCGGGGGATGTTGTGCCAGAGCTGCCAGAGGTAGAAACCGTCCGGCGGGGGTTGGCCACAGCAACTCCCGGCTGGCTGATTGTGGGGGGTGAAGTGCTGCTCGATCGAGCGGTGGCGGCTCCGGAACCCGAGGCGTTTTTAGCGGGCTTGCAGGGCTGTTGCCTGGTGAGCTGGAAACGACGGGGCAAGTATTTGCTGGGCGAGTTGCAGCGAGCGCAACGGCCGGCCGGCTGGTTGGGGGCCCATTTGCGAATGACGGGCCAGTTTTTGTGGGTGGATCCGGCGACTCCGGTACATCAGCACACGCGGATTCGGTTGCGACTGCACTCCAACGCGATCGAGCGAGAATTGCGATTTGTGGATCAGCGCACGTTTGGGCATTTGTGGTGGGTGTCACCCGATCGCCCGATCGAACAAGTGATCACCGGTTTGGCGAAGTTGGGACCAGAACCCTTTGACCCGGCTTTTTCGATCGATTACTTTGCGGAGCGGCTGCGAAAACGCCACAAAACCATCAAAGCCACCCTGCTAGATCAAGACCTAGTGGCCGGTTTGGGCAATATCTACGCCGACGAATCCCTTTTTTTGGCAGGCATTTGGCCAGAAACAAGGGCCGCAGACCTGAGCATGGAACAGGTTGGCAATCTCCATCAGCAAATTCGGCAAGTGCTGGAAGCCAGCTTGGCGGCGGGCGGCACAACCTTTAGCGATTTTGTGAACCTGGAAGGGGTAAACGGTAACTACGGCGGGGAAGCTTGGGTGTATAACCGCAAGGGGCAACCCTGCCGCGTTTGTGGCACGGCGATCGAGCGGTTGCGGATTGCGGGTCGATCAAGCCATGTTTGCCCTCAATGTCAGCCCCGATCGCCCCAAGCCTGAACCTGGAACCATGGGGGCTAATCAATGGCTATGGCTCCAGGATGGCCTGGGCCCGATCGGCCGCTGACTTTACCAACGCGGGCAGGCTGAGGCTGCTGTAGTTGGTGGGCATCGAAGATGGCGCGGCCGTGAACCCGTTGTCCTGGGTGGCTCCCGATGGGGTAGGGGCCGTAAAGGGCAGTTGAGGGCTGGTGGTCGATCGCCCGGTGGCTGGCTCTGAGCTGGTGGCCTCTGGGCCAATTTCAAAGGAAATCGATCGGCGCGGGCCGCTGCCCATGGGGCTAGGTGTTGCTGATGGGTTTCCTGCCGGAGCCGTGATGGCCGACACGGAACGGTTGCTAGACCCCAACGCTTCATCCGTGGGGGCTTCTGCATTGCGCACCAGTTCGCTCAGTTCCACGGCGGTCATCAATTGCGCCAGTTGATCGCGTGCCGATTGACCAGTGGCTTGGATTCGCTGGCCGATCGCGCTGCCGTCAGAAGAACTGATGGGGTTAGCCCCAGCTTGAGAGGGGCGCTGAGGAGCGATCGGGGCACTGGCTACGACGGGCGAGTTGCTGGGCATCGGAGCCGCTGCGGGGCTGGGCAGGGGGGCGACCACGATCGGCGATTGCCCGTTGGTGGTTGCGGCCGATCGGGTGAAGCTCGGCAGTTGGGGTTGGGGGCGATCTCCGGTGGCTGTCAGTGGAGCCGTTGGGGCGATCGTCATTGGGAGGGCACTGGAACTAGGATTACCAGAACCGGGATTACCAGAATCGGGATTGCCAGAATCGGGATTGCTTGAAACAAAATCACCCGAGCCAGAATTGGGAGTCAGATTGGGAGCCGATCGAGCCGTCAACACCATGGATTGGGTCAGGGGTTGGTCAAACCGGCGGGAAATGTAGGTTAGCTCCTGCAAAATCTCCTTCGCCCGATCGCCCTTAGCCACCCGGGGTTGGTAGTTTTGCACCCGCACTGGCACAAAGTCCACCTTCATTTGGCGATCGCGCAGGGCCACCTTCAGCACCGCCGTATCGTAGGTGCTGCGCGAGTGGCCACCAAAAATGAAGTTACCCAGGGAATAGACGATCGCCCGATCCTTGTAAACCTCAGCGCCTTGCAGCACATGGGGATGGTGACCCACCACCAAATCCGCCCCCGCATCAATGGCTCGCCGGGCGATCGACCGTTGGTAGGGAGCGGGATAGCGTGCCAATTCTTCGCCCCAGTGGAAATTCACCACCACCCAATCTACCTGATCGCGCACGGCTTGGATATCTGCCGCCAAGGCCTCGTTTTCGCGTGGGTTAGTGCCCGCGCTGGTTTCCGTGGCCGCGTGCCAATGGGCGTTGTAATAGCCAAAGTAGGCAATCCGTTGACCCTTCACGTCCAAGATTTTGGGGCGACGGGCTTCGGTGATGTTTTCCCCGGCCCCGATCGCGTGGATGTCGCTTTGATCCAAGGCTGCCAAGGTGTCCAACAAACCCGGCCGGTTATAGTCCATCGTGTGGTTGTTGGCCAGCGTCACCAGGTCAATGCCCCCCGCTTCCAGGGCGGCCACCGATTCCGGTTCCGCGCGGAAATTGAAACGCTTGCCCGATCGCTTGCGGTCAGCATCCGTAATGGGGTTTTCCAAATTCACCATGGCCACATCGACCGATCGGGACTCGGGAAACTGGGCCAACGCCGCCGACCAATCTCCCCCTAACCGCCGCTTCACCCGATCGCTCAGGGTCACATCTCCCCCAAACATCAAGGTCACCGCCGGATCGGTGGGATTGGCGGGTGGGTGATTTACCACCGGCAACAGTTCCAAAGCTCCCTGCACCACGGGTGGCCGCACCTGCCGCACCCGATTGGCCACGGGAGCGATCGCCGGGCGCAGGGGCAAGACCTGTTCCGTGGAATTGCCGCTGCGAGGGCTGGCCAAGGGTTGTTGGGGGCGCGATCGGGTGGTATCGGGTGACGAACTAGCCAGCCACAGGGCCAACACAAAGGGCACGATCGTCGCCCCGCCCAACAGCACCGATCGCCAGATGGGTTCCAGGGCCGGATCCGTGGCCCATTGGGTTAATCCCGCTAGCCCTAACTCCCGCCGGCCCGCCGGAGCCGCAATCCGAATCGTTTGTTGCCAAAGGGGATCCACCTGCCCTGACACCGTGGCCCGAATCCGCACGCCGCTGACTTGGCCTTGTTCTGAGGCGTTGAATTGCCACAGTCGTCGGCAAATGGTTTGCACGATGTGGGGTTGGCTCAGGGATTCTGAGGTACTGTCTGAAGCGCTGTCTGAGGTGCTGTCTGAAGGGCTGCCTGAAGTGTTTGAGGTCGCCAGACTTTCCCCATCGCTGGAGATGACTTCGGCGGCCGTTGCTGCCATCGCGGCCTCTGGCGGTAACTGCACTTCCACCACCAAGCAGCGACCATTGAGCCGATCGACCGTTAGCCCAGCCCCCAAACTTTGCCCCACCGGCTGCAACCATTGGGAAATAGTGCCCAGATCCATGCCAACGGGCGATCGCCAGCGATCGCGCGTGGCCGTCGCCAGTGCTGACCAACCATCTCGCGCCACCAGCCAGCTATGGGCCAAGCGTTGCATCACCTGCTGCTCGGGCGATCGGGGCAACACCTGCTGATAATAGGCCGTGGAACTGAGGCCCGGCCGCTGCTCCAACTGCACCGACTGCTGCCACAGCAATTCCGGCTGACCCACGCGCCGGGCCATGATCCGCACCCCTTCCACCGCCGCCAAATTCAAGCCATGGAGTCGGTGGCAAATGAACCGCACCAACCGATCGCGCTCCGGTTCTTGCTGGCACTCCACCCACACATCAATCTGGCCGGTCATTTGTGCCGAAACCTTGGTGCGGATGCCATGGGGAGCCAGGTAGCGATCGAACCAACTCGCCAACGTGCCCGCATCCCACGTCAACCCGATGCTTCCCGAACCACTAACCCCAGCCGCATAAACCATTGTGTTCTAACTCCTCAACATCACGCGATCGGGCCCTGGGCGATCGGGGAATCGATCGACCGGGGTGAGCGCTGGCGATGAACCCACTCAGTTGCTTGCACTGTTTGAATTGCTTGGATTGCCGGAACTGCTGAAATTTTGGGAGTTGCGGGAACTGTTTGCCCAGCACCGCTACCCAGCCGCGATTTAAAACTTGCCCACACCAAGCTCCTATGGGCAAGCTTGTTTGAGCAGTCTTCCAACAGTATTTCAGCAGGATCGCAATCTCAATCTCAATCGGTTTTAAACGATATATGCGCAGGTTGCATGTTTTTGGGGCCGTCCCCTTGGGCGATTGCGAGCGCCTATAGCATCGCACCGATCGCTCCAAATCGGCTAACCAGCGCCCCGGCCCCACAGCTTTGCGAGCCGTTAGCCATCGCCATTCGCCAAGATTGGGAGAATGAAACCAGGAATTAGGACAAGACCTTGAGACCAGAAATTAGGCAAAAAATCAGCCAAAACCTAGAACAGGCTTTCCAGCCAATCGGCAATGCCCATCGCAATTCCCGGCTTGTCTAACATCCGCAGGGGCGATCGATCCCGGGTGACCAAATAGGCCACCTGTTCTCCCCGGGGCCCCGTCTCATTCCCCCGATTGGCCACCACTGCCAAGTGACCCCGCTGGAGTCGATCGTGGGCAATTTGCATCAGGGCTTCGTGAGTCACCCCCTCTTGATACTTGAAGCTGATCAAACCCAACTGGGGGGCCAACTCGCTCACCAGGTCAATCACCTTCTCCGTGGGTTGCAGTTGAATCGTCTTCCACTGGCCGCCGCTGGGAATTTTGCCCGGGTGAATCTGCACGGGTTGATAGTCCGCCACGGCCGCCGAAAAAATCCCGAACCGATAATCCCGCTCCTGCAACAGCGACAACACCCGATCGCGATAGTCGTGATAGGTCGGTGTAATGGTGTGGGGGATCCAGTCCGGTGGCGCGGTGCTGCCCGCCCCATGCACCAGATGCACTTGGGATCCCCGGAGATAGAGTTCTTTGGCGATTTCAATTCCCAGTTGCCCCGTGAAGCAGTTGGTAATTCGACGAATGGCATCCAAGGGAACCGGCGTTGGCCCACCGGTCACCATCACCGGCACACCGTGCAGGGGCGATCGACTCAGCACCCGACAGACCTGCACCACAATGGTTTGCGGATCGGGCAAATTGTTCTTGCCATAGGCGCGGCGGGGTTGAATCATCCGTACCCCAATCGATCGCAGGGCCTGCAACGAATCCGTCAGGAGGGAGTTGTGCATCGTGCCATGCATCGTCGGAGCCACCAACACCTCCGCGCGGCCCGCCTCCATGCGCCCAATGGCCGAAGCCAGGGTCGCCGTCACCACGCCATCGGCAATCCCCAGCCGCATTTTATTAATCGTGTCGTAGGTGGCGGGGGCCACTAAGTAAGCCGCGAAGGGGTGCGCATCGCTGAGGTGTTCGGCCGCCGCCGTGAGTTTGGTGACAACGGGGTTCGTGGTGCTCCATTCCAGGGCCTCCAAGGTGACGTAGCGGCGGGCCTCCTTCGACACAAAGGCCACCACATCCGCTCCTTGGCGACGCAGGGCCCGGGCCACATCGGGCGATCGATAGGCGGCAATGCTGCCACAAACGAGGAGGGCAATGCGCCGGCCGGCCAGATGCATCCCATCCAACAGCACCTCGCGATCCCCCATTTCGGAGGGCGGCGGAGGCGACAAATCCCAATCATCCATAGGGGGATTGATAGGTCTAAACGAGGGGTCAAAATCCCAGGAAAATGAGTCGGCAACGGTCATGGAGCGATCGGGGTCAGGAAGCTACCTGGATGGCTGGAAGGGTTGCCAACGGATGATGAAAAGTCTATTGAAAAATGGCTATGGCGTGAAAAAAGTCTTCAGAAATCGAGTCAATAGAATTCAAACGGCTGAAATAGTCGAATTAATAATTAAAAACGATTCAAAACGGTTGAATTTAAGTTGCATCTGAGCGAGATCAACTTCAATCCAAGAAAACTTACACGGAGTCATCTTGGATTTAAGCGGTGGGTTGGGTCGCGCTTCCGGCCAGTGGCTGGGGCTAGCGGCTGGTGAGACCGAACCGATCGAGCGGCCAAAACCGCCACCAGGCCCGCCCGATCGCGTTCTCGATCGGCAAAAAGCCCCACACATGGGAGTCATTGCTATTGTTGCGGTTATCACCCATGACAAACAACATTTGTGCAGGAACGGTGACGGGCGCTAACTCGTAGGTGGGTGGCTCCAGGGTGTAAGGCTCCGTGAGGGGTTGGTCATCCAAATAAACCTGGCCGTTTTTGACGGCGATGGTTTGGCCCGGAAACCCAATCACCCGCTTAATAAACGCTTGATCGCGGGGGTAACCCAGGGCTTGCAGTTGGGGCGGCGGCGCAAAAACCACAATGTCGCCCCGTTGCAGGGGCCGGAACCAGTGGGAAATTTTTTCCACCACCAACCGATCGCCCACGGCCAAGGTGGGATACATCGACTCAGAAGGGATGACGCGCGGTTCTGCCACAAAGGTGCGAATCAACAGGGCCAGCACCAGGGCAATGCCGATAATTTGCACGCTTTCCCGCCACCGCTGCCAACCGGATGGGCGATCGGGGAGGGGGCTGGATTTGGGGCGATCGGCTGAATCCTGACTCAGTGGGGCCATGAACAACGTTCTCCAAAAGTTCTGTTGATTAACCCCCAACAGCATGGGTGGCAACAATGGGGCTGTGTGCCTTGTGGGGTTCCGGACGGTGTTGCCTGAACGGTGTTGCCTGAACGGTGTTGCCTCGAAGATTAAGTGCCCGAGACAGTTACCAAAGACAGTTACCAAAGATGGCTGTCGGAGGCGATTCGGGACGATTCAGGAAACCGCAAACGGGACACTGAACGCATGGTACAGGAGCAACTACCACCCGGTGCACACCAACTGGCGAAATCAGGCTCCAAAATCGAGATACTGAACGATCTTCCCGCTACTTTTTGGATTGAGCAATTAACTATGACCGATGCTGTGCCGGCTTCCCTGACCCATGGTCCAATGGTGACCGCTCCGATTACGCCCATGGCAATGCCGATTCCCCTGGTGGATTTGTCGATGCAACACGAGAGCTTGCGGGCCGAACTCGATCGCGCCATTGCCAGCACGCTCGATCGGGGCGATTTTGTGCTCGGCCAGGCCTTGGCCACCTTTGAGGCGGCCTTTGCGGCGGCCTGTGGCGTTGAACATTGTGTTGGCGTGGGCACGGGAACCGATGCGTTGGCCTTGGGGCTAACGGCCTGTGGCGTGGGGCCGGGAGATCAGGTAATTGTGCCAGCCAACACGTTCATTGCCACGGTGCTGGGGGTGTTGCGATCGGGGGCCCAACCGGTGTTGGTGGATTGCGATCCGGACACGGCGCTGATCGATTTGGCGGCGGCGGAACGGGCGATCGGCCCCAAAACCAAGGCCCTAATTCCGGTTCACCTCTATGGGCAAATGGTGGATCCTGAAGCCCTGTTGGCGTTGGCCGATCGCACCGGTCTGTTGATTTTTGAGGATGCGGCCCAGGCCCACTTGGCGCGGCGGGGCGGGCGGTTGGCCGGCTCCTTGGGACGGGCGGCGGCCTTTAGTTTCTATCCGGGCAAAAATTTGGGGTCGATCGGGGACGGTGGAGCCGTGGTCACCAACGATGCGGCCGTGGCGGCAAAGGTGCGGATGTTGCGCAATTACGGCGCACCTCGCAAATATTTCCACGAAGAGTTGGGCATGAATTCGCGGCTTGACACGTTGCAGGCGGCGGTGTTGTCCGTGAAGTTGCCCCATTTGCCCCGCTGGAATGAAGACCGGGCCCAGTTGGCGGCGGCCTACGATGCGCGGTTGGCGGCCCTGGCCGATCGCGGCATTGTCCCGATCGCCAATCAGTCGGGGCTGGGCCATGTGTATCACCTCTACGTGGTGCGGGTGCAGCCCACCTGTCGGCTCGATCGCGATCAACTGCTGGCGGCCCTGCAACAGCAACAGATCTTTGCGGGCATTCACTACCCCATTCCCTGCCATCTGCAACCGGCCTTGCAATCCTTGGGCTACGGAGCTGGGGCCTTCCCGGTGACGGAACAGTTAGCCAATGAAATTCTCTCGTTGCCCCTGTTTCCGGGCCTGACCCTGGAGCAGCTCGATCGGGTTGTGGGGGCGATCGAGCTAGCCACCCGCTAGGGCTGCTCCCTTAACCAGCGGGCCGCGTCCACCGCGTGATAGGTCAAAATCCAATCGGCCCCGGCCCGCTTCATGCCCAACAGGGTTTCCAGCACGATCGCCCGTTCATCAATCCACCCCTGTTCGGCGGCAGCCTTCACCATGGCGTATTCCCCAGACACGTTGTAGGCCGCCACCGGCAGTTGGGTTTGGGCCTTCAGTTGCCAAATGATGTCCAAATAGGCCAAAGCCGGTTTCACCATCAACACATCCGCCCCTTCCGCCAAATCCAACAGCGCCTCCTTGAGCGCTTCCCGTCGATTAGCCGGATCCATCTGGTAGGTTTTCTTATCGCCAAACTGTGGGGCGGAATCTAGGGCATCCCGAAAGGGGCCGTAATAGGCCGAGGCATATTTGGCACTGTAGGCCAGGATGCCCGTTTGCCAAAATCCAGCCGCATCCAGGGCTTGGCGAATGGCCCCCACTCGGCCGTCCATCATGTCGGACGGGGCCACAAAATCCGCCCCTGCGGCCGCTTGCATCAGGGCCTGTTGGGTCAAGACCGCCACGGTTTCATCATTCAAAATCCGTCCCGCCTCATCCACAATTCCATCGTGGCCGTGGGTGGTGTAGGGATCGAGGGCCACATCCGTAAAGACCAATAGATCAGGAAAGGCGGCTTTGATGGCTTTGACGGCCCGGGGCACAAGGCCGTTGGGGTTGTGGCTTTCGGAGCCGATCGCGTCCTTTTGGGCGGGCGGAATCACGGGAAACAGGGCGATCGCCCCAATGCCCACCCCTTGAATCATCTGCAACTTTTCCAACAACCGATCGAGCGATCGGCGATCGCAACCGGGCATCGAGGGAATTGGCTCCACCAGCCCCGTCCCTTCCATCACAAACACCGGATAGATCAAGTCTTGGGCCGTCAACACCGTTTCCGCCACCATTCGCCGCAGGGTGGCGGATCGGCGCAATCGCCGTGGCCGCGCGATCGGTTCCGCTGTTGATTCCAGGATTGGTTCCAATGTGGATTCCGGGGCGATCGGGTCTGTGGTCTGGGTGGTTGGTGAAATGGGGGTGACGGTCATTAAAACACTCCGATTTTCAAAAGTCGTTTTCAAAAGTCAGTGCGATCGAGATGGTGCGGTTAGAGATGGCGCGGCTAGAGACGGCGCGATCGATGGGTCAGCCTCTCGCTTCAGCCAGCATCAGCGATCTGTATTAGCGATCTGCATCAGCAATTTGATGCAAAAGTGATCGCATGAGAATGATTATCATTATAATTTCTCAAGGGAAATTCAAGCCAGTTGCTCCAAATAACTGGTCTGATGCCAACCCAAGTCATGGAGCCAATGCTGGTTTCTAGGGCTGGATGGGTTGCGCCGCCCAAACTCTGAATCTCTTCAACCTGCACGCTCACCTACCCGATCGGGCTGGGTGGGCGTTTCCCAATCCACTCCAATTCACCGCAATCTCAATCCCTATGACCCTTTCGATCGAGTCACCTCGGCCCAACCTGATCACCACGGCGGCCAAACCCCCCGTCAGCCAGGCCGAGATGGAGCAAGCTGTGCGGACGCTGTTAATTGGATTGGGGGAAGATCCCGATCGCGAAGGCCTGCGCGACACCCCCAAGCGAGTGGTCAAAGCCTTGCAGTTTCTGACTTCGGGCTATCGACAATCCCTAGATGAACTGCTCAATGGTGCTGTTTTTCACGAAAACGCCAATGAGATGGTCTTGGTGCGCGATATTGACCTGTTTAGCTCCTGCGAACACCACATCCTGCCGATCATTGGCCGGGCCCACGTGGCCTACATTCCCGATGGCCGAGTGATTGGCCTGTCCAAAATTGCTCGGATTTGCGAAATGTATGCCCGACGGCTCCAGGTGCAAGAGCGGCTGACGGCCCAAATTGCCGATGCGATTCAAGGGTTGCTGATGCCCCAAGGAGTGGCCGTGGTGGTGGAAGCAACCCACATGTGCATGGTGATGCGTGGGGTGCAAAAGCCAGGATCTTGGACTGTGACCAGTGCGGTGCGTGGAGTTTTTGCGGAAGATCCGAAAACCCGCCAGGAGTTCATGGATTTGGTGATGCACCAACGAGGATTCCGCGCCTAGGTCTCTAGGCTCTAGATTTTTAGGCTAGGTCTCTAGGCCTAGGTCTCTGGGCCTGGGTCTCTAGGCTACAGATCTAGAAGTCTCTTGCTGGCGGCGACATTTGGGGGGCTGCTGGCCCCCCGCCAGCCAATCTGGTCTTTTGAGGTGGCTGATTTGGCCAAATTAGGCAACCCCAATCCATCGCCGCCAGGGCTGTAACCAGCAAGAAATTGATCCAAAAAGGAATAAATTCAATAAAAAATCAAAAATCAAAAATAGAGCAACAAAAATAGAGCAGTAAAAAAAAGGACTGCCTAGGCAGTCCTGGATGATTCCTTAGATGATGGATTCTTTAGAGATCGAAGGGAAACTTAATGTTGATTGACCAAAAGAAGACTTGCTGAGAACGGATCCCCTGAAAAATGAGAATCCGTGAGTCTTGGGGTGGTGGGTCAATTACAGGTTGGTGAGCCAAGTTACAACGCCATGGCCGGTGACCAATTCCACAGCCAGGGCAGACAGGAAGCCAATCATTGCCAGGCGGCCGTTCAGTTGTTCGGCGTATTGGGTGAAGCCCACACGCTGCACGTCGTCTACATAGACCTTGGGTTCAACGGCGAAGTTGTTCAAACGACCCAGTTCTTCCGTGGTGTAGCCGCGTTGCGTCATGGTGGTTGCTCTCGGTTGGGGTGTTGTAAACAATTGTAACTGCTTTTTAAGAAATGTAAAGAGGTTTGTAACTCGTTTTTAACTCAGGGGCTGCCCGATCGCCCCGTGATCCCAAATACCAACGCAAAACTGCCCGATCGCCCTCGGCCACCCATGCCACAATAGTCACTGGTTTTGCCGGATCGTGACGATTACTCTGGGGCCGTTTGTTGGCTGCATCCGTCACTGGCTGCATTCCCCGCCACCAGCCCCAGCCCGATCGCCCGGCCAGACAACTTTTGAACGTCCTGTCTTGTAACACAGGCTTGTGCGATGGAACCGCTTTACGAGTATGCGTGGCTCGTGCCGGTCTTGCCGTTGCTTGGTGCAGCGCTGGTCGGCCTGGGTCTGATTTCCTTTAACCAATTCACCAACAAGCTGCGGCAAATTAACGCGATCGTCATCCTCACCACGATCGGTGGGGCCATGACCATGGCCTTTGCCCTGTTTTGGAGCCAACTCAACGGCCATGAAGCCTTCGCCCGCAGCATTGAATGGGCGGCCGCCGGAGACTTCCACATCACGATGGGCTACACGATCGACCACCTGAGCGCCCTGATGTTGGTGATTGTCACCACCGTGGCGTTCTTGGTGATGATCTACACCGATGGCTACATGGCCCATGATCCGAGCTATGTGCGGTTCTATGCCTACCTCAGCCTGTTCAGCTCCTCGATGCTGGGCCTGGTGATCAGCCCCAACCTGGTTCAGATCTATGTGTTCTGGGAACTGGTGGGGATGTGCTCCTATTTGCTGATCGGCTTTTGGTTCGATCGCAAACCCGCCGCCGAAGCCTGCCAAAAGGCCTTCGTGACCAACCGGGTGGGTGACTTTGGCCTGTTGTTGGGGCTGTTGGCGCTCTACTGGTGTACCGGCAGCTTTGACTTCAACGTGATGGGCGATCGCCTGCAAGAGCTGGTGTCTTCCGGCTCCCTGAGCGCGGGCGTGGCCAGCCTGTTTTGCATCCTCGTATTCCTCGGCCCCGTCGCCAAGTCTGCCCAATTCCCGTTGCATGTCTGGCTGCCGGACGCAATGGAAGGCCCCACGCCGATTTCTGCCCTGATCCACGCGGCAACGATGGTGGCGGCGGGTGTGTTCCTGATTGCCCGGATGATTCCGGTGTTTGAGGGGCTGCCCGACGTGATGACCGTGATCGCCTGGACGGGTGGTTTCACGGCCCTGCTGGGCGCTTCGATCGCCATCACCCAAAACGACATCAAAAAAGGCCTCGCCTACTCCACCATGTCCCAGTTGGGCTACATGGTGATGGCCATGGGCGTGGGCGCATCCAGCGCGGGGATGTTCCACCTGATGACCCACGCCTACTTCAAGGCGATGCTGTTCCTCGGTTCCGGCTCCGTGATCCACGGGATGGAAGCGGTGGTTGGCCACAACGCCGTGCTGGCGCAGGATATGCGCTTGATGGGCGGTTTGCGGAAATATATGCCGATTACGGCGGGCACGTTCTTTATTGGGACGCTGGCCATTTGCGGGATTCCGCCCTTTGCCGGGTTCTGGTCGAAGGATGAAATTCTGGGTCTGACCTTTGAGGCTAACCCGGCTCTCTGGGCGATCGCCTGGGTGACGGCCGGTGTGACCGCGTTCTACATGTTCCGGATGTACTTCAACACCTTTGAAGGCGAATTCCGGGGCAATGACAAGGCGATCCAAGAGCAACTGTTGGCGGCGGCCGCTGTGCCCGTGCCCGTGGAAGTGGCCCCGAACTTCGGCCCCGGCGCGATGGATCCCAAGGAACTGAGCCACGACCACGACCATCACCACGCCCACGAGCCGCATGAGTCGCCCACCACGATGGTGCTGCCTCTGGTGGTTTTAGCGATTCCCTCGATGCTGATCGGGCTGTTGGGTGTGCCCTGGAACAACCTGTTTGAGCATTTCCTGGAGTCGCCCCACGCTGCCGAGCACGCGGAACACGCCTTTAACCTCACCGAGTTTTTGGTGATGGGCGGCAACTCCGTGGGCATTGCGCTGATCGGGATTACCTTGGCTTCCTTGATGTACTTCAAGAAGTCGATCGACCCCAGCGCGATCGCCCAAAAGATTCCCTTCTTCTATCGCCTGTCCCTGAACAAGTGGTACTTCGATGAAATCTACGATCGACTGTTTGTCCAAGGCAGCCGCCGCCTGGCCCGCCAGGTGATGGAAGTGGATTTCCGAATCGTCGATGGCGCGGTGAACCTGACCGGTTTCGTCACCCTGATTTCCGGCGAAGGTCTGAAGTACTTCGAGAACGGTCGCGCCCAGTTCTATGCGTTGATCGTGTTTGCGGCGGTTTTGGGCTTCGTGGTGCTGTCGGGCATCACGGGCTAGCGGTCTTTTGCTTTGTGGTGCTCTCGGGCATCACCCATTAACAACTGAATTGACGGTTGAACGACCTGTTGAATTGCCGGTCAATTCATCACCCCCTGAGCTGGTTCCTGGTTCAGGGGGTTTTTTGTTGAGCGATCCAAACCCTTGAACTCAGCCTGATAGAAATTCCAGTATCCCCACGTAGAGCTAGGGAATTTTCCCCAAACCCATGACAGTCAACAAAGCTTGATTGTTGAACTGTTAGTGGCTAATGGTGAAGTATTTGGGGGGTAGGGCTGACAACACTCTACCGATAGTGAATCTGAATTTGCTAGACTCGGAATATGTTCATACTTAAGTGTTATTAAGTGCCTTTTTTTACACCAATTTGCTGGTGCTCGTGGTTGCCCCCTGGTTGTCATCACAAACCTTCGCGACTGATGAGCCAGAATTGGCAGAACTTGTCAGGAATTGGCGCTGACCAATGCAAATCCCTACTGAATTGATGTTGATTAAGTTGCTCAACTGTAATCATCAAGCAGCGGCCCTCAACAGCGATCACACAGCTATCACTGAGACTGATGGCTGCGATTTCAGTGAGTGAAGGTTCCGGGCTAATGCGGCAGGTTGGTGATCAGTTTGGAATGAGCAATTTCCAACATTCAACCCCATTTAACGTATTGTTTCTGTTTCATTGCATCTACAACCGATGGGTTTTCGGCACAACTCCACCATGGACGCTCTCCTGCCCTCCTCTCCTCTTTCTGCCATGAGCGATCGATCTGCCAGCCGCCATCAGTCCGATTCTCAGGGCCTGGGAGCTTCGCCTGCGCCCAAGAGTGAACTTCCAAGCCGTTTAACGGTTCCGCAGATTCAAGACATTATTTTTCAACACCTGATTCGATCGGTGCAGAATCTTTCGCCGGAGGAAGTTCTGCACGAATTTTGCTGCTTGTTTATTAATTGCTGTGACACAACCGATAGCAAGCCTTTACATGCTTTATATCAACTAGTTTTTCTCAATAATCAAGAGGCCTTTCAAACTACTCTCAAACGGTCTTGCTACATCTTGATTAATAACTGGGCTAGTCGTCGGAATGAGGCTTTTATTTATCGCCTGATTGCGATGTTTGAGCATTCCCATGAACATAGTGATAGCGCGTCCTTATCGTTGAATCGGGTGCGCCAGTGGGTTGCGGATTTCATTAGTAGTAATGACTATGACGAGCTAAAACTTTTCATTGCGCGTCACGAGCTAGATCATTCCCAAGCTTCTGACCAAAGTCAGTCAGAAATGACGGCCACGCGCACTCGATTGCAGTCCGATCAGATTACAGCAACTGCTATTACACCTGATGAGCAGCATTGGAGCAGTCGTTACGTGGGGCAACTGTTGGTGGCCCAATCGGTGGATCCCAACAACCCCTTAGAGCAACGGGAAGCGGCGGCGGCCTATGCGCGACAGTGGCGGGAGCGTTTTAAGTTTGATTTGGCGATGTATATGGCTAAGTCTCAATCGAGCCGGAGCGATCGAGAGCGCCTGAAAAATCCAACCAATTTGGGTGATCAGGTGCTCAAAATTGTGAAATCAATTGTTTTGAGAACGGGAAAATACAGCTACTCCAGCCTGTCCAATTTGTTTCTGCAACAAACGGAAGGACTGAGGTATCACGGCTATAAAAAAAGTCTGCTGAAATACATCATATTGGAAAGTACCCAAGATCACATGACGAAGGTGGTTCGCCAAAAGTTACAAGACAAGTTAGCGAGCTTGCTGGCGGAACATCATGATGAGGTGATTACGGAAGATTTGCAGGCGGAGACCTGCCGCCACTTAATTCAGTTTCTGACGACGGAAGATTTGCATAATCCCTCGCGGCTTTTTCTGCTCATTTTGTCGAATGGCAGTGCGTTAACGCTGACCATTTTTCTGTTGAAGTTGGTTTTGATTGCCCCCAGCACCCGATCGCACTTGGATCTGTGTATTGCGCGATTGGTGAAATATTACGAACAGTTTGATGAAGAAAAATGCCGCTGGGCGATATATTTCTTTGACATTTTCAATGTGACGTTTGCGATTTACACGGAAAATGTCCAGTATAACCTGGTTTCGATCGATGGGCCGGAGCCATTACCCTTGGCCCCGGAAACCACCCAGAAGGAAGATCGGGTGGTGTTTGAAGGGTTGTATGACAATGAGTTGCGCCGCAGCCTGCGATCGGCCCAGTTAGATCGCTATCGGCTGTTTTTGCAAATGGCTCCCCATGCTCAGTTGCCGTCCACGGGGGATTTGTTGGAAACGGATCCGGTGCTCGCGGATTCGCTGATTGCCGATGGGCCCGATCGCTAGGGGGCTTCAGGCCCTTTGCGCTTAGTGATCGTTTCCGTTTCGATCGAGCCGTCCTCTTGCACCCAAGCCAGCCGCCCGATGCGACGGGCCCGGGCGCGATCGCGGGCCGACTCCCGCGTCACGGTGGCTTGCAAGTCCAATTCCACCCGAATCAAGCTGGGGGCTTCCGTGCGCAGACGACGGGCATAGACAAAGGCCGCGGCCCGGGCGCGCGGCCCCGCTGGAACCACTAACCAGTCACTGGCGGGCAGTTGATTGGGCAGGCGCTCTCCGCTGGAAAGGACGCGGTGCAAAGGTTCCAGGTTTAAGCAAAAGCCAATGCCGGGATAGCTGTTGCCGTCGGGGTCGTATAGGCCCAGCAGTTGATCGTAGCGCCCCCCTTGGCCGAGGATTTCGTGACCGGTGTCGGCGCTGCTGATCGCTTCAAAGACGATGCCAGTGTAGTAGTCAAAGGTTTGAATGAGGCTCAGATCCAGGACGATCGGCAGGGTTTGTTCGGTGGCTCGACCGTAATCTTGCAGCAGGTCAACGGTGGTTTTGAGCCGATCGAGCATGGCTTGCTGGTCGGGGGTTAAGTCCAGTTGGCCCACCTGTTGAATCACGTCCATGGGGCGGCCGCGCAGATCAAACAAAATCAAAGCCCGATCGCGCAGGGCGGGGTCAAGGGGCATGGCTTCGATGGCCAGGCGATCGAGCCGCGCCATGGCCGAACGCACCCGATCGCGCCAGGGTTGTGGGAAGGGTTCCAGGAGCGATCGAGTCAAGCCCGCCTCACTCAAAAGCAAATGCCAATCGGCTACGCCCGATCGCTCCAGGCAGTCCGTCAGCAGCAACAGCACCTCCACATCAGCCGCCACGCCCCCAACACCCAACAGCTCCACCCCCGATTGGAAAAACTCCTGCTGGCGGCTGGCGCTGCCCTTGGGGGGCTTGCGAAACACATTGGCGCTGTAGCAAAGGCGCTGGGGGTGAGTCACGCCGGCCATGCGGGTAACGGCGGCCCGGGCGATCGAAGCCGTCAGCTCCGGCCGCAGCCCCAGATCCTCACTTTCGCTGTCATAGATTTGAATCACCTTGTCCCGGCGCACCGAACCGCCCGCCACCAATGTATCGACCCGTTCCAGGGTGGACGTGACAATCCACTGATAGCCCCAGCGCTGAAACACGTCTTGCAGCTTGGTTTCGATCCAATGCTTCTGGGCCACATCAAGGGGCAACAGATCGCGCGCGCCGGTCGGGGGTTGGTGAATTGCCATGGTGTCAGGGGGGAAACGAAATCGATCGGGCAGTGAACATCGGCCCCCTACTTCTTACGGCCAAACAGGCCCCCAAACAACCCACCGCCGGGTTTATCTTTGCCGCCCCCGATTGTTTTGGGCTGTGGTTTGTTGGGTTTGGCGGTTTGGCCCGTGGCTTGGCCCGTGGCTTGGCCGCCCGTGGCGCGATCGAGTTCCTGCTTAGCGGCCAGGGCGATCGCATTGCGCGGATCAATCGCCAGCGCCCGTGTCAAATGCACCTTGGCCAAGGTTCCTTGCTTTTGAGCCAAATACACCTTGCCCAACCAGGCATGGCAATCGGCATTGTTCCCATCAATCTTCAGCGCATCCTTCAACTCCTGCATCGCCATCGCAAATTGGCCCTTCGCGGTTAATTCCTCCGCCCGTTGCAAAGCCCGCACCACAAACTGCGTATTGCTGGCGGCCCCTTCTCGGGCTCCCGTGGTTTCCCCGCCGCTGCTGGGGGTGGGGGCGGGCCGCTGGGCCGGTGGCGGTGGCGGGGGAGCAGCGGCCGGACGCGCTGGGCTGGCGCTGCCCGATGTGGTTTTGAGCAGGTAAACCAAATTCAGTTCGCTGATTTCGGCAATCCGGTTCAGCACCTGTTCCAAATCGTCGTATTGGTTGGCGGTGAGGGTTTGTAACGCCTTGAGATACGTGCCCTGTACATTGGCAGCCTGACTTAGCTCGCGGGCCAGGGCCCCTTGGATGGCCACCTTGTTGGCCTGTTGGGGCAAGCGGCTATGCAACGTGCGCAACACGGCCTCGTAATCTGCCCGCTTGGCATCGTTGGAGAGGGTAGCGTAGGCGGGGTTCACCAGCCGCGACATCAGTTGCTGGGCATAGGCTTTGCCCTGAGCATTGGCAGCGGAGCAGGTGTCGGGATGCAGTCGGGGGGCAATTTGTAAAAACCGCTTGCGCACGGTTTTGGGATCTGTCCCCAACGGAATGCCCAGGATGGCATAGTGATCCGTCACATCGTGACCAAAAAGCCCTCGTTGAATCTCGAATGACATAGCGCGCCGCCGGTGCTGTGAGTCGCTAAAGGGGGATGGGAGCAGGAGAAGTAGACGAGACAGGGGCAGAGCCTGGCCGGATAGAGCCGGGCTGAATGCCGTTGGGATGGATGCAGCCTGAGGGGCAATCGGAAAGATCGCCGTTGAATTGCTATTTGGTTAATCGCTATCTAGTATCGCTATCTAGTAGTGTATCGGGTTCCTGGGTTGACCATGGTGATCGGTGACTATGGTGATCTTGGTTGCGGGTGGGGACTGAGGAATCTGGCGGTTGATTAACCCCCAATGGGCGCTACTGACCAACTTTCGGCCAGGTGGCGGGGGGCTGGTGCCACAGGTCAAGCTTGGGAACCGTTGCCAGGGCCGCACAGAGTTGATCATGTAGGTGGCCGTTGGTGGCCACGAGTCGGCCGCTGCTGGGATTGACGGGGCTGCCATCGTAGGCGCTGACTTGGCCACCAGCCTCTTGCACCAACACGATGCCGGCGGCAATGTCCCAAAGGGAGAGTCCCCGCTCCCAATAGCCATCCAACCGCCCACAGGCCACATAGGCCAGGTCGATCGAGGCGGATCCGCCGCGTCGTACCCCTTGGGTTAAGTGGGTGAGGTAGCAGAATTCAGGATAGTTGGTGTCGTTGGTGTCGCGGCGATCGTAGGCAAAACCGGTCACCAACAGGCTGCGGCTCAGTTGATCGGTGCGTGAGACCCGCATTGGGATCCGATCGCGCGTGGCCCCGAGTCCTTTGGCCGCTCGAAACAGTTCCCCGCGCTCGGGATCGGCCACGACCCCAACGATCGGTTGACCCTGAAAGAGCAGCCCGATCGAAACGGCAAAAAACGGGTATTGGTGAGCAAAATTGGTGGTTCCATCCAGGGGATCAATCGCCCAAAGATAGTCACTGTTTTGGGTTCCCCCGATCGCCCCGGACTCTTCCGCCAAAATGGGAATTTGCGGACAGTGGCGACTCAGTACCTCAATGGTGGCGGTTTCCGAGGCGCGATCGGCCGCAGTCACCAGGTCGCCCGATCGCCCTTTTTCCTCGGCCTCAATTTTGCCCAAAAACGATCGCACCACTGCCGCTCCGGCCAGGGCCGCTTCCGTGGCAATTTCCAGCAGTCGTTGCAACGTTGCCTGATCCGGTAACTGACTCATGCTTCAATCCAACGTTTTCTAAGGTTATGCATCCTGCAAAAGCTGTTGATTAACCTCGCAGTCTGTTTCCGCCAGTTAGGAGGGGTTTTGGCGACGGAATTCGCTGGGCCGCAACCGCATGGGCGATCGGGGATCCCAAACACCCAACTCCAAAATCCGCGCATATTCCTGGGCGTAGAAAATGCGGCGATCGTACTTCAGCAGCCCCGATCGACTGGCCGGAACCGCATAGCCCGCCTTGGTTAGTTGCTCATTCACAAGCTGCCCATCCCGCCAAACATAGGCCAAGAGCCGACCGAGGCGATCGCGTGCTTCCCCGGACTCAAATTCCAACCAAACCGTTTGCCCCGCCACCAACTCCATCAGGGTTTGTTGGGCCTTAATCCCCCAGGGCTGTTGGCGCAAGTCCGGAGCATCAATGCCCAGAAGGCGGACGGTTTCCAGCCGCTTGGCATCGGCTCCCGTGCCGCGCACCTCCAGGGTGTTGCCGCTGGGCACGCGGTTCACCACCACCTGCACCCCGGTGAGGGCCGAATTGCCACAACCGGTGAGCAACCCCAGGATCAGGCCAAGGGCGATCGCCCTGCGCCAAGGCTGGCTGCGAATGACTGGGGGGAGTGGCCCGGTGCGGGGTTGAGTGGGCGTTTGGGCGAGCTGTTTGGGGCTGGTGGCTATCCCGATGCGTGGGATTGCTGATGGGGTCGCGAATGGGCTGGTTGATGGGGTGCTCGATCGCCCTTGGGGCGACGGTTGAACCCGATCCGGTGACTTAATCTTCATCCAGGGGCAGGCCGCGGCGGACTTTGCCCTTGCCAAAATAGCGGCCAAATTGCAGTTCATATACTTCGTCTTCGTCCTGGGTTTCCACCACCAGATCCGATTCGGCATAGCTGACACAGAGCAAGGCATAGCCCCGATCGCGCAAAGCAGGCGACAGACCCATAGCCTCTGGCTGGCTCAGTTTGCCTTCCAGCACGCGCACCGCACAGGCCGTGCAAGCCCCGTTGCGACAGGAAAAAGGTAGCGTTGCCCCTTGATTTTCCGAAGACTGCAAAATATAGCGATCGCCGGGCACTTGCACTTCATGAACCGTGCCCCGCTGGCGGTTATGAATCCGCACCCGATAGGTTTGGGTGGCGGTCGATCGATCTTCAGCACTGTAGGTCATGGGGGATTTGGGCATCTAGGGGCCAACCAGCACAGCGCGATCGGGTCGCAGGGATTGCCGCCGCGCTGAAGCTAGATTTTATCGTTCTCTTCCCATAACCGGCATCAGCCTGATAAGATAACGTCCTGTCATCTGGAGAGATGGCCGAGCGGTTGAAGGCGCAGCACTGGAAATGCTGTTTAGGGGTAACTCTAACGAGGGTTCGAATCCCTCTCTCTCCGTTTTTGTGATCGCGTTTTGCGATCGAGCGACCTAAACCACAAGAACGACGCTGTACTAAGCTGGCAGAGTCGTTTAGTTGCCAATCAGTTGCCAAAGTTGTCATGGTGACATCTGCCAATCAGACTCCTGAGCAGTCTGCCAATTCGGCCTTGGGTGATTCCAGCGACGGAGCAGCCCCCATCAGGGCGATCGCCCTAGAGCAGCACGAGGTGCAAAACAGCGTGCGCCAGGCGGGAATTAATCCCAATTTCTGGTATGCGGTGGCTTGGTCTAGCCAGTTGGCAGCGGGGCAAGTGTTGGGCGTGGAAGTGTGGCAGCAAAAAATAGCCCTCTATCGGGATCGATCGGGAGCCGTCCAGGCCCTCGAAGATGCCTGCCCCCATCGCGGCGTGGAACTGAGCCGGGGCAAGGTGATGGGCGACCATCTCGCCTGTCGTTACCATGGCTGGGAGTTTGACGGAGCGGGCCAATGTCGCAAGATTCCCTACTTGCCACCGAGCCAAAAGCTGCCCTGTGCCCAAGCCCAGAGCTATCGAGCGGTCGATCGCTACGGGATCATTTGGGTGTTTCCCGGCGACCAGAGCCTAGCGGATCAAATGCCGCTGCCGGAAATTCCTGAATTTGACGATCCCCAATGGCTGGCCGTGCCGGTGACGGGACAGTTTCGGGCCCATTTTTCGGTTTGTAATGAAAACTCGATGGATGTGTTCCACGGGTTTTTGCACGAAGAATTGCAGGGTTGGTTTGATCCGGTGTTGCTGAAGCTCAAGGACGAAGGCAACGCGATCGTGGCCGATTACCAAGTGTCCTATAAGGGGCAAATGGCCAAGTTTTTGGGCTTTACGGAGTCGGCCGATCAAGTCACCACCAAAACCGTGACGGTGCAATATCGCTATCCGCACTTTTTCAGTCGCCTAGAAGGGGTTTCGAGCCTTTATCTAATGCGCCTGCCGGTGGGGCTGCGGGAGAGCCGATCGTTTGCGATTTTCTTTTTGCGGTTAGGGCTGCCCGGTTGGCTGGTGCAGGCGTTGCGGCCCTGGGCTGCCAAGCTAATTGAGCAAAAAATCTTTATGCGCTTTCTGAATCAAGACATTGAAATGATGGAAAGCGAACAACGGGCGATCGATCGCGATCCGCAACGGCGGTATGTGGAAATCAATCCGGCAATTATTGCGGTTCAGCGCATGATTTTGCGCCAATATCAGCAATTTTTGAACGGCCAAGCCAAACCCTCGCGGTGAAGCAACGCCAACAAACAAACTGGATCGCCAACCTTAAGCGGATCAGAAACCTTAAGCGGATCGAAAATTTGTGATCTACATCACTCTTTGATCCTGAACGGGGGATCACCACAGCGTCCCAATCACAACCGAATTGCCCCCATGCCCAAACTCGCGATCGGGGCCAGAAAACCTTGACAGAGACCTAGCTTCCAATCCCGATCAATCGGTAAACTAGGTTACGATCGCACCGATCGAAGTCATGTTGTGGTAGAGCTTTCCTTCGATGTGATCGTTTGCCCACCGTTTACTCTTCGCCTTTAGAGGTTCCTGCTCGTGCGATCGCGAAACGCTTCCCAAATTGACTCTTCGATCGTGCCTGTGACGCGGCGCACGGGCGCTTATGCTCTGCTCGATAGCCTGTGCCGTCATGGCGTGAAGCACATTTTCGGCTATCCCGGCGGCGCGATCCTGCCGATCTATGACGAACTCTACGGCTTTGAAGTATCGGGCCAACTGAAACATATTTTGGTGCGCCATGAACAGGGCGCGGCCCACGCGGCGGATGGTTACGCCCGCGCCACCGGTCAGGTGGGGGTTTGCTTCGGAACTTCCGGCCCCGGGGCCACCAACCTGGTGACGGGGATTGCCACGGCCCACATGGACTCGATTCCCTTGGTGGTGATTACGGGCCAAGTGCCGCGCACGGCGATCGGGACTGATGCGTTCCAAGAAACGGATATTTGGGGCATTACGCTGCCGATCGTTAAGCATTCCTACGTGGTGCGCGATCCGGCCGATATGGCGGCGATCGTGGCGGAAGCGTTCTATATCGCCTCTTCCGGTCGTCCGGGCCCGGTGCTGATTGACGTGCCCAAGGATGTGGGTCTGGAAGAATTTGACTATGTGCCGGTGGAGCCAGGATCGATCCGGCCGGCGGGCTACAAGCCGACCGTGAAGGGCAATCCGCGCCAAATCACCCAGGCGATCGAACTGATTCGCCATAGTCAGCGTCCTTTGCTCTATGTGGGTGGTGGCGCGATCGCGGCTGGGGCCCACGCGGAAATTGCCCGTTTGGCCGACCATTTCCGCCTGCCCACCACCACGACTCTGATGGGTAAGGGGGCCTTTGATGAGCATCACCCTCTGGCCTTGGGCATGTTGGGGATGCATGGCACGGCCTACGCCAACTTTGCCGTGACCGAGTGCGATTTGTTGATTGCGGTGGGGGCGCGGTTTGACGATCGCGTCACCGGCAAGCTTGATGAGTTCGCCAGCCGTGCCAAGGTGATCCACATCGACATCGACCCGGCCGAGGTGGGCAAAACCCGCGTGCCCGATGTGCCGATCGTCGGTGACGTGAAGCAGGTGCTGATTGAACTGCTCGATCGGGTGCGGGAGCTGGAAATCGTCAGCGATCCGGCCCAAACGGCCGCTTGGCACACCCGCATCAACCAATGGAAAACTGACTATCCCTTGGTAGTCCCCAGCTACGACAACGAAATCGCCCCCCAAGAAGTGATCGTCGAGCTGGGTCGCCAAGCCCCCGATGCTTACTACACCACCGATGTGGGGCAGCACCAAATGTGGGCGGCGCAGTTCCTGAAGAACGGCCCCCGTCGTTGGATTTCCAGCGCTGGCTTGGGAACCATGGGCTTCGGGATTCCGGCGGCCATGGGCGCGAAGGTGGCCTTGCCAGATCACCAGGTGATTTGCGTGGCCGGCGATGCCAGCGTGCAAATGAACATCCAGGAGCTGGGAACCCTGGCCCAGTTTGGAATCAACGCCAAAACCGTGATTGTGAACAACGGCTGGCAAGGGATGGTGCGCCAATGGCAGGAAGCCTTCTATGGTGAGCGCTACTCGTCGTCCAACATGGAAGTGGGGATGCCCGACTTTGGCAAGTTGGCCGAAGCCTTTGGCATCAAGGGCATTTTGGTGACGGAGCGCAGCCAGCTTGCGCCGGCCGTCGCAGAAATGCTGGCTTATGATGGCCCGGTGCTGTTGGATGTGCGGGTGCGGCGCGATGAAAACTGTTACCCGATGGTGGCTCCTGGTAAGAGCAATGCCCAAATGTTGGGTTTGCCGGAAGTGAAGCGGGAAACCCCCGTGAGCCACCAAACTTGCACCAACTGCCAAACGGATAATCACCCGAGCCACCAGTTCTGTTCCCATTGCGGGGCCAAGCTGTAGGGCTTGAGAGTTGGCTAGGAACTGTTGAAAAAGCCTGTTGGATCTATTGGATCTATCGGAGTTGGCTCTAGTTGGATCTAATAGACCGCTTTTGATGAGTCTATCCGATCAAAAACAATCAACAGGTTTCAACGGCCCGGCGCGCAATCACTGCCCAAGTCTGAAATTACAGCGGCGATCGACCCATTCTCCATACCCAGATCTACGCGATCGGGCTGGAGATGAGTTGATGGCCGCTCTTTGTTGTGGGTTTGGATTCCCGGTTTCCCGATTGCCTGGCCCTCGCTGACGATCGCGTTACGGATCGTGCTCTTCAATCTATTTGATCTATTCAGTTTGATCTATTCAATGTTTGTTTGATGATTTGATCGATACTCCTCCTGGATATGGTTGCCATGCCCTCTGATTCGCCCTGCAATTCCCAAGCCCCATCCCCGATCGCCCCTGGAACCCCGATCGAGACTGAAACACCCAAGCGGCAATTACGGATAGAAAATAACGATCTAGGTAATGATTTATACATCTCCTGGGAGGACTATCACCGGGCGATCGAACGGCTAGCCTGTTCAGTGCATCAATCGGGCTGGGCATTTGACCAAATTGTCTGTTTAGCCCGTGGGGGCCTGCGAGTGGGTGATATTTTCTCGCGCCTGTTTCACAAACCCTTAGCCATTCTGTTTGCCAGTTCCTATGCCGGAGAGTTGGGGCGGGAACGGGGGCAGCTCAAATTTGCCCAAAGCTTGGCCATGACGGGCGATCGCCTGGGGCCGAGGGTGTTGGTGGTGGATGATTTGGCCGACTCGGGAGCAACCCTGAAGGCTTCGATTCAGTGGCTGCGCGATCGCTACGATCTCAGCGACCTGCGCACGGCCGTGATTTGGTACAAGGGCTGTTCATCAATCGCCCCGGATTATTACGACTGTTATTTGCCCCATAATCCCTGGATTCATCAGCCATTTGAGCGCTACGACGTGATGGAACTGGCTGAGCTTGCGCTAAAAACAATGGAAGACTGAGCCTTCATTTTTTTACAGTTAACCCTTGAGCCAATTTTAGTAGTGCCGTAATTCAGGAATAATGAACGAGTCACGGTTTTGCTGCGCAAGCAATAGACCTCTTGCATCAATCAAAACCCTCACCCTAATCCCTCTCCCAAGTCGGGAGAGGGATTTGGCAACCAACAACGAAATCGCCGTTATTCCCGATTTCTGGCTCCCCTTTGCCCTCCTTGGGAGAAGGGGTTGGGGGATGAGGGCTGTTAGCTGATTCGCGCAAGAGGTCTAATCTTTTACCAAACTTTATTACCTCATACAGCTTGTTCAGTACTGAATTAGTACAGTAGACACATCCGACATGGTTCTAGCCTGAGAAAAAGCCGTTGCATGTATTTCTTGAACAAGCTGTAAGCATTAGCCTGATTTGTTGACCTACTGCAAGAATTTTCACTCATCAAAAGGTATGAATGAAATGTAGAAATGAAAGGCTAGTTTCTAGCTCGCATTGGCGGTAGTGCCTGTGAAGTAATGATGGACTATGAAGCGACTGGCAATGAGGCATTGTAGTGGTGAATAAATCGCCAAATCGCTGCTTCGTGATTGACCAAGGATTTGGAAAAAGACAGGGTGCGCCGCACTAAACGACTAATCCGCTGACGCAAGGTGTTATTCAATCGCTCCACGTAATTCGTTAATCCGGTTTCTTTGCCCACAGGCCGATGTCGTTTTCTGGGAATCACGCTGCGATAGGCTTCCCAAAAATCGGTGTAGCAGACTGCACATTGGCGATAGACACCCGGCAAGCTCTCCCATAGCTTTTGGGCTAACTGGGCTGAACGATTCCCCATGACCATCCCAACAACCTCGCGAGTCACGGCATCCAGCGCTAGCCAGATCCAGACTTTTTGCTTCTTGGAACCCACAAAAGACCAAAGCTCGTCTAGTTGCAGGATTAAACGGCTTTTTTTTAGGGCGCACTTGCGCCTGGCGAGGGATGCGACCGGCTTCGACTGCCACATAGGATTCAATCCAGGATTCAGAGACCTGTGCGACCCGCGCAATCGCGGCTTGGGAGAGACGCTCTAGGAGCAAACGATCAATGAGGGCGATCTGCTCAGGTGTGACTCGTTTCTGAGTGGGGTGCTCAATGAACTGGCGGCCACAGGCTTTGCATTTGAAGCGCTGCTTGCCGTTGTGGATACGACCATTTTTAACCGTGTGACTGGATTGGCATTGAGGGCAAGCAGGCATGAGCTGGAGCGGTGAATGACTATTGCTAGGCTAGCATCATTACTTCACAGGCACTACCGCATTGGCTTCTCAATACCTAAAGCATCAGCAATTTGCTCAAAGCCCTGAGCATCTTTGTATTGCTCGATTTCTGTTTCCAATCCTCGCAAGCGAACTTTTTGCCATGATGAGTTGGGATGATGATGTTCTCTAATAAACTGATTGGGCAGAGTATAAAATTCGATGGTTTCAGCTCCGTAAGAGCCATCATGATTTCTATTAAATCTCCCAATATTCAGAAAGACAACGACCAAGAAATCGAATGCATCTAAACTGTTTTCCTTGATAGGGAAAGCTCGATCACAGTCTGTTGCGTAGCGACTTTTAACTTGAACTCTAACTTGAGCCATTTCACAATCTCTTATCAGATGCCTAGGATCTGGATGAATGCAAATCAAGTCATAACCTTCATGATTAGGAGGTGCTTTATAAGTCAAAATATTCCTACGCATTAAGTAGCCCATGACAAGATATTCAGAACTTGCTGAAACTACTGGTAGGCGAAGTGGAGATTTTTTATTCATTTCATTTTGATCTACTAATGTACATTGAGACATAGATACCTTTGGAAAATCTTGAAAGATATCTGAATAAGATTGACCAAATTGTTACTAAAAAGCTTGATTTTTAGGCAGAAAATAAAACTTCCTGTCTTGAATGTACTGTACTTGATATAATCGGATCTTGAATTAAGTTTTCTAGCAGAGAAATGTCTTCGCCCCTTAAATAATAATAACTTTGCGGAGGACGGAAATCATGCCATACTTTTCTAACTTCTTCTAGAGTTAGCTTATATGAAAAGGTTTTGATATGTTCAAGCCAAATTCCATAGCCCAAGGAAGACTTGTGGTAATAATTCTGAAACTCCTCAAATGAAACTCCTGCAGAATCCTGAACTTCTCTCCATAATTCTGTGATGCTTCCAGAGGTTATATTTTTCACTGCGAACAGTGCAGACAGCCTCTTCTTGGGAGCACATTCATAAATTAGCACAAAGTCACCCGGCTTAATTCTGGGCTTTACTTTCCGTAGTTCAACTGTTTTAATTCCATCCATCATGAGCTGAACGTACTTAGTATGAACTGAAATCAGTAACGTAGTTGGGTTGTTAATCATTTACTAGAAGCATTCCATTCATATAGATCTCTGAAAACTGTCTCGGGCTAATTTTATATGGGGATTGAAGAGGAGCCTGATTTTGAAGAATGTCGCGAACATGAGCTAAATGAATTGGATTCTGAAAGATTTCAGTATTACTGAACTTGATTGCCATGATTTTGCGAGATCCGTCAGGAGCCTTGGAAATTTCAATCAACTGACTGAGTTCATAGATTCCTAATCTTGAAAAACGATTGTATAGTCGCTCCGGGTAATCTACTAAGATTTCATCAATTTGTGAGCAAGCACGAATTGCTTGAGTTGATACATACTCACGATGTCGTCCTTTGCTGACGTACCACAGGATCCTTCCGCAAATATTGGGTTTCAATCCCCCTGTGGGAAGCTGACTGCGATAGTAAACTGATTCTGTGTTAAGAAACACTTCTGGATTGGAGGCTCCAAATAGGGTCTGATTCGCTAATTTATAATCAAATAGTTCCTTAGCCCACTTGGGAGTAATTGGAATAATAAAACTGGGCTGCTCTGCATCTAGTATTTTGAGTGGCCAGAGTAGTTTTTCTACATCTGAAATACTAATTGAGTCATTCAGAAAATTAGAATCAGACATTTTGGTAAGCAACATTGGCAATAATTTGTAGCTTCTATGAAGACTAGAAAGTTCTGCTAGTGCTCTTGACGCATTCTCTAATTCTGCTGAACATTGATAGTGTATTTTCACCCATTCTGAAGAATTGGGCAAAGCAATAAAATTGCTGTCTTGAAGTGCCAATCCAACATCTTCAGAGATGTGTGAATCCATGACTTTTGTGATAGCAATTTTATCTTGAACTGCTTGGGTAACAAACTGAAATAGGACATGTCGTAGGATGGTGTTAGAATAACTACTCTTCGTAGCCCTCAAGCATCTAATAACAGCTTCCTTTGACGAAGACATATCAGAAATGACAAGAGCTATTGGCCTTTTGTTGTGTGTAATTAGTTGTGATCTTAGGAGTCCTTGTGCAGAGTCATATAGGTATTTTCTAAAATTCTCCTCTGGTTCCGTTGAGTCTGATGAAGAAAAGATGCTCAGTAATAATGCTAGATCTGAAACTTCGGAAATCGTTTGGCTCTTAAACTCTAAACCAGCTAAGTGAACAGGCTGATATTGAACTTGTTTTAAAATATCATCTAGCCGAATCAACAGCTCTGAAGGCTTTAGAACAAGGATGCCAGAAATTTTTTGAATGGCTTCTTGGAGACTTAATAGATCTTTATTTAAAGTCAAAAATATTGGAACTCCTGCATTGACGCAACGAGTGATGTGCCGTAGGCATGACGCGATTTCTGGAATCGCACAATTTGTGAATGATAAAGACTCAAGAGTTGAAAGTACCTCGCCATCTTGAACGAGGGTGGACTTGATGAGATTGAACTTATCTACTGCCAACCTCTTTTTAACCTTCTCTTGCTGAGTTTTGAAGTCGCGATTGATCTCAGTGAATATTTCTTCAGTTACTCCAAGTACTACTTCTTCGTTAAGCCAATCAAGTTCAAGCAGTTCAACTTCACGATTAGATGATTCTCTGTTGCTTTTTTCTTCTCTTGAAGACAGCTCATAGAAAATCTGTGAATCAATTGCTACCCTTAAGCTTACTGAAAGATCCTCCTTTTTGAGATCAAATAACAATGGGTGATGATGATCAAGCCACCAATTAACTAAAGTGGATCCAGATTTTTTTCGCCCAGGCTTTTCAGAAATCGCCACATAGCCTAAGCGGGGCCACATCTGACTAATTGGATAATCTTTTCTACAAGACAGTTGAATTCCATACGCAATATCTTTGGTTTTTTCAATGAGGTAATCATTGAGTCTTTTTGCAATTCCTAAGCCTCTGAAGTTTTTATCAACGCATAAATGCATAATTCTGACATGACGATTACGCTTAGCAAGGTTATACATCAAATAGCCAACGCATTGACCGTCTTGGGTAACAGCAACTATTATTCCTAGACTCATTGCTTGCTCTATAAAAACTGACTCCGGCAAGAACCCAAGTGTTTGTTTATTGGCATCACCTAACGCGATAATGTCTTTCAGGTAAGGAGATTGTTCGTTAACACTCTGTATTGAAATGTTATTCATGATTTTTTGATTTGATCATACCTGCTCTGATTCTAGAACAGTTATCTGAATTATGCCAATCCTCCAGATGCACCATTCGGGCTAACCCAGATTTGAGTCTGTGATGCCGTTGCGATGAGTAGGCGAAGTGCAGCGGAAGTGTCTCCTGCATTTCGCTTTTGCTAGGAGTGTTGTGCAGCGGGGGGGCACTATTGGGGCATGTTACGCTTGAGGCGGAGCCTGAAATCTCGAAAATTCTCCGTAATTACTCGGATGACAAATCCAGTGCCATAATATTCTGAACATGACCAGATTCAACGATGACAACCCCCTAGGGGGCTAAACCCCACTGAACCCCCCGTTAACTCTGTAATAACGTGGATGGTCAGTTCCGTTGTTCCGTTGCAATCCAGTTCCTTTCCTTCTCTGGTGGTTCCCGAATTCGGCTTTTGCGGAGGGACGCATCTGGATTCTGCCCTGCCATGATCGCGCTCCCGCTTGTATCCCTTGTCGTAGTAGAGGTTGGCTATGGAGAATCAACCGTCTCCCAGCACAGATCGATCGGTCTCGGGACAGCCAGCAGCCTGGCCCCGGTCGATCGGCCTTAAGCCCCTGGGTCAATACCTTGTGGAGGCGGGTTTGCTCGCGCCCGCTCAAGTCACTGTTGCTCTGAATGATCAGAGTGTGACGGGGTTGCGGTTTGGGGAAATTTTGTCGAAACGGGGTTGGGTTCGCGAGCAAACCATCGAATATTTCATGGACAAAGTGATCGAGCCGGAACGTCGATCGCTCCGTCAGTCCATGGCTGTGGCAACCCAGCGCACCAGTGCCGCCCGGGCCGCCGCACCCGCCAGTCCCCACCGCAAAGGATTTGTGCGATCGGCCTCGACCTCGGTGGAACCTAACAAGCGGCCCCCGGCTCCCCCATCCGCCAGAATGCCGATTGCTGTGTCTGATCCGGCGGGCAGTTTCCGCACCGATGATGCTAGTTTGCGCCACCGCAAGCATTACGGCCCCACCAGCGCAAAAACCACGGCGGGCTTAACTCCACCACCGCCGCCGCCGCCTTCCTTTCCACCACCGCCGCCCCCACCCGATCGCCCCCGCGATGGTGAGGAGTCCCCGGAAATTACCACCTGTAATGGTGTGTCTGCGTCCGACGATTTTCGAGACGCGGCTGAGAACTTGGTCTGGATTGGCTAGCAAGTCGCTCAAGGTGAGTTAGAGCGCGACTAGGAATCATGAGGGCGTTTGGGTAGTGCCCTAATTTAGGCACGATCAGCTCGTGAAAGCCTTGCAATGTCAGCGCTCACTCGCTGTCAATTATCACCTCACAGGCACTCCCCAACTTCAGGCCATCCGCCCCAGCAGAGCGGGGCCTTTTTCCTATTTGGGTTAGCTTCCCAATTTGAAAGCCTCTAAGAACAGGCCGTAAACCATTCCTAATTTCAGTAAATTCAAAACCGACAGCCACAGGGGCGATCGCCCGCTGAAATCTGTAGCCCGAGCATTCCAGCGGCGATAGACCACAATGCTCACCACCTCGCAGAACACCGCCAAAATGCCCGCCATGGACAAGTCCCAGGCAGCCTCCTGGCCCGCTGTGGTGATCAAGGCGGAAGCCCCAAAGAACCCCACCAACACCGCCAAACACTGTACAGAAGTGCGCCGCCAAGGATTTTGGAGCCATCCTCCTAATCCCCGGGCGATCGCGCCTAGGAGGTTGTTGAGCCTGGTATCTTGCACGGTTTCAACGCCAGCTTCAATAGTGTTAACGCCGGTTCAATTCAATATTGCATCTCAATATCGCATTCCAATATCGCATCTCAGCATCGCCTCAACAGCGCCTTAACATCGAATCGCCACCAACTCGCCATCGAATTGCCACCAAGTCGCTACTAAATCAAGACTCAAACAAGACCCGCTAGCCGTCAGGTTCCCAGCTTGGCGGCTGCCAACAGCCTGCAATCATGAGCTGGCCAACCCTACCCCAAACAAATCTGGGGCCGATCCTGGACTGATTCCCAACCCATCCTGAGCAGTGCCGAAAAGAGCTGAGATCTAGGAATGGGATTTGGGAATGATGATCGGGAACCGCTTGGGGAATCGCATTTTCGGCTGAACTCTCAGTCAAAGCTAGTTAAATCCTGCTAAAAAGTTCCGGCGAATTTTTGCTTAGTCTTCTCCGGATGATCCACCGCGATCGCACCAAAACGCCGCTAAAATGACGGCAGTTTTGCGCACCCATCCCCGATGATTGCGCTACGGCAGTTGCACCTAGTGGTTTTCCCCGCCGATGCGGCCGGGTCGCTGTGCTCTGCTTTCCATGGTCAGAACGGTCAGATTGGTGTCTGGGCAGCCACCCCACACCGCACTCCCAGCGGTTCTCAGAGCCTCATCAAGTGGAGATCGCCCTGCCAGAGCCACCTGAGTGCCCCTGCCCGATCGCCCATTCAGTGCGCTACTCTCTCATCAACTCTCCGCCCTTGACCCCCTTTTGAGGAATTCCGTGTCCACTCGCCATTCCAACCGCGCCTCCTCACCCTTGACCGATCGACATCCCCAAACCAACGCTACCGATATGTCTCGCTCCCCAGCGCCGCAACCCAAGCCTCGGGCCAATCGCTTCCGCTGGTTCTGGTTGTTGTTTAGCCTCTTGGGCGTGGCCACCATCTCCGCAACCACGGGGGCGTTGCTGGCCGTTTCCCTCAGTTCCCCCAGCCTCAGTCAGCGGGAATTGAGCAAAGAGGAAAAGGCGGTTTTTGGGAACAATCAACCCATTTCCAGCCTGGGTCTGCAACTGCCGCAGCTCACCCGGCCGGTCAATATTTTGGTGCTGGGGATTAAGGTCATTACCTCCGACGTGGATGATAGCCTGAGTCGCAAGTATGGCTACCATGCGCTGGTGAACTCCTTTGAGGGTCTGTCGGACACGATGTTTTTGGTGCGGTTTGACCCCAGCCAGAAAAAACTATCGGTGCTGTCGATTCCTCGGGATACGCGGGCTTGGGTGGATGGCCTGGGGATGACCAAAATTAATGCTGCTAACAGTCGTGGGGGGCCGGCCCTGAGCGCCAAGGCGGTGAGCGAGCTGTTGGGGGGTGTACCGATCGACCGCTACATGCGGATTAATGTCCAAGGGGTGGAAAAGCTGCTGGATGCTTTGGGGGGCTTAACGGTCTATGTTCCCCGTGACATGAAGTATCAAGACGACAGCCAACACCTTTACATCAATCTGAAACAGGGACGGCAACACCTGAATGGGGAACAGGCGCTGGCGTTTTTGCGGTTCCGTCACGATGAGTATGGAGACATTGGCCGGGTCCAGCGCCAGCAGATGGCCATGCGCAGCCTGAAGGAACAGGCCCTGAACCCCACCACGCTGCTGAAGTTACCGGATATTTTGTCGGTGATTCGGGAGAATTTGGACACTAACCTCAGCATGG
The DNA here is from genome assembly GCF_014696485.1 of Limnothrix sp. FACHB-1083. Lineage (NCBI taxonomy): Bacteria > Bacillati > Cyanobacteriota > Cyanophyceae > Pseudanabaenales > Pseudanabaenaceae > Limnothrix > Limnothrix sp. FACHB-1083. The sequence goes on along the minus strand of NZ_JACJQD010000005.1, from coordinate 224,378 downwards.
AGGAGATTGTGGCGCTGGCGGGCTTTGCCACCCAGGTCGATCGCCAAAATGTGCAAATGCTGGTGACTCCGGGGGATTACGGAGATATTGCCCGTTACGGCACGAGCTATTGGTTGCCCTACCCGAATCAGATTCGGGACATGATGGCTAAGCATTTTGAACATGGGGTCGGTTCCGGCGACAGTCGATCGATGTCGCAGGTGCGTGTGGCGGTGCAGGATGCCAGCGGCAATCCGGAGGCCGCTAGGGCGGTGGCGCGGCAATTAGAAGCGATGGGCTATCGCCAAACGTTTGTGGCACGGTCTTGGAAGGAAACGATCAGCACGACGCGGGTGATTGCCCAAAATGGGGATGCGGATACGGCGGAACAGGTGAAGGCAGCGATCGGGCGGGGTGATGTGCGGGTGGATAGCTCGGGCATTTTGGGATCCGACGTGACGATTCAAATCGGCAGCGACTGGCAAGGCACGGGTTCCAACGCAAATCCTTAAGCGTCCGTTCGCGGGGCCTCGCAATTGCGGCCGCTGCAATGGCCCTTAAAATGGCCTTTTTTCCATGGGTTTTGTCATGGCTGATGTGCGATCGCCCCTAGACCACTCACCACACCAGGAAGCTCAAGCCAATCGGGGGGATTTTCCAAGATCTTCCAGGTTGCGATGGCACTGGGAATCCCATTGGTGGTGGATCCTGGGGGCGATCGTGCTGGTGGGGGCGATCGTTCGATTTTGGCACTTGGGCCACCTGAACACCTTGGTGTTTGATGAGGTTTACTTTGCCCAGTTCGCCCGCGATTACTTGGTGGGCAAACCCGTTGAAGATGGCCATCCCCCCCTCAGTAAGTATCTGATTGCGATCGGGATTGCCATCAGTGAGCATTTTCAGTGGGGGCGCGACAACACCAACCAAGCAACCGGTTCCCTGCTAGCCACGGTCAGCTATCGCTGGCTGAATGCGTTGGTGGGATCTTTGATGCCGTTGGTGGTGGCCTGGTTGGCTTGGTTAATTTCCGGGCGGCGGCTGTTGGCCCTGGTGGCGGCGGGGGCGATCGCCCTGGATGGGCTGTTTTTGGTGGAATCCCGCTATGGGTTAAACAATGTTTACCTGGTGATCTTTGGCCTGTTGGGTCACTGTGGCTGGCTGATGGCGGCGCGGGCCATGGCCGGGCGATCGCGCTACCACTGGCAGGTGTGGGCCTGGCTGGCGGTGGCGGGCTTGGGGTTTGGTTGCACAGCCAGCGTGAAGTGGAATGGCTTGGCCTTTTTGGTGGGGGCTTGGGGCAGTTGGGCCCTGTGGCGAGTTTGGCATTGGCTCGATCGCCCTGGTTTCACGACCCGGCAATCAACCGAGCCGATCGAGAATGCCGAACCACCCGAGAGCATTGAAAACAGCCCCAGTTCCCGCACGGGGCGATCGGCTGCAAATCCCTTAACACTCCTTCAGCGCTTCAGCCCGATCCAAATGGGATTGATGTTGGGGCTGCTGCCGTTGGTGATTTATTGGCTGCTGTGGATTCCCCATGCCCAAATGAATCCCGGCAAAAGTATTTGGGAATTTAACCAAGACTTGTTGCGCTACCACCATCGGGTTGGGGGTGATGATGCCCATCCCTACTGTTCCCGTTGGTTCACTTGGCCCCTGCTGTTGCGCCCGATCGCCTATTTCTACGCCCGCACCAGCGGCCCCAACGCCCCGATCGATTATCAAAACCCGATCCCCAAGGATCTCCCGGCCGGCACGCCAACGGTTTATGACGTACATGCCCTGGGAAATCCACTGCTCTGGTGGCTGACGGCGGGGGCGTTGGTTGTGGCCCTGTGGTGGTTGGGGCGGTACTGGTGGCGATCGATCGCGCAACCGGCCGCTTTGGCGAACCCCTTGGTCAGCACCGATTATTTGGAAAGTCCCGTGGTGCGGTTGGGATCCCACCGCTGGCAATTGCGACTGATGTGGGAACGATCGGGCGCGATCGGGGCCGCCGCGCGATCGCCTGAAGTTTTGATGTTGACCTATTGCCTGGTGAACTACGGGGCGAACTGGCTGCCCTGGGCCAAGGTCTCTCGTTGCACCTTTCTCTACCACTACATGGGAGCGTTTGTGTTTTCGAGCTTGGTCTTGGCTTGGCTGCTCGATCGGCTCTGGCAATCCCGCTCCGATCGCCCCCTCTCGCTCGCCGCCATGATTTTGATTGGGCTGTCCTTTCTGTTTTGGCTGCCCGTTTATTTGGGCTGGCCCCTCACCCCCTTTGACTGGCAACTGCGGATTTGGGGAATTGAGGGTGTGCGCTGGTTGCCTTACTGGATTTAACGATCTTCGGGTGGGCCGCAGCGGGTCGATCGGGTCGATCATGATCAACCGTCGCGCCGCAGGAAGTCACAAGCTGCGCCTGGGTGTATCACCCCACAAGTTCCCCCGAGAATGCCAGAATCAAACCACCGTCCTCAACGATTCTGATGCCCGCGCGAAGGCTGCAACCCAGACTCGTTCAAGTCTCGGCACGTTTTTCATTTTTCATCGGAGCACTTTCGTCGGCTGCTGCAATTTGCTGCGCCGGTTTCTCTCAGCCGCAACAAATTGCAACATGGAAACCCAAGCGAGGCCTGGTTTTCCATTCCTGATCCTGACCACGCCCCACCCGCACCGTTAGACACCCTATGAAACTCGTGCAACCCATCCAGTCGATCCCGAAGCGGTTCCGACAACTACGCTTGCGCTGGTTGGTCGTGCCGCTCGTCCTGCAAGTGGCCGGGGCCGTTGGACTCACGGGATGGCTCTCACTGCGAAATGGCCAGCGGGCCGTGAATGACCTCGCGGCCAGGCTCAGTGGCGAAATTGCGGCCAAGGTGGAACAGCATGTGCAGGGGTATTTGGGCACATCCGAGCTGTTTTTGCGCATTGATGCTGCATCCGTGGCGGCGGGTAACCTCAACCTCAACGACTTCGCCGCCCTTCAGCGCTACTTTTGGCATCAGGTACACATCACACCGGAGGTCTCCACCCTCTACTACGGCAACGCGGAGGGCAATTTTTTGCAGGTTGAGCGCGGCAACCCTTCCACGGTCTCCGTGCGAACAACGGCAACGGCTCCCAACTGGAGAATTTACACCCTGAACAAGCAGGGCCAGCGCGATCGCTTCGTTAGCTCCCGGCCCTACGACCCCCGTAAACGCCCTTGGTATCGGGCTGCTGTGGCTCGGGGGGGCTTGGCCTGGTCGCCCATTTATGTGTTCACGGAGCCGCCGGTTTTGGGCATTACTCCGGCCTTGCCCGTTTACACCAGCAACCCCAGTACGGTGACCGCCAGTGGCACACCGCTGACCACGGAAACACTCAAGGGTGTGCTGGCGATCGACCTTCCCTTGGAGCAGCTTTCCACCTTTTTACGGGGTCTGAAGGTAGGGCGAACCGGAGAAATGTTCATTGTGGAGCGGTTGACCGGGGCCCTGGTGGCCACGTCATCTGAGGAACCCCTGTTTTTGCGGGATGCCCAAAACCAACCCCAGCGGCTGAAACCGGAGGAGAGCCGCGATCCTCGAATTCGGGCAGCGGGTGAGTTTTTGCGGGAGCGCTTTGGCACCTATCGCCAGGTCAGCAAGCGATATCAGGGCATTGTGCGACCGAAGGGGAGCGATCGTGTCTTCATCGATGTGTTGCCCCTGGAAAATGACTATGGACTTGACTGGGTGACTGTGACGGTTGTCCCCGAGCGGGATTTCACATCCCAAATTCAGGAAAATACCCGCATCACCGCTCTGCTCTGTTTGGGCGCTTTAGGCTTGGCCGTCTTAATGGCGATCGCCACCACGCGCTGGATTGTGGATCCCGTCAGTCGCATCAGCCGGGCCGCCGAGGCGATCGCTGAGGGTAATTTAAATCAGACCGCCGCCGCCAGCCCAATTCTGGAGGTCGATCGCCTGGCCGAGTCCTTTAACCGCATGGCCTTTCAGTTGCGGCAGGCCTTTGCCGCCTGGGAGGAAGCCAACCAAAATCTAGAGCTGAAGGTGCAACAACGCACCGCCGCCCTCACCCTTTCGGAAGCCAAGCTGCAAGAAAAGGAACGATATTTGCGGCTAATTCTCGACAGCATTCCCCAACATGTGTTTTGGAAAGATACCGATCTGGTCTTTCAGGGTTGCAACAAAAACTGGGCAGAAGCGGCGGGGCTGGAAAACCCTGAAGCGGTGATTGGGCTAACGGATTTTGACCTGGTGCGAGATCCAGAGGCAGCGGAGGCCTTTCGGGAGCAAGATCGCCGGGTGATTGAGAGCGATCGCCCCGTTTGGCACGCGATCGCCCCCAAGCAAAAACCGGGAGCCACGGGCGAAACCATTTGGCTAGATATCAGCAAAATTCCGATTCACGACAATCAACGCCGCGTGATTGGGTTGTTGGGGGTGGTGGAAGATATCACCTTACGCAAACAGGCCGAAGAAGCCCTGCGCCGGGAACAGGAAAAATCAGAGCGATTGCTGTTGAACATCCTGCCCCGCACCGTGGCCGATCGCCTAAAGCAAAATGTGCAGCCCGATGGATCCACGGAATCGGAACCGATCGCCCAACATTTTGAAGAAGTCAGCATTCTGTTTGCGGACATCGTGGGTTTCACGCCCCTTTCGTCCCAACTGCCCCCGATCGATCTGGTGACCTGGTTGAACCGCATCTTTTCCCAGTTTGACCACCTGGCAGAACGCCATCACCTGGAAAAAATCAAAACCCTCGGAGATGCCTACATGGTGGCGGCTGGGTTGCCCCTGCCCATGGAAGATCCCACTGCAGCCATGGCCAACATGGCGCTGGATATGCAGCGGGTGATTCACGGCTTTCAGGATGAGTTTCAGCAAACCTTGGGGCGATCGCTGGAAATTCGCATTGGCATGAACACCGGGCCCGTAATTGCCGGTGTAATTGGCATTCGTAAGTTTATCTATGACCTTTGGGGCGATACGGTCAACATTGCCAGTCGCATGGAGTCCCAGGGCTTGGCCAGCCGAATTCAGGTGACCGAAACGGTGTATCAGGCCCTACGCGATCGCTATGAGTTTGAATCCCGAGGCGAGATTGATGTGAAGGGCCGCGGCCCCATGCGCACCTATTGGCTCACGGGTCGCCAAACCACCGCTGTTGTGGATGTGGTGGCCGCTGCGATCGACGCTGGCCCAGAGTTTTAACGCACGCCCGCTTCAGAAAATCCTCATTAGAACATCCTCATTATTTGTTGATTAACCCCTGGTGATCGCTCCTCTGGGCCCGATCGAGGCCGAATTGGTGATCCTGACTTTCCCCCAACGGCCGCGAAGTAATCAGTTGGCGGATTCGATCGCTCGATCGAGTCCTTCCGTTGGCACTCACAGTCTTCCGTTGGAGAAGTTGGTTATGGCTTGCAAATGGACTTGCGCAGTGATGGGTTCGATCGCCCTTTTGGTCACCACCGCCACCCTGGCCCCCTTGCCCGCCCGGGCAGAAATGCCGGAAGTGGTGTGGATGGTGGGGCCCGCTGAGAATGTGGAAATTGTGACCGGCGAGATTCAAGATTTGGTGGGCGATCGGGTGCGACTGTTGCTGACCGATGGTTCCACTCGCTTGGTGGGCATTACCCAGCTCGATCGCACCCGACTGGGCCTCGATCCGGGAGATCAAATCACCTTGGCCTTGGTCGATGGTCGTTTCTTTGCCCAAGCCGTTGCCCTGGGAAACGATGCCCTCGTGATTCGCAATGGCTCCATTCAACTGGCCAATGCTGACAGCGCCTACGTCAGCACCAGTCAAGCCAGCGTGACCACGACCACCACCGTGCAACAACGCACCGTACAACGCAGCGGCCAACAAACCACTGTTCAACAAACCACCGTCACCCCCGATCGCCCCGCACAACCAATTCGCGGCATGTGGTAACTGCTGATTTGCTGATGAACCCATTGACGGGTCGATTTTTCCGTTCCTTGCTGTCCCAGGTTGCCTAGCTCAAAAGAACAGCACAACCCTAGAACCCCACACCTGCAAACCCATAAAAAACCAGCAACGCCCACGGATCAGCGGACTGATCGCGGGCGTTGCTGGATTTTTTTGAATTGGAAGCACCCAGGGCCGCACAAGGGCATCGCGCAAGAAGCGATCGCGCTTAGGCCCGTCGTTAGTCGGCTATTGAGCTTTTTGCTAATGAGAGATTGATGTGTCAACTGTGATGCACTCGATCGTCCACTGGCGCTGCGATGTAGGAGTCGATCGCCAAGGGAAGGTCAACAGTCATCACCCACCAATCAATAACAAATCACCAATTAATCCACGTTTCCGTGCATCCATCCCCCAAGACGATTTGCACCTTAACTTTGCCCGAATTGCAGAGCAGCCACGACCTCAAACGTCTGATTTCAGGCTCCACACAACGCGGGTTTCAGTTTTGTTGCCATGGACTTAGCGGGCCGCTGCGGCCACCATTCCCAAAGCAGGCACATCCCCTTCTTGATCGCCCCAGAGCCGAAGACTCGGGAACAGGAAGTGGTTTTCTTCAACGTATTGCGCTCCGAACAACCCTTTTTCGGCCCAAAAGTAGCGATCCGTGGTGTGTTCGTTGCGCTTCACCAACACCAAAGCGGGGGGATGAATTCCCTCTGCCTTAATGAATTTGCGAGCGGCCGTGACCGGCTTATCTTCGCCACATTCGATGCTATACTGTGGCACATTCTCAAGAATCCGTCGCCCTTCTTGCCGCCGACGGCTCTTGCGCTTGCGTCTCCTTGCCAACCTCCTTACCTCCCGTGCCAAGATAAGTGTAGTGACGGTTACAAAAGCCGTGCAAAGTATATCGCCTTTGCGCCAAAATTTCAACTTGTTTTAATTGATCGACATGAATTCAATTACAATGTTTTATTCTGTCGATTTCTTAGCAGTTTGATTGTGAGTGCTGGTCCATCCAGAAACCTAGAGACCGCCTGGATTTTGCACAATTGCCGCCCCAGGTTCTTGCGATCCCTCGCGGCTTTTTAATGGTTTTTAATCAGTTTAGATGGAGCAATTTGAATAGAAGCGGTTTGAGATAGCTCCAGCTTAAGGAGTTCTCAAGCCTTGGGGAGAGCAACGCCGTAATTCTTCACAAAGCCGGCGATCGCCCCATGCGGGAAACCGGGCGCGGCCGCTCCCCAGTCCCTGGCAACCGCGAATGTTCCCCGATGGAGGCCCCCAGGGGGGAGTGGCGAGCAATGGCGAGTTCAACCTTTTTGGCCCTGTGCCAAGCGCAGTTGGCCTTGATGGCGGAAACGCTGCACCTGGGACGGGGTGTGGTGTATTTGGCGCAGGATTGGTCAGGAACGGCGGAACCGGCTTGGATGCCGGTGTTGGAATATCCGGCTCGGGCCAAGACGCAGTTTTTGGGGGAAGCGGGAACGGGCCGATCGCGCAGTCGGGGCCGATCGCGGTTGCTGTCGGGGTCGGGCCCTTGGGCAGCGGCTCCGGCGGAGATCCCCTCTGCGATCGCGCCCGAGGCCGAGGTTAGTCACCAAGCGGGCGATCGGCCGGACGTGCTGGACTTCTCGATCGCGCCGGAAGCAATTCCCCCGGCGGCCAACCAGATCACGGATGCTGACCATTCAGCCTCTGCCCGTTCCACCAATTCCCATTCAGCCGTTGACCCCGCGTTGAATCCCCTATTCAATCCCCAACCCCACCCGGGCCGATTGGTGCTGCCCTTGGCCCGAGGGGGGATGATGTTGGGGCTGTTGGTGCTCGATCGCCCTAAACCTTGGACTCCCAAGGATCGCCAGCAGGCGGGGCGGGTGGCGGTGACCTTGGCGGCGGCCTGCGAACTCGATCGCCGCAATCAACTGTTGGAGGCGGCCTATCGCCAACAACAGACCACGCAACAGCGCCAGGCGGAATTACTACACAATTGGCTGCACCAGTTTCGCAATCCCCTGACGGCCATTCGGACATTCGGCAAGTTGGTGCTGAAGCGGTTGGGGGGCGAGGATCGATCACGCCCACATCTGGAAAGCTTGCTGCGGGAGGGCGATCGACTCCAAGGGATGTTGACGGACTTTAGCCAAGTGATTGATACGCCGGACTGGACAGGGGCAGCGGCCCCCAGTGCCGACCAGCCCTCACCGTCGGAGTTACCCGCCCCCGCCGAAAACAAAGCGGCCCTGCTGTTGCCGGGAGTGACGATCGCCCCTTGGCCAGTCGAGGCCTTGGTGATGGATGCGATTGCGGCGGCGGAAGCGGTGGCGATCGAACGCGGGCGATCGTTTCAAATGTCGTTACCCGCCGATTTGCCGCCGGTTTTGGCCGATGGCACGGCTTGGCGAGAGGTGTTTAGCAATTTGCTGGATAACGCCATCAAATACGCCTGCGATCGGGGTCGGGTGCAGGTGTTGGCCCGGGTTGCCGCTTGGCAAGATGCGCCCGCGGCCGGTTGGGGTCTGGCGCTGGTGGTCAGCAATCAGGGCAACAATATCCCGCCAGCGGATTTGGAGCGGCTGTTTCAGCGCGGTTTTCGGGGAATTCAGGCCGCCAGCCCGATTCCAGGCACGGGGTTGGGTTTGGCGATCGCCCGTCAGTTGATGACGCAGATGGGCGGCCGCTTGGAACTGTTTAGCCCCCCGATCGCCCTACCTGCTCGGTTGCGGTTGCGGGAAACTCCCGATCGACTCCTTCCCCCGATCGCTCAGGGAACGATGGCCGTGGCTTGGTTGCCCCTGGCGGAAACGAATTCACCGCCTCCTGAATTCACCTCCGAGTGAATCCCTGAATTAATAGCTGAATCCACGGCTGAATCCACCGCTAAACCGACTGGTTAATGGGCCGAATGCCCGCCGCACTGAATTGGGTGACCCAAAATTCTAAATCCGGATCCGGCAGGGCCGATCGCGCGGCAGCTTGGATTTCCTGGGCTTGGCTGGCGGATTCGGCCAGGGCAAAAACCGAGGGGCCTGAACCGGACATCATCGCTCCCAGCGGGGCCAAGCGATCGAGCAAGTCCCGCAACTGCGCAATTTGGGGATGGGCCGGCAACACCACCCGTTCCAAATCATTACGCAACAGGGGCCGCAACCCCGAAAGACCAGCTCGATCGCCCGCAGCCAAGGATTGGAGCGATCGCACGAGGGGCCCAGACTTGGCCGCCGTATGCCGAGCCGCTTGGGCCTCTGGAGTGCGGGCATATTCCGCCCCAAACTGAGCGCGATAGGTTTGATAGGCCCAGGGGGTGGAAACGCCCAAACTGCGGTACTTTGCCAACACCAACCACACCTGATCCACCCCCGCGAGGGGATCCAGCACCTCACCGCGTCCCGTGGCCAACGCCGTTCCTCCGCCCACACAGAAGGGCACATCGGATCCCAATTCGGCCGCCAACTCCTGCAACTCCCCTTGGGTGAGGCCCAAGCCCCAGGCCAAGTCCAGCCCCACCAACACCGCCGCGCCATTGCCCGATCCCCCAGCCAAGCCAGCGGCCACGGGAATTCGCTTTTCAATTTCGATCGACACGCCCCCACATTTGGCGAAGGCTTCGGGAAACCGCTCGCTCATCAGGGCTGCGGCCCGATAGGCTAAATTGCTGGCATCGTTAGGCACACCCTCGGCGGCGCACTCCACTTGGATTACGCCCTGCATTCCCGATCGCACATGGACGAGATCCGCCAAGTCAATGCTCTGGAACACGGTGGCCAACTCATGGAAACCATCGGGACGATCGCCCACAATTTCCAAATAGAGATTAATTTTGGCGGGCGATCGCAGCGAATAGGATTTCATCGGCACGCAAGCATCAGGACAAAAGCGTCCCCATTGTCTCAGAAGGGGCCCACGAGACCATCGATGGTTGATTAACCTGGCCTAGCTTTGGGGCGATTGGCGTGATCGGGGCGATCGGCGCGGCTTGCTCAACTGCTCCACACTCAGCAGCGTCACCCCAAGGGTCACCAACCCAATGCCCAGCCATTGCCCCCCGGCCAGCGATTCTTGGATCAAAATCCAGGCCGCCAGGGCCGTCAAAGCATTGCCCGAGGCGCTGAGAATGGCCGTCCAAGCAGCTCCCACCCGTTGCACCGCCAAGTTATTCAGCAGGTAGCCCCCTAAGGTCAACAGACCCAAAATGACTCCACCCAACAGCAGGCCGCCCCAAGTCCCCGGCAACACCTGCACCGTCACCGCCTCCGGCCGCGCAATGAGTCCAAAGCAAGCCAACACAAACACCCACAGGAAGGAAACCAGGGTGAACGGCACGGGATGCAAGGTTTTGGTTCCCCATTGCACCGTGAGTAGATAGCCTGCGAAGGCTGCGCCGGCCGCTAGCCCGCTGGAGAGACCCACCCAGTTATCGCCTGCGGTCGGGCCCCCCTCGGGCAGGGCCAAGCCGCCCCCCAGCAGAATCAGGGCCGTGAGAAACAAGCGCAGGGCCGTGGGGCGATCGCCCAATAGCCACCAGGACAGGGGCAGGGTAAAGACGGGGTAGAGAAAAAAGAGGGTGACCGCCAAGCCCGTCGGCAAATTCCCGATCGCCACATAGAGCAGCACTTGGGACACAAACATGAAAAAGCCGTTCAGCAAGATCATTTGCCAAGACCGGCGATCGCGGCTTTGGCACAGGTGGCGAATTTCCTGCCAAGTGGCGGGATAAAGCCAAGTGGCCAGCGCTGGAAACACCAGGACGATCGCCAGGGTGCGCAACAGCAAAATCAGCAAAGAATTGCCCAGCCCCGGCGCAATGATGCCGGGTAGGGTCACCACCCCTAACAGGGTTTCCGGAGCATTGCCCGTAAACAACAGCTTCAGGGCCACATTGAACAGGGCCAACAACAGGGCCGCCACCAGGGCCAACAGCCAGCCCGGTTGCCGCAGGGTCTGAGGATGGGGGACGGAGGGTTTCACGGCCACAAGGGGGGGAGGGAACAACACAGGAGCCGGATCGGACAAGGGGGCGATCGGGGAAGCGGGCCGATCGGGCGCGGTTGATTCAGGATCAGGAACCCCAAGCTCAGACCCAAGGGAATCGGATGCGAGAGCATTGGGTGCGATCGAGGTTTCCCAACGAGCCATCACCTGCTTCAACAACAATTCCCCCTGCTGTTGTCGCCGGGCCAATCGGCTGAGTCGTTGGGCCAGCGCCTGTTCATAGGCCGCTAAGTCTTGATGGAGATGGGTGAAAACTTGGGCCAGGGTTTGATCCAGCGCCATCAATTGTCGCTCAATCGCGGTGCTACTGAGACGACCATGGATCACCACGGGCGAGCCGATCGCCTCGCCGGAATCCCTGGGCCGCAATTCCTGAGCCAAGGCCTGAAACCGTTGGTCGATCGCCCTTTTCAGGTGGGATCCCATGTGTTGAGCCAGTTGTTTTGCCCACTGTTGGGCCCAAGCTTGGCTGGTGGGATCCAACAGAGATTGTCCCGGAGCGGGCTGTGCTCGCAGTTGTTGGCGATAGCGAGCTAGGCGATCGAGATCCAACAGTAATTGGGTTTTCTCGGCGCTCAGGCGATCGAGGTCTTGGGCAAGCTGGTCAAGTTGCGATCGCTGAAAAATTTGCAGTTGCTCAATCACTGCCGACCAATCCGGTGCTGATTCTGGGGCGATCGGGGCCAGGCTCGATCGATCACCACGGGCATCTTTTGCCGCCGACCCAGGGAGATGCGAATTGGAATCGAGGCCCATGGGGTCGATCGTGGGTTCTTCAATGGGCAATGTTGGTTGCTCCGATGGGCCCATGGAGATGGCTCAGGTCAGTGGCTCAGGTCAGTGGCTTTGCGGTTGAACAGCTCCGCATTTTGCGCCTCTAGCATTGCTCAATCATGATGGCTCAATCCTGGGCCAATTGGGCATGGTCGTCTTGGGCCTGGCCCAGCGGGACAGCCTTAAGCGGGCCCGGTGGTGGCCGATGTTCCGAAATGTTGGAAGCTGGCCGATCGCCCGATCGGTTTGATCGCCCCTGAATCCACCACCCAGGCGATCGGCTGCTGGGTTAACGCCTCTGAAAACGCCTCAGGATCCGCCTCTGGAGCCACCATTTCCCCCACAATGGCCGCCGAACCGCCCAAGGACTGCACCAAATCAGCAGCCAAATCCGGCGGTAAACACAGGACTAATTCAAAATCTTCGCCCCCGTAGAGCGTCCAATGGCGGGCCCGCGCCAGCCCCACCGCCGCCACCAACCCTGCCGGCATTGGCAGCCGATCGCCCCACAGTTTCGCCCGCAGGCCGCTGGCTTGGGCCAATTGCACCACCGCATCGGCCAACCCATCACTGGAGTCCATGGCAGCCAGGGGGCGATCGGCCAGCCAGGGGCGCAGTTGATTCAGTTGATCCAACTGAGCAATTACGTCCAAGCGGGGGGTTGGGTATTGGTGGGCCCGAATCCAGGTCGATCTCGCTGCGGCCGAAGGTTCCGCAGCCTCTGGGGGCCAATCAGCTAACAGCAGGGCCAACCCCGCACGGGAAGCCCCATGTTCACCCGTCACGACGATCGCATCTCCCGGTTGGGCCGCGTGGCGCTGGAGGGATCGATCGGGCAAAACCGACCCGATCGCCGTGATGGCCAGTGTGGCCACAGTCGATCGGGTCACATCCCCCCCCACAATTGCCCCGCCAAATTGGGCTAAGCAATCGGCCATCCCCCCATAGAGAGACTCCACCCAGTCGATCGCACAATTCCCCGGCAGAGACAGCCCCACGGTGATTGCCCGAGGCGTTGCCCCCATGGCCGCCAAATCGGACAAATTAGCCGCCACCGCTCGCCACCCGATCGACCTAGGAGGGGTGGTGCGATCGCTAAAATGCACCCCGTCCACCAGCACATCAGTTGTGACCACGAGCGATCGACCCTCGGGCCAGTCCAACAGGGCCGCGTCATCACCCACCACCGAGCGATCGCAAAAGGCAAACAACCGCGCCAGTAACCCCGCTTCCCCCACATCCGCCAACCGCAACGATTCCACCGCGTCCATAAGCTCTCGCACTGACTCTAAACGCACCCAACCCAACCATAATGACCCCGCAACCTAGGCAACCCAAGCAACCCAGCTAACCGGAATGGTTCCCAACGCCCAAAGCAAAGTCCCCCTTGGCATCCAGGCCAAGCGGGGACTCAATCCTTGGGGAGGGGTTCGCTGCAAGACAGGTTCTGAGCAAACGGCATCACTCAGAACCCGCCGCACCTAACTGGGCTGCACCAGATTTTCCAACCCATCCACCACCGTTGCCTTCACCACCTGGTCACCGGGGCGAATCTTATCCAACACCGCCTTGGCATCGCTAATCGAGTAGCCAAATACCGCATAGCGACCATCCAGCAGGTTGGCCCCGGCGGGGGTCAGTTCCGGTTCAAACAGGAAGAAAAACACCTGAGACGAACCGCCATCGGGATCCGGTTCTGGTCGGGCCATGGCCAGGGCCCCATAGGACGAGAAGGGCAGCACGGGCAAATCGCCATAGCGGCCCGCATCTTCGAGCGTGATGCCGTAGGTGGGTTCTTTGTCGCCGCTGGCCAGAATTTCTAGGGGAATGGCGCGATATTCGTTGTTTTTGGGATCAATGAAGCCTTCAGCGGGGCCAGCCGGATCGCCAAATTGCAACACGTAGGAATCTTCGGCACGGGTGAAGGGCAACCCGTCATAGAACCCTCGCTGCACCAAGTCCACAAAGTTGCCGGCCGTGACGGGGGCGCTGTAGCCATCCACCACCACAGTGACGCTGCCTTTGCTGGTTTCAATCTCGATCGTGGCGCGGCCCTTCAGTTGGGGCAGGTTGGCATATTGAGCAGGCACTTCAAAGGGGAAACCCTGCACCATATCCGCTTCGATCGCTCCCACTGCGTCCAGAATCTCCCGGCGCAGTTCCCAAACCGTGGACTTATTTTTGGTTTCCACGGCGGCCTGGGCCTTGGCGATCGTCTCGCTAATCTGATCAAGCTTTTGGGCTGCGGCTTCCTGGCGATCGGGACGAACAGCCGCCAAAATCTGGTTGCGCTTGTAGGTCACCGTCCGATCGGCCGTTTTCAAGCTGGTGGCCACGGGACTCCAACGCTTAGCCCGCAAGGATCCAGCGATCGATTCCACCTCCGACTGCACCTTGCGAATCGGCACATTGTCGATCGGCAAGGAATAGCGCAGCAGGGCCTTGCCGTCAGTGATAGCATTCCCGGCCGGCAGTGCTGCCCAAGCGGGAGCCGCCCCGATCGTCCACAGCACCATCACCAGGCTCAGGGCGATCGCCCAACCGCCCATCCACCCTTGCTCCCGTCGTTGCAGTTGTCGATCGACCACCGCTGTCCAGGTTTCGATCGTCTTCGCCCACCCGGAGCGGGTTTGCCCTGCCTTAAGTCGCCTTGGAATAGCCATGATCGAAGATAAATCGAGGTCAATCGAAGTGAATAAAAAATATGGCTGCTTGACGGCTGGCTGACGGCTGGCTGACCACTGGCTACACCGGCAATTGCGCCAGCCCACCCGCAAGCCAGCCCCCAGGTACTCGCAAGGAAGCCCTAAACCCTAGCCCGCAAGCCCTCAAACCATCGCAACAGCCCCAGCGCGATCGCCCGTTTCCATGGGCGCATCGGGAGACTGCCAATCTTCCAATCTTGCCATAGCCCGGTCGATTCCAGATTCCTAGGCCCAATACCCAACGGCCCCAAAAAGCGGTAGAGTGTATCCCGTCCTATGCCCGCCTGCGGTGCTTTGTAAACCAGCTTCCGATGATTTCCAGTAACGATTTCCGCCCCGGTGTCACGATCGAGCTAGACAATGGTGTCTGGCGAGTTGTTGAGTTTTTGCACGTCAAACCCGGCAAAGGCGCAGCGTTTGTTCGCACGAAGCTGAAAAACGTGCAGACCGGTAGCGTGGTTGAGCGCACCTTCCGCGCAGGGGAAACGGTTCCACAAGCGACCCTGGAAAAAAGCGACATGCAGCACACCTACATGGACGGTGAGCAGTATGTGTTCATGGACATGAAGACCTACGAGGAAATGAACATTTCCGCCGCCCAAATTGGCGATCGGGTCAAATACCTGAAAGAAGGGATGGAAGCCCAGGTGGTGACCTGGAACGGCAAGGTGATTGAAGTGGACTTGCCCAACACCGTGGTTCTGGAAGTGGTGGAAACGGATCCCGGCGTGAAGGGCGACACTGCCACCGGGGGCCAAAAGCCCGCCAAACTGGAAACCGGTGCAACGGTCATGGTTCCCCTGTTCATTTCCGTGGGCGAAAAATTGCGGATTGACACCCGCGAAGACAAGTACCTTGGCCGCGAAAATTAATTTCCTTCTGAAGCTCCTGGCGATTGGGCCCTGGAACGCCACGACCGATCGCCAGGGGCTAGGCAATTAGTGTTACAACCGATACTGAATCAGCCCCTACCCTTGGTCTGGGCAACCCTTGGGAATCTCCAGGCGATCGTCCTCAGACCAGGTAGCTCTCTAAACTAAATCCTGACTAAATCCTGCATTTTGCATTGCCTTGGTTTGCATTGCTTTAGATTGCCTAGATTGCCTCTTTTTCAACTCGGAGCCTGGGCCCAAGGCCCCATGGACGGCTCTTTTTTGAATCCCTTTAACGCTTTAACATTCTGCGATTAGGAGCGAGACGACCCGTGCCGCTGGACTTTGACGAATTGCGGGAACTGCTGCTGGTTCTGAACCAGACGGATATTGCCGAAGTGACGCTCAAGCAAGGTGACTATGAGCTGACGGTGCGAAAGGCAGTGGCGGCGGCAGCAGCAGGCACGGCGATCGCCCCGGTGGCCATGGCAGCGGCCCCGATCGCCCCGGTCGCGGCCCCGGTGACCACGGCCGCCCCCCTGGAGCCAGCAGCGCCGCCCGCCTCGCCACCGCCCCTCAACGATCCCAAACTGCTGGAAATCAAGTCCCCGATGGTGGGCACGTTTTACCGGGCCCCGGCCCCCGGCGAGCCGCCCTTTGTGCAACCGGGCGATCGAATCACTTCGGGGCAAACGGTTTGCATCATCGAAGCCATGAAGCTGATGAACGAGCTAGAGGCCGAAATCAGCGGTGAAGTGGTGGAAATTTTGGTGGAAAATGCCCAACCCGTTGAATTCGATCAAGTTCTGATGCGGGTGCGGCCCGCCTAAATCACCTGCCCCCATCAAGCGCATGGATAGCGAACCCAGCAACCCCAATTTTCCGGCCGATGACTCCTCCAGCGGCAACCTGCGATCGAGCCTCACGGAATCGATCGACCTAGCCGAATGGGATTGGCTGAAGCCCCACATCGGCCGCGATGCCGTCATTGTGGTTACGCCAGATTTGGACTTGGCCGAAGTGGGCGAGGCCCTGGCCAGCGACAACACCGCCGTCGTGCAGCGCTGGATTGATGAACAGGCGATCACAAAACCCACCCAAGCCGAACTTGCGGAGTGGGATCGATCGGGCGATGTTCGTTTTCAGGCCATGATTGTTGCGCCCTTTGTGCTGGTCAAGCTGATCACTGGCTAGGTTTGCCTCATTCCTGTAGCCAGGTCACCGGACTGTGTTACCGGACTGTGTTACCGGACTGCATCACCAGACTGTGTTACCGAACTGTTTTCGGAATTACCAGACTGTTTTCGGAGCAGATCACGGAGCTTCAGAGCACAGCTATTTCCCGGGATGAAACCCTACAAAACCCAGCGGAAAACCGGGGTATACTAGGATCGCCCCGAAGCTATCTCGATCGACTCGCCGATCAACGATTCAGATCCATGATTCAGATCTCAGATCAACGATCATGAGGCGATCAGGCGCTTAGGGATCCAGCCTCGCTCCTAGGTTCTCCACCCGTGGAACTGTCATCCAAAAGCGAATATGCCCTTCTGGCCCTGTTGCAACTCGCCGATCGCTACCAAGACGACGAGCCGTTGCAAATCCGCCAAATTGCTGCCGATCAGGACATTCCCGATCGCTACCTTGAGCAACTCTTAGCCACCCTGCGCCGAGGCGGTTTGGTCAAAAGCCAACGCGGGGCCAAAGGCGGCTATCTGCTGGCGCGATCGCCCTGGACGATCTCGCTACTGGATGTGCTGCGATGTTTAGAAGGAGCCGATGCCAACATTGCCGACGACGGCGGGCGCGATCGCCCGCTCGAAAGCGCCATTATTTACGAGATTTGGGTTGAAGTGGATCAAGCCGCCAACGACGTGCTGCAACGCTACACCCTCCAGGATCTCAAGGATCGTCGAGATGCCCGCAAGCAACTTGACCTGATGTATTACATCTAGGCTCTGGGGATCATGGCTGCCCAGGGGCAATCAAGAGCACTGAAAAAATCCTTAGAAGGCTCGGGATATTTTGGGTTGCTTGCGGTTGCTTGATTTTTGCTGAATGGCTGGCTGAATGGCCGGATGATTCGACTGATCTACTCACTGCCCAATGCTTCGTTGTTCGATCCGACCCGTGCCATAGGGGCGATCGACCCCCTCAGACCTGACGAGAGAGTTCCAGCCAGATGCCCATGAACGTCGCCAACAACATCACCGAACTGATTGGCCGCACTCCCCTAGTTCGGCTTAACCGCCTGCCCCAAGCGGAAGGCTGCCTGGCCGAAGTGCTGGTCAAGCTGGAAAGCATGAACCCTTCCGCTTCGGTGAAAGACCGGATCGGCATCAACATGATCGAAGCCGCCGAACAGGCCGGCACGATCATTCCGGGTAAGACCGTTTTGGTGGAACCCACCTCCGGGAACACGGGGATTGCCCTGGCCATGGCCGCCGCTGCCAAGGGCTATCAACTGATCCTGACCATGCCGGAAACCATGAGCGCCGAGCGGCGGGCCATGCTGCGAGCCTACGGGGCACAGTTGGAACTCACGCCGGGCATTGAAGGGATGGGCGGTTGCATTCGGCGAGCCCAGGACATTGCCAACACGGTTCCCAATGCCTATATGTTGCAGCAGTTCCGCAACCCGGCAAATCCAGATATTCACCGCCGCACCACCGCTGAGGAAATTTGGACGGATACGGACGGCAAGATTGATTTCTTGATTTCCGGTGTGGGCACGGGCGGCACGATTACGGGCGTGGCGGAAGTGATTAAGCAGCGGAAACCGGACTTTCAGGCGATCGCGGTGGAGCCGGCCAACAGTCCGGTGCTGTCCGGCGGGCAACCGGGCCCCCACCGAATCCAGGGGATTGGCGCGGGGTTTGTGCCCGAGGTGCTGAAGGTGGATCTGATTGATGAAGTAATTACGGTGACCGATGACGAGGCGATCGCCTATGGTCGTCGGTTGGCGCGGGAGGAGGGCTTGCTCTCGGGGATTTCTTCGGGAGCAGCGATTTATGCGGCAATTCAGGTGGGTCGCCGCCCGGAAAATGCGGGCAAGTTGATTGTGGCGATTCAGCCCAGCTTTGGGGAGCGCTACCTGAGCACGCCGTTGTTCCAAGACGCGGAGCCGGTTACGAATATTCCGTTGTAATGAGGATTAATCCGGGTAGGGGCGTACAGCGGTACGCCCCTACAGGGTTGATCGGTCTCGATCGACCCGAATGGGGATGATTTTGATCACGCCGTAACCGTGGATGGTTTTAGCGACCCCTCCTCATTCCTACAAATCTGGGAAAACCGCTTGGACGGCTGGATGTTCGATCCGGCCGTCTTTGATGTTGAGGCCCTTCGCCAATGCTGGGTCGCGATCGAGCGCGGCCAGACCGTGATCCGCCAGGGCCAACACGTAGGGCAAGGTGCTGTTTTCCAGGGCTTGGGTGGAGGTGCGAGGCACAGCACCCGGCATATTCGGCACGCCGTAATGCACCACGCCGCATTCGGTGTAGGTGGGATGGCTGTGGGAGGTGGGACGCAGGGTTTCGATGCAACCGCCCTGATCGACGGCCACATCAACAATCACAGCTCCGGTGGGCATCTGTTCCACCAGCGATCGCCCCACTAAGATCGGGGCCCGCCGCCCAGTCACCAACACTGCGCCGATCAGCAAGTCCGTTTCGGGCACAACGGCTTCGATCGCGGCGCTGCTGCTGTAAAGCAATTCCACCCGCGAGCCAAACAGGGTTTCCAGATAGTTCAGGCGATCGACATTCACATCCAAGATCCGCACCTTGGCCCCCAAGCCCACGGCCATCTTGGCGGCTTCGGTGCCGACCACGCCGCCACCGAGGATCGTGACGCGGCCCGGCGCAACCCCCGGCACACCGCCCAGCAAGACTCCGCGCCCGCCCTGTTGTTTTTCCAGGTAGCGGGCCCCAAACTGCACGGACAACCGACCGGCGATCGCACTCATGGGGGCCAACAGAGGCAGGCGGCGATCGGGGGTTTCCACGGTTTCGTAGGCGATCGCACTGATCCCCGATTTCAGCAAGGCTTCGGTTAAGCGCCGCTCCGCCGCCAAATGCAAATAGGTAAACAACAGCGGCGTAGTTTTCAAGAAGCCATATTCACCGGGCAGCGGCTCCTTCACCTTCACTACCAACTCGCAGTCCCAAGCCAAATCCGCTTCGGGTACAATCCGCGCCCCAGCCGATCGATAGTCCTCGTCGCCAAACCCCGCACCGGCACCGGCCTGGGTTTCCACCCGTACCGAATGCCCCCGATCGACCAACGCCCGCACACCCTGGGGAGTCAAACCCACCCGAAATTCCAGATCCTTAATTTCCTTGGGAACACCGATTTCCACGGGGACTACCTCCTGTTGAAGCGGTCGTGAGTGGCTAAACGCGCCCGATCGCCCCGTTGCTGTTTTGTTGCAGAAACCTTAAGGGTTTTGCCCCAAAATCAAAAATCACGTGCGATCGTGCATTTGCATGGGATCCCCTCTAAGCTAACGGCTCGATCGGGGATCAAGGTGTGCCCCTCGTCACAGATGCCATTTCCAGAGCGCAAGGCTTCATTGGCAGAGACTCGGCCCGGCCCGCATCCGGGCGATCGCGCCAACCCCTATGCTGGTCAAGCATCCAATTTTTGATTAACAAACCAGCCAACCATGACCATTCAGTGGCAAACCGTTAAAACCTACGAAGACATCCTCTACGTCAAAGCCGACGGCATCGCCAAAATCACCATCAACCGCCCCCACAAGCGCAACGCCTTCCGCCCCAAAACGGTGTTTGAGCTGTACGAAGCCTTTTGTGATGCCCGCGAAGATGCGGCCGTGGGCGTGATTTTGCTGACCGGCGCAGGCCCCCACACCGATGGGAAATATGCCTTCTGTGCCGGTGGGGATCAGAGCATTCGCGGGGAAGCGGGCTACGTGGATGAGGCTGGCGTGCCCCGGTTGAATGTGTTGGATTTGCAGCGACTGATTCGATCGATCCCCAAGGTGACGATCGCCCTAGTGGCGGGCTATGCGATCGGGGGCGGCCATGTGCTGCACCTGCTCTGTGACTTGACGATCGCCGCTGACAACGCGATTTTTGGGCAAACGGGCCCGAAAGTGGGCAGCTTTGACGGCGGCTTTGGAGCCAGCTATCTGGCCCGAATTGTGGGTCAGAAAAAAGCCCGCGAAATTTGGTTTTTGTGTCGGCAATACGACGCGCAACAGGCCTTGGAGATGGGTCTGGTTAACACCGTGGTTCCCGTGGCGGAACTGGAAGCAGAAGGCCTGCGCTGGGCCCAAGAAGTGCTCGAAAAAAGCCCGATCGCGATTCGTTGCCTAAAAGCCGCTTTGAATGCCGATTGCGACGGGCAAGCGGGCTTACAGGAATTGGCTGGAAATGCCACCATGCTCTATTACATGACCGAAGAAGGCAGCGAGGGCAAACAGGCCTTTCTAGAGAAGCGATCGCCCAATTTCCGCCGCTATCCCTGGCGACCCTAAGCCATAGCAGGGAACCTTTTTCGGGTTTCTGAGTATCAGGCTCACCCTTGCCCAATTGACACAAAATCCGATCTAAAAAAATGAACCAGGAGCATCTTAGTCTCCTGGTTCATTTTTCGCTTTTGAATGATTGATGACATGGCGTTTACCCAGTCGCATCTATCAGTCACCTATGGTGGGTCAAAGTTGGTCTTAATCGTTGTTTCAGTCCCTATTTCAAACCCGGTCGCGATCTTTAAGTATTCATCCTGAAAGCGGAGCAAGATCCTAGGGAATTACTACCGGAAAATCGCCTGATTGGCTAGGCACTGAATTGAGGGCTTGATGCACCCTGAAGCTAGCATCCATCAGCCCTTGATTGCCAACGGCATGACTGATCCCCTAGGCAATGGAAGCAGAAGCATTCGATCGCAAAACCGGCGTAGTGGCCGCCAGGGCCGCTTCATTTTTAAATTCCACCGTCGCCACGATTGCCACGCCCGTTTCTGCGGGGCTGTGAACCAACCGCTCTAACGATTCCCAAGATGGAGCGAATGCTGGCATTGCGAGCGGACAAGCCTTCCAGCCCGCACGAACCACTGCATCAAACTGACCGCAATATCCACCACGTCGCCCTTCTGGGGTGTAGTAGCGACAATGGCGGCAAGCAGAAACTTGGAAGGGCGTAGCACTCATATTTTGCACTGCCAACGCAGAGCGCCGCTGAGAATTTGCTAACTTCATTATGGAATTGAGACGAATTGCTGTAAAAGTCCTTAAGACCTAGATCTACTCTGAGATTCAGCGATCCCAAACACTTTTAGAAATTTAGATTATCTTCAGCTTCCACTTTGGCTTTTTCAGAAAGTTTCTTCAGAAGACCATTGATTTTCCTGAAAAATCAGTTAGGGGATCAAAGAAAAATCACTTAAAATCAATCGTTAATCATTTTGAAGAGTTTTTGTCAATTACTTTAAAAAGTCTTTAAAAAGGGTATGCGCTTTCTCTGATGGCGCTAGGAACCTGGGTTTTTAGTAATGGTAGGTTATGAAAGTCTAGGAGTGAATGGTTACCTAGAATACCGTTTCCCAAGAGATGTCATCATACAAAACGCAATATTTGGCAACATCTCTTGAAATTGACGAAGGCAGGACATTCGAGATCAATTTTTTTTGGACATACTGTTGGCCTCATTGCTCGATCGGGAAGCCATTTGGATCTGCGATGAGTTTGGGATTGGGATCAATCGAGTTGAGCTATTTTTGATACCTTCTCCAGGAAATTTCGCAAGAAACCCTCCCAGAATTTTGGTGAGCAAATCCTGCAAGCAAATCCTGCGCCAGGTTTTGAGGCTTCCATGAAACCAGTGCCCGCATTTCACTGCTTGCATTGATTCGCATTGATTTCGCGTTGATATTGAATTGGTCTTGATCTGTATTCACCCACATTCATATGATTGTGGAGTTGTGGTTTTTCTGTTCCTGTGCTTCTGGCTTGGATTTCTGGCTTGGGGTTTCTGGCTTGCGCATCGAGCTTCCAACTGCAAGCTGAATACAAGCTGATCTCAAGATCCAGAGCCGGGTGAACGGTCTTGAGACCAGCGCTCAACCATGCACAAACTACAAACTCCCCAGCGCTCTAATTCCGCTGGCGGGGTCGATCGCCCGCAATGGGGACAGCAATCATAGCGCTTCAGTTGACTTTGCACGGAAGCGGCCCACTGGGTGAACGCTTCGGTGGCGGTGGCGGGTCGGGGTCGATCGGGAGGGTGCTGGGATCTTTGGGGTGATCGGGCAGTGGCAGCGGGCCCCAGGGCGATCGACTGAGACCGATTTTCAAACCAGCGGGCCGTAGAAAATCGCGCGTCGGTCAGGGGCGGGTTGAAAGGAGGCGTGATCGATTGGTTGATTTTGGCGATCAGGCGCGATCGCTCAAACATCAGGGTTTGGGCCCAAGCCGGATTGGACACCGCCACCCACAGCACCCCCTGATGCACGGAAATGGGGCGGGTGTGACCGGCCAAGGCCTCGCCCACAATGACTCGCCATTGCTGACAGAGTTGCAGGAAAGATCGGTTTGACTGCCAAGCCGGGTGTTGGTCAAGCCGTTTGAGCAGTCCATCGATCGGGTCAAAGGCCATGGAAGGTACGGGGGAGCAAAGGGGTTAATCAGCAGAGATTGGGGAAATCACCGGGATCGATCGAACCAGTCAGCCTTGTGAATCCAGCCCATGGCCCTGCTCAACAATTCCGTGAACCCAATCACAACTCACGGCTCAGAATCAGTTCGATCGGGTTAAATTCGATCAGGTTCAACCTGCGTTGAACCTGCGTTGAATCTGCGCGGATTGGGTTCGCTCAGGCTGCATCAGCTCAGATCACATCAGATCACAGCGGCTCAGATCACAGCAGCTCAGATTCAGAACCCGTGGGAAAGCCTTATGGGTTAAGCAAACAGCGTTTAATCTGGACAAACGCTTCGCAAAATCTAAAATAGGCGAGAAGCAAGCCCGCTGAGAGGATGTTTGAAAAATGTCTTGAAGCCCCAGTCAAGCCCCAATTGTCGTCGGGGCAAGGGGCTTAAGCCCCTTGTCTGTGTCGATCGCTATCGATCGCTATTGATCGCTGGGGGAAGCGGTGTATCCATTTTGGCTTTTCAGACACCCTCTGAGGCATCCGTTTAATCTTTCCTGGTCACATCTTTCCTGGTCACGTTGAACCATTTGGGTGATTATTAACCCTGCACCGAGGAGCCTCGAAACCGCTATGAAATTCCGCCCAGCGCGCCAACAACCCGCGCGATCGGAGACCGAGCCAACCCTGCACCGTCGCCTGTCCTTGGCGTTGGAATGCATGGAGTTGGACTTAGACGCGGAACTCGCGCGCTATCGCCGCCTGCGGGGCCCTCGCCAAGGCATTGTTCGCCGCTTCTTTCTGAAGCCCCCGGAACGGGCTGGAGAACCGCCCCTGTTGGCTTCTGCGGAGGCGCTGGAGGCTTCTGGGGCCCTGAGCTTGCCCCCTGTGCCTGATACTAGCGATTTGCAAGCGGCTTTGGCTCAGCAAAACCGCCGCCCGGCTTCGCCTCGATTGCTGACGGCGGCGGATGAGTTGGGCGAGGATGCACCCTTGGCGGCGAAGTCCGTGGTGCAGGCGGCGATGCTGCTGGAGGGGGCCCAACCGGTTGCCAATGGCAATGGCTGGGATCGGCGGCGGGTGCGTCGGAGACAGGAACCCACCTGGACGGGGATTGGGGTCGGAACGATTTTGGTGATGCTGTCGGGCACAATTTGGACTTACTACAGCAACTATCCCGACAGTGACGGTTGGCTAAAGGTGGGTGGATTTTTGGAACGAACGGGCCGGGCGATCGGGCTGAATCAACCGGCCACTCGATCGCCAGAGCCGGTTTTGGCAGAATTGCCCCCTGCGGAACCTACTCCTTTGCCCACGGCTCCCACTGGGGTCACGGTGGATTTGACGCGGGATGAATTTGCTGATTTGAGCCTGGAGAGCCTTTCGGTTTTGGGCGATCGCCCGCCAATGCCCACGGGAACGATCGGGGCCACCGCGCCCGCTGGGGCTAACTTGGCCCCGCAACCGGCCCCCAGCCCCTTGCCGTTTCCCCAAGCCCAGCGTGCTCCAGCCAATCCCCCAGCCAATCCCCCAACCAACTCACCCGCAGCCCCAGCGGTGGCTAATCCGAGTACGGATGGGCGTTGGTATGTGGTGGGGCCCTACAGTGGCCCCGCTAGCCTGATTGCCGCGCGCAAACAGGTGGCCGATGCCTATGTGCGGGAATTGTCGATCGGGCGGCGAATTCAGTTTGGGGCCTTGGACAATGCACAACAGGCCAACCAGCTCATTCAGCAACTGAAGGCGGCCGGAATTCCCGCCACGGTCTATCGCCCCGTTGCCCCCAGACCAGCCGCTAGCCCAGGGGCCAAACCTAGCCCGAATGCGAATAGCGCCAATCGCAACCAACCCAATAATCGCAACGCCGCAAACCGTAACCAGCCCAATAGTCGCAATCAATCTGCGGCTGGCAACCGCTCCCAATCCAGTTCCAGCCCGAAGCCCAGTCCCTGAGCCAATCCGTAAACCAGCTAGTCATCGGCCGGTTCAGTCAACAGTCAGCAAGCAAGTCAGCATCAGCCAGCAAATGATTATCAGTTGAGCGGTAATTAATCGGTTGAGCGGTAATTGATCAATTGCTGACCAACCGCAACGGCATCGCCCCCCAAAGGCCCCACCGAACGATCGAAGCGATAGGATCGGGGCAAGAGCCAGAAGGAGATCGAGCGTGGGACTATTGCAGCGACTTGGGAAACTGGTGCGCGCCAATGTGAACGCGGCGATCGCCCAGGCGGAAGATCCTGAACAGGCCTTGGATCAGGCCCTGATGGACATGCAGGATGATTTGGTGCAGTTGCGCCAAGCGGTGGCCCAGGCGATCGCCACCCAAAAGCGCACGGAGCGCCAACGGGAGGCCGCCGCCCGCGCCGCTGAGGATTGGTATCGACGGGCCCAACAGTTGCTGAATGTTGGTGACGAGCCAGGGGCCCGATCGGCCCTGAGTCAGTGTCACGGTCAGCAAGACGCAGCCGCCCACTTTCAGGAACAGTGGGAAACCCAACGGGACACGATCGCCCAACTGCGCAACACCCTGCGGGATTTGGAAGCCAAGCTGCTGGAAACTCGCACCAAACGCGATTTGTACGTGGCCCGCGCCCGATCGGCCATGGCCACCCAACGAATGCACGACACTCTGAATTACCTGAGCCGGCCCAACAATCCGCTGGAGCGTTTGGAGTCTTGGACTATGGAACTCGAAGCTCGTGCCCAGTTGTCCCAGACCGCCGGTCGCGATCCATTGGAACAGGCCTTCCAAACCCTAGAGTCTGACCAGCGCCTAGAGCGGGACTTAGAGCAACTGAAAGCCCGTCGCCCCCCGGAGCTTCGATAATTTCGATAATTCAGCAGCATCACAAATCCGCCCTCGGGCAATTCCCGGCAGCGATTCCCAGCGGCGATTCCCAAACCTCCTAGCCGCCAAAATCCCCGGTTTTGGGCAATTGCACAGGGCCCGGGCCCCTCAGCCCCCCAATAGCCGATCACGGCGGGAGAGCTAACCGAACTTGCCATGGGCTGCTGATTTTCGGTATCTAGGCTAATAGGACGATCGCAACTGCCGGGCTTGATCACGCGGCCGTTGACCGATGGAGTTGGTAGTTTGGATAAAGCAGTTGGCCTTGGGGCCAAGCTTCCCAATCCCGATCGCTTCCCCGATTTAACCAGCAGGAGAGCCACCGTCATGGGCCTTTTCGATCGCGTCAGCCGCCTGATTCGGGCCAATGTCAACGACCTTGTGAACAAAGCCGAGGATCCCGAAAAAATCCTTGAGCAATCGATCATCGACATGCAAGAAGACCTGGTGCAAATGCGCCAGGCCGTTGCCCGGGCGATCTCCGCTCAACAAAAAATTCAGCAGCAATATAACCAGGCCCAAAGTGAGGCCAACCTGTGGCAACAACGCGCCCAACTGGCTCTGCAAAAAGGCGATGAAAGCTTGGCTCGCGAAGCCCTCAACCGCAAAAAGGTGCAGGCAGAAGCCGCCACCGCCCTCAAGGGCCAACTGGATCAGCAAGTGGGGATGGTGGATCAGCTCAAGCGCAACCTGATCGCCCTGGAAGGGAAGATTTCGGAAGCCAAAACCAAGAAAGACATGCTCAAGGCCCGGGCCCAAGCCGCCAAGGCCAACGAGCAACTGCAAGGGGCCCTCAGCTCCATGAACACCGGCAGCGCCATGTCCGCCTTTGAGCGGATGGAAGAAAAGGTGCTGGAAATGGAAGCCCGCTCCACGGCAGCGTTGGAACTGAGCGGCGTTTCGTTGGAGCAACAATTTGCATCCCTGGAAGCCGGTAGCGATGTGGATGATGAACTGGCGGCAATGAAGGCGCAAATGTTGGGTGGTTCCTCAACGCCAGCGGGGGCCCTGCCGGCCAGCAATGCCGCACCAGCTACGGAGGCAAAAGACGCGGCGATCGATGCCGAGTTGGAAGCCCTGCGCCGCCAGCTCAACGACACCAATTAGGCAGGACACTAAAACCATCAAGCCAAAACCGCGATCGAGTCCGGGTGGGGGCGTGCGGCCGTGCGCCCCTGTGGCATTGCCCATGCAGTGGTGAATCAACGCATTTTGCGACCTAACCCGCAGGCGGCCGCCCCCTCGAAATATTGCCCTTAATATTGCCCTTACCGCCAAGACACCTGTGGATTTAAGATGCAAAAGGCGAATTTTCAGAAGCAAGGACAACGATCGTGAGTCAAGTGCGAGTCATTTCGGATGCCGAATTTGAAAGCGACGTGCTGGGAGCCTCGGGAACGCCCGTTTTAGCGTATTTTTGGGCATCTTGGTGTGGGCCTTGCCGGTTGATGAGTCCGAGTGTGGAATGGGCGGCGACCACCTGGGGCGATCGGCTCCAGATCGTGAAATTGGAAGTGGATCCTAACCCTGTCAGCGTCAAACATTGCCAGGTGGAAGGGGTGCCCGCCCTGCGACTGTTTCAGGATGGCCAATTGCTGGACACCAGCGAAGGGGCCCTGACCAAGGAGAAGTTGGCGGATTTCCTCAAGCCGCATGTGGGTGCAGTGCCCAGCGCGGTTTGAGGATCATCGCAGCAGCATCCTGAGGCTTCAATCCATGCAATTTGCCGATCGACTAAAACCGCTGCAATTTAACGTGTTTGCGGAAATGGATCGGGCGAAGGCTGCGGCGGCTGAAACCCACGAGATTGTGGATTTATCGCTGGGATCGGTGGACTTGCCCACTTCGCCCCACGTGCTGGCGGCGATCGGGGAAGCGCTTCAGGATCCCAGCACCCACGGCTACCAACTCTTTCGCAATACGGCGGACTTCCGACAGGCGGTGGCCGATCGCTACGAACGGCAATTTGGCCTGGCGATCGACCCGGAAACGGAAGTGCTGGCCTTAATTGGCTCCCAGGAAGGAACCGCTCACTTACCCCTGGCGGTTTTAAACCCGGGGGATGTGGCCCTGTTGGGCGATCCGGGCTATCCCTCCCACTATGGCGGTGTGCATTTGGCGGGTGGTGAGGTTTATCCGATGCCGCTACTGGCAAAACATGGCTATTTGCCCCAGTTTGACCAAATTCCGCCGGCCGTGGTCGATCGGGCACGGCTGATGGTGCTGAACTATCCCCACAACCCAACCACAGCGGTGGCTAACCTGGACTTTTTCCGGCGGGCGGTGGCGTTTTGTCAGCAGCACGGCATGGTGTTGATTCATGACTTTGCTTACGACGGGATGGCCTTTGGCGATCGCCCGCCGTCGGTGCTGCAAGCGGATCCAGAAAAGACGGTTTCGATCGAGTTTTTCACCCTGTCCAAGGCCTTCAACATGGGCGGCTTTCGGGCGGGCTATGCCATCGGTAACCGCGACCTGATTTCGGCCCTGCGCAGTGTCAAGGCCGCCGTGGACTTTAACCAATACCAGGGCATCTTGAGGGGGGCGATCGCAGCGCTTCAGGGGCCCCAAGCCGATGTGCAAGAACGGTTAGCCATTTTTCGCGATCGCCGGGATGCGTTTGTGGCTGCCATGAATCGGATTGGTTGGCCCCTGGAAACGCCCCAAGCAACTATGTTCGCCTGGGCTAAGTTGCCGCCGCCTTGGGAAAACCAGTCGATCGAATTCTGTAAGCAACTGGTGGCTGCCACGGGAATCGCCGTGGCCCCGGGGGTGGGCTTTGGCCCTTCCGGCGAAGGTTATGTGCGTTTTGCGCTGGTGCAAACCCCGGAACAGTTGGCGCTTTCGGTCGATCGCATCGCCGCCTTTCTCAAAACTACTCTCAAAACTGCCGCGTCTGCATAGACCGCTTCACCAGCCGATTGCCAGGGCTAACCGCAGAGGTTGACCTGAGTGATCGACTGCTCGAAAGCTGCTCGAAAACCAGTCAAAAGTAGGTCAACAGTAGATCAATACACATTAGATCAATACATAGACCAATTTTTCGCCCTCAGTCCCTACCAAGGATTGCTGAAAGTGCGCACCGGTCGCCCACCGATGTTGGATTGGGATGGCTGCGTCACGGGTTCCGGAGCCACGGTCGGCTGGCTGGGCGGCGGGGTGATCGCGGGGCTGTTGGGAACCGTGTTGTAACCGGCGTTTAAGGGCACACCGGAACCCGTGGAACCATAGCCCGGCATCGGAGCCGTTGGGATTTTGGGCAAGGTGCTGCCCGCCGTTGCCGGGCCAGAACCATAGCTGGGATAACCGGTGGGGCTGCCAAAGCCGCCATAGTTCACATTGCCGGCCCCGGCATTGGGAACCGCCACATTCGGTAGCGCGGGATTGGTTGTGCCGCTGCCGATGGTGGAAGTTGTGCCGCTGGAACCCGTCACGGGAACCGTCGGAGTGGTGGTGTTAGGGCTGGTGGTGGGGGTTGTGCCGCTGGAATCGCTGCTGCCATCACCGTTGTTGAGGTAGAGGCGATCGAGCGCCGCTTGCAGGGGACTCACGGGCTGGCCGGTGGTTGTCCCATTGCCATTGAGCATGGTCGAGCTTCCCCCCACGCTGTAGGTGCTGCCATTGGCACTGGCAGCCCGAGGGTCATTGTTCAAAAATTGATTCACCGCCCTTGGGGCCAAACCGCTGCCCTCGCCACCGCGCGATCGACTGCCCACGGGGCCCGCCGAACCGCCACTGAGCAACTGCAAAATATCCGCCAGCTCAGAGTTGGTATTGTTCGCCGTTTTTTCTTCATTCTGGCGATCGCGGTTATTGCGATTGTTCCGGCGCTGGTTTTGGGGCAGGGTTAGCTCCGTTGCCAACACATTAGACGAGTCAATATCAGCCGCCACCGAATCATCATCGGGTTGGGACTCCAGAATCGAGAGCCAATCCACCTTGTCTGGCTCAGGTTCGGCATTAGTCCAGCGATCGGGATTTTTCCAAAAAACCCAAGCCCCCAAGGTCGCCATCGAAATCGCCATGGCCGGCAACCAGATGAAGGGTTCACCCAACCAGCGCAGATTTCTCAGCACCAGCGTTAGGCTGAAGGTTTCGCGCAGTTGCGACACCCAACCCTCATGGGTTCCTGGCTCATGGGTTCCTGAGTGCGCCTTGTGGCCATGATGACCCGCCGGGTGATGGCTCGATGGGTGATGGCCCGATGAGTG
Organism: Limnothrix sp. FACHB-1083; assembly: GCF_014696485.1. Taxonomy (NCBI): domain Bacteria; kingdom Bacillati; phylum Cyanobacteriota; class Cyanophyceae; order Pseudanabaenales; family Pseudanabaenaceae; genus Limnothrix; species Limnothrix sp. FACHB-1083. The sequence continues at coordinate 194,473 of NZ_JACJQD010000005.1, read as the reverse complement.
ATGGTGATGCTCGGACATAGTTAGGGTCACCGGAGCAGGATCAGAGAGTGGTTGGAGCGTCGGTCGGGGTTGGGGAGGCTGAACGAGAGCCGCTGGACAGAGACGGCGGAGAAGCGAGCGAAAACCCTAGACGAGAACGAGCCTTGGAGCGATGGCCCAGTTTTAGGTAACAATTACTGCTTTCATTCTATCGGGTCTGGCAACCCTGCAGCCAGGGCCCAACCCCAAAGCCCCTCTGTCGCTGGGGCCCGCCCCCTCAATTCGCCATTACCCAAACGGAGAACCGACACCAGCGATCGCCCCAAACGGCCCAACCTTGGTTTAGGGTGGCTTCTGGCTGATCAGTTGCTGGGAATCCCGAAAGGTTTGGTTGGATGAAAAACGCATGGGCTTGGATAGGGGCGCGATCGGGCGATCGGCGCTGGAGCATGGTGCTCAGTGGAGCCATGGCGTTGTTTTATGGCTGGCAGTCGGTGCAGTGGGCCACACGCAATCCCTATATCGTGCAAGACGATGTGCGCCAGCATGTGTTTTGGGCCTTTCGTTACCTGGATCCGGGTCTCTTTCCCGGCGACTGGATCGCTGACTATTACCAATCCGTTGCTCCCCTGGGCTATCAGTGGCTCTATCACGGCGCGGCCCTCCTCGGCTGGGATCCCCTAACGGTCAGTAAATATTGGCCGGTGATTTTGGGGCTGGTGACCACGGCGCTGACCTGGCGCGTGATGATTCGGCTGTTGCCCGTGCCGTGGGTGGCCCTGCTGGGCTGCATTTTGGTGAATCAAAGCCTGTGGATGGAGGATGATTTGGCCTCATCCACGCCGCGAGCCTTTGCCACGCCCCTGGTGTTGGCGGTGATGGATGCGCTGCTGAGTCGATCGCTCTGGGGCTGTTTAGGGGCGATCGCCCTCAGCGGTTTGTTTTATCCGATGGTGGCGGTGGTGGCGGCGGCGGCCCTGACTGTGAATTTGGGTCGGCGCTGGTGGGCCACCCGTCGGGGGCGATCGCATCCCGAAGCCCTGACTCCCCTGGACTGGCGCTTGGCGATCGGGGGCATTGCCATGGCCATTGCGGTGTTGTTGCCGGAACTGTTCACCAGCAGCGATTTTGGCCCCGTAATCAGCCGATCCCAAGCCGCCGCCCTGCCGGAATTTAACTTTGTGGGCAATGAATACGGGCGATCGTTCTTTTTTCACCCCAATCCGCTCATTTTTTGGCTGTTTGCCCCCCGTAGCGGCTTTCTGTGGGTGGGATTTGTGCCCCCGATCGCCCTGGCGGCCTTGGCCTTGCCCCGTTGGTTGAGCCGGGCCGCTCGCGCCCGTCAATTTCCCCTAGCCAGTCGCCTTTCGCCTCACTTAGCCCTGCTGGGGGATTGGGTTTGGGGTGGGTTGGGTCTGTTCCTCGCGGCCCATGCCCTGCTGTTTCGGTTGTATTTACCCAATCGCTATGGCTATGTGCCCTTGCGGGTGGTGTTGCCAGTGGCGGGGGCGATCGCCCTGGGCCTGTGGCTCGATCGGCAAATGCAAGCCACCCAATCCCAAAAACCGCGCTGGTTCTGGCCCCTGGTGAGCCTCGTTCTCAGCCTGTCGATCGTTGTGCCCATGGTTCCTAACTTGGCCGTGTCCAGCCAATTGCAAATGGAAGGACGCATGGCCGAAGTCTATGAATTTCTGCAAAAACAACCGAAGGACACCCTAGTGGTTTCTCTATCCAAGGAAGCGGATTTCATTCCGATCTTTGCCCGGCGATCGATTCTCGCCAGCCGCGAGTTCGCCCTGCCTTACCATTGGGGCTATTACCGAGTTTTGCGCCAACGCATTGAGGACACTATCCGCGCTCAATACACCAGTAACCTATCGGAGGTGCAAGCTTTTTTGCGGAAATATCAAGTGGATTTTTGGTTATTAGAACCCTGGTCACTCTCAAAGTCTGACTTGGCAGATAACACTTGGTTACAGCAATTTCAGCCGCTCATCCAAGACGTGAGCGATCGGCTCGATCGCGGTGAAACTCCAGCTTTGGAACGGGCGATCGCTCCCTGTTCTGTCCTCGAAAACAAGCGCCTTCAACTGCTCGATTCTCGCTGTATTTTGCAACTTCCATCACAACCCTAGGGCGTATTTTCATGCGCTTCAATCAGCGGCATGATTAAGGCTCCTAGCTCGATTAATGGCATTCAAAATATCAAGTAAATAGGCATCATCACGATTCATAAATACTGACTGCAGTATCCAAAATTTCTTGGCGACGAATCCAGTTATCACCTTCTTGAATTGCCTCTTTGATGACCAGATCAACAGGGCGATTAAGCAGCTCTTCGAGTTGATGCTTGATTCTAGCGAGGGTCAACAACCCCTGAGGCGCATCGGGTGCGAAGGAAATCAACAAATCAATATCGCTATTTTCTCGGAAGTCTTCTCGCAAAATAGAACCAAACAGAGCTAGTTCAGCAATTTTCCATTGCCGACAGACCTCGGTTAATTGCTCCTCAGAAATTGCAAGGCGGTTAATTGAAATCATACTAGCTAAAAATATCGGCGACCTTGAGGGTAAAGTCAGCAAATAAGGGCGAGGTTAATTCGTCTTCGGCAAAGAGGGTAAAGACCAGCTCTAAACGGGCTTGCGATCGCCGATAAATCTCAACGGTTTGTTGTTGCCAATCCACGATCCAATATTCCCGCACACCGACGCGGGAATAGAGCTTTAATTTCACCTGGCGATCGCGCGCAATATCTTGGGAGGACTGGGAAGCGACCTCAACGATCAGCTCGGGAGCCGCTGTGAAATGACCGGCCTCATCAACACAGCTTGCGGCTCGCTCGTCACTAATCCAAATTAGATCCGGAATGACGTTTTGTTCTCCCGCAAAAATCAGCCCCGGTGTTTGCAAAGCTTCTCCGGTACGGTTGTCTACATCCTGGGTGGGGAGCGATCGACAGAGGCGCGTTAAAACTCGCTGGTGTTTCCAGTGGGGGGCGCGGGTCACGTATAGGTCTCCGTCGATGATTTCGTAGCGATCGCCGGTGTTGGGGAAGAATTCTAAATCGGCGGTTGTCCACCGATTTTTCGGGTCAGCATTGGCAACCATGGGGGTTATTGCTGGGTCGGTTGAATGTGGTTCAAAGGGAGCTAAATATAATGTCGATAACAAAAATCGTGGGGAGCAAGGGGCTTAAGCCCCTTGTTTTCAACGATCACTGGGGCAGGCAGGAGGTCAATTCCGGCTTTTGAAATATCCTCTTAGTCTAAATAATCTGATTTCACTCCAATATTCGTTTGAGTAAATCTGGAGCAATCCGAAAACCAGCTTGATGAATAAGATTGTTGATTGCTACTGGCAAGGATTCAAGCTGACCGTCTTGTTCCGCTCGGAGCAAAATTCCCAAAATACCTGTTACTTGCAATCCCAAAGATTTAGCTGTTTTTCGACCTTCTCGCTCGTCCAAGAGTATCCAGTCAGCGTTGAGTTCTAGCGCGAGGGAAATTGCTTCGGATTCTCCTTGATCGAGAGTTTGCTTTAGCAGTCGAGTCAAGGACTGATCGTGAGCTTCTTGAACTTCAATCCATCCTGAGGCGATCGCGTCTTGAATAATCGCAGACCCAGGACGATTTTCGCTGATTTTTAGTTCTTCTACAACAGCTTTGGGAATGAGGACTTTGCCAAATTGCTGTTGCAAAAGAAAAAGGTGATTAATGATGGCCAAGTTCAAAATTGGCGAGGTGTTGCTAACGACTAGCATAAGCGAGGTCATCGTCTAGTTCTTCATGGCTGTAATGTCGCAGAATTCCGCGTTGGGCAAGCAGTTGGCCGAAGTCGTATTTATCCATTTCAGCAAGTTCGCGAGCTTTACCGAAGGCCAGCAGGTTTTGGGCATAGAGGGCGATCGCGAGTTCGCGCCGTAGTTCACGCTCGATGCGGGGTTCTGGTAGGCGAATGGCTTGAACAATTGAATCGGGAATTGAGAGTTGTAGTCCCATGATTTTTGGGCGATCGCCTGCTGCCTGTTGGTCTGTGGTTTGCGGCGATCTTAGCACCGCTGAAAGGAGGGAGGCAGGGCGATCGCCGGTAGCGGTTGGCTAAAATAGTGAGGACTTGGGTTGCCGCTGTCGAGGTTGGGGATACATTCACGGTTTGGAGGTTGTCGATGCAAATCACGATTACTTTGCCGCCGGATTTGGAGGGGTATTTGCTGCGCCAAGCGGCCCAGGCTAATCTCCCTTTGCCGTTGATTGTGCTACAGATTCTTCGGCAGCTAGTCCAGATGCCACCAGTTATCACGACTCAGTGGCCGGAGGCTGTTTTATCTTATGAGCCAACTCCCGATTTTCCTGAGTTTGAGTCCTATCGCAGCGAGTTGATTGATCCCCAAGAAATAGAGTTATTTTGATGCGTTATCTTTTGGATACTTGCGTCATCAGTGACTTTATTAAGGGTGATGCGGCAACAATATTTCGATTTCAGAACACTTCACCGACAGATATTGCAATTTCGGCAATTACGGTGATGGAGTTGCGGTATGGTTTAGCGATTAATCCACAACGATCGAGCAAAGTTGAACCAGTAGTTACCAGCATTATTTCATCGGTAACTATATTGCCGTTTGGGCTTGCTGAAGCGGAACGAGCGGCTGAAGTTCGGGCTATTTTAAAATCGCAGGGTCAGCCGATCGGGGCTTATGATGTGTTAATTGCGGCGACGGCGCTTGCACATCAATTAATTATGGTGACGGCTAATCAGCGAGAGTTTGAGCGAGTTCCTGGGCTGGTGGTTGAAAATTGGCGACAGTCAGCTTAAGGGTTACTGAAGTGTTACTAGAACTCAGCAGTTTTTTGTCGCATTAGCATTGCTAGTTCGTAGTTTGCTGTACTAGGTCTGGGGCAGCATTTTGGTGACTATCCACCGAGGGATTGAAGCGAATTCATGGACAAGCAACGACTTCAGATATATCGGAATCTTGTCTGGTTAATTCTACATAAACCAGATGAAGTGGAGTCTGTGTTACATCAAAATTCAAATCTGATAAACATAGGTTTCTGGAAAAACCTCAAACTTATGATTGTTCAAAGCCAGCACATTGATTCCCAGCCTAATAATTTATTAGAAATTCTTGAGGAGGCTTGCAGCCTCTTTTTAAAAGAATCTTCTTGTGAAACAGCCAACCCAATCATCAAAACCTCATCCGCTCTTCGACTTGCTTTATTGCAAACCACTGCATCTCAAACTGAAGACACATTATTTCATGATGCATTGGATGACGATCCAGACTTCAATTATGAATATGCAGTCCTAGAATTACCAGTTATATTCAATGAATGCATTCATAAATCCTCAATCAGTGAACATGAGTTCATCGCAACAATTTTCTATAATTTTGGACGTAAAATGATAGATGCTAGGACTTCAAACCCTCGTTTCAGAGTTGAAGTTGCTATTCAGTGCATTACACTCAGTCTCAAAATATTCACAAAAGATAACTTTCTTCTCGACTGGGCAATGGCTTGTAATACTCTTGGATTGGCATATCAGAATAGAATCTCAGGAGATCCTCTAAATAACTTAGAGTCAGCGATTTGTCTTTATCAAGATTCTTTAACTGTAAGAACAATCAAAGACTATCCTAATCAATGGGTAATAACGCAATACAACTTGGCGACTGCTCTAAAGCTATGGGGCAAAGAAAAAGATATCGATGTTTTTGATCAAGTCTTGGTAATGTATGAATCTGCATCACAAGTTGCACAGAAGCTGGGCGAAAATACGATATGGTTGAGAATTCAAAACAATCTAGCCTTGCTATATAAAAATAAAGGAGAAAGGTATATTTATAAAGCGATAAAAATTTATGAAAATATACTCAGTGCATCATTGCAAGATTGGGGAAGCTCCAATGCTTGGGCAATAGCGCTTGTAAATCTTTCTGATAGCTATACAGCACTGTTAAATCTTTCTTCTATAACTCAAGAAGAAAAAACTACAGTTGCCATAAAATTGATTGAATCTGCCAAGAAATCTCTGAGTCTTTTTGTGAATACAGGTTTTTCACAAGAGCTGGCTGTCATCTATAACAATCTGGGGGTCGCATATGATTTGTTTTATAAAAATGGAGAAACAGATCAGCTTTCAAAAGCCATTGAATGGTATCAAAAAGCTTTGGATTTGAGAAAAATAGAAATTTCTCCAGCTACTTATTGTCAAACAGCACGAAACTTAGGACATCTATTCTTTCAAAATCTCCAATGGAAAAATGCTGCTGAATCTTATGAAAAAGTTTTAGTGGCATCAAACCAGCTCTATACAACAGAGTGTTTTCTTCTCAGTAGTCAAGCTTCTGAGTTACGCAAAAATGGCCGTGTCCCACGCTTAGCTGCCTACGCCTACGCCAAAACCGGTCAACTCGCCAAAGCACTCGAAACGATCGAACGCGGCCGCGCCCGGGGCCTCAGCGAACGACTCCAACGCGATCGCGCCGACCTCGCACAACTCCAACAACAGCGCCCCGACCTGTTCGATCGCTATCGCGACATCACCAACCAACTGCAAAACCTGGAAAGCCTCCAACGCGAACAGCAAGTCCGCGATCGCCAAGCCATCACCCCCGAACAACACCGCAACGAAGCCCAAAAACTCCGCCAGGACTTGACCGAGGCGATCGCCCAAATTCGCCAAGTCCCCGGCTATGAAACCTTCCTGCAAGCACCCAGCCTCGCAGAGATTCAACAAAACCTCAGCACCGAAGCACCCACCGTCTACCTGATTCCCACCCCCAACGGTAGCCTCGCCCTAATCGCCACCCCCCAGGCGATCGACCCGCTCTGGCTCGATGCGTTCCCCGAAGCCACCCTCACCGACTTGGTGCAAACCTGGCTCAACGCCTCCCGAAATCAACGCAACGACTTCCCCGGCTGGCTGGAGGCGATCGACCAGGGAACCCGCCAACTGTGGGATCCGCTCATGGCTCCCCTGATCGATCGCCTCAAACAACACAACCACACCCAAGCGATCCTGATTCCCACCGGCTTGCTCGGGTTGTTGCCCCTCCATGCCGCCTGGACACCCGACCCCAACCGCCCCACCGGCCGCCGCTACGCCCTTGATGAGCTGACCTTCACCTACGCCCCCAACGCCCAATCCCTCGTAGCCGCCCGCGCGGTGGCGAATGCCTTGCGGAGCAATATCGCCCAGCGATTCCCCGACAGCCACCTCGATTCAATCCTGGCGATCGACAATCCCCGCCAAGACCTCCCCAGCTCCGAACGGGAAGTCCTGGCCGCCGTCAAAACCTTTCCCCGCCCCACCGTCCTACGGCACGAAAAAGCCACCACCGCCACCGTTGCCGCCAACCTGGGTCAACAGGCGATCGTCCATTTCTCCTGCCACGGAACCGTTGACTTCAACGAACCCCTCAACAGCGGACTGCTGATGAACGACAACCTGCTGACCCTGCGCGAGCTGTTTGCCCTCAAGCTCACCGAAGGCAACAAACATGGCATCCGGCTGGCCATCCTTTCCGCCTGCGAAACAGGCCTCCCCGGCCTGGACTTAGCCGACGAGGCGATCGGCTTGCCCGTCGGATTGTTGCAAGCAGGCGTGGCCGGGGCGATCGCCTCCCTCTGGGCCGTGAGCGACCTCAGCACCGCAATCCTGCTCACCAAGTTCTACGACCTCTGGCGCAACCACCACCTCACCCCACCCGACGCTCTCCGCCAAGCGCAACAATGGCTCCGCGCCGCCACCCTTGCCGAAATTCGCCAGCTCACAGGCATCGGGTTGCGAGGAGCTGAACACCCATTTACCCACCCCTACTACTGGGCAGGCTTCAGCTACACCGGCATATAATCCAGACATGAATCCCCGAGTCCACAGCGTTATTCCACGCAGCAATTACACACTTGAAATTCAGTTCACCAATCAAGAAGTGCGAGCTTATGATTGCTTATCGCTCTTAGATTTTGGCGTGTTTCAGGAACTCAGGGACGAAGCTTATTTTCGGAAAGTCAAGGTGTTCAATGGCACAGTTACTTGGCCCAATGAGCAAGATATTTGCCCAGACACGCTTTATCTAGACTCTATCCCTGTACCGATCACAGCCCAGCCACTGTCAGCATGAACACCACCTACGATCGCGACTTTTATGCTTGGACACAGGAGCAAATCGCGCTGCTCCAAAATCGTGATTTCGGGGCGATCGACCTCCCAAATTTAATCGAAGAACTCGCCGCCATGGGTCGCCAAGAACGCGAACAGCTCGTCAACCGCTTAGGTGTTCTGATTGGTCATCTCTTGAAATGGCGCTATCAGCCTGAGATGCGAACCAACTCCTGGATCGGCACGATCCGTGAGCAGCGGCGACGCATTCAGCGACTCTTGAAAAGTAACCCTAGTCTCAAACCTTTTTTATCCGAAGCTTTTGCCGAAGCCTATCCTGACGGGCGCGATCTAGCCATTCAAGAAACTAACCTTGCTGATTCTATATTGCCCGAAACTTCGCCATTTACGTTGGAGTTTATCTTGTCAGATGAATTGGAATTCAGCCCATGATTCGACCGATTAAGCTACCGGAAAGCTGTTTATTTTCCGACTACTTTAAGCTCAATGCCTACCCTGAAGAAATTTTGGCAAATTTCGGCTATGGCTTTGAACTAACTGAGCTGACATTACCCCAAGCGGAATCATTGCCCTTGGCGATCGAGCCGCTACAATTACGGCTCAAAAAAACCATGCACCTGATTCGAGCGGATAACGAAATGGCTCGGCGGGAGTTTTTGATCGCACCCTTGCTTACGGAGGTAGTACTGGCCACCAATAGTCAATTGCGGGTTAGTTATCCAGTGGAAGTCAGTAACCAACTACGAGGCTCGATCGACTATTTTTTGCAGTCACGCGATCGCCTGCTCGTGATTGAAGCCAAGGATGAAAACCTAGAGCGCGGATTCAAGCAGCTCGCCGTTGAGCTAATTGCAATTGCCCAAGAAAACCAAGAAAGCTTAGTTCTGAAACCCCAACTTTGGGGAGCTGTTTCAATCGGGAAAATTTGGCAATTTTCGTTGCTCGATTTTGAGAAAAAAGTGATTTATCAAGATCTAAACCTCTATTCAATCTTCACGGAATTGGAACATCTACTCCGAGTCTTGATTGGCATTCTAATGCATTAGCTCAGAATCACAAATGCCACACTAAAATTCTCAATTTGATTCATCTTCTAACCTGTCTTGATTAAAGCCCTCGAAACCGATGCTCTACACGGACGAAGATTTATTTGAGGCTGCTCGCACGATTCGCAGCGAATTACCGGATTTGTTGGCTCCCGAAACTGCAAAAAGCCTAGACAGTCGCCTCGCTGAACTGCTGAATCAAGTACCTTTTGATCTGCGCGATCTACATTACGAAACCATCAGCGCGATCGCTACTCAAATTGAAGAGTACCTAAACACACATGAATCTACAAAAACTTGGCTGCAATCCTTTCTGATTGACTCATCCAACAACCAACGCAAAAGTTTTGAAGCCCTTCCCGGGAATGCCAGCTACGTTGCGACCGATAAATATATTTGTCCCCACGGCGACTATCGCTGGTCACGGCGCAGCGTTGGCCAACCGATTCCCCGTTGCCCAACCCATAATCTTTCCCTAATCCCGATCGCTGAATTTCAGCAGTTACGGTCTAATCCAGCGCAGGAGAACCCATGACTGCCAAGGTACTCGAAGGCGCAGGCGGCAAGGTTGCAGAACAGTGGATTTCGAGTCTGCTGACTTCTGCCATTGTCTTTTGGGCGGGGGGCTTAGTGGCGGTTATTCAGCGATTTGGCTGGCAACCCTTCACGGATTGGTTCACCAAACAGCCGGAACCATTACAGTTGGCTTTGTTGGTGGCCGTGCTGGGCGGGGCGATCGCCTCAGCAGCCGTAGTGGAACGGTTTCAACTGATGGCACTACGCGGCCTTGAGGGCTATTGGCATCCTATTTTTACTGGGTTTAAAGATCACTTCATTCGTCAGCAAATCAAGGTCAAGGGAAAACTTGAATCACAATTTCAAGACTTAGATAATCGCCCAAGACTCACCAGTCGCGATCGCCAATTACGTGTCAAACTCGATCGCCAACTCAGTGATTTTCCTGTCCAAGATATTGATGTTATGCCCACGCCGTTGGGGAATATCTTGCGGGCGGCGGAGTTGCGATCGCTCGATAAATATGGGTTGGATGCAGTAATTTGTTGGCCGCGATTGTGGCTGTTGCTGCCTGAATCCGCCAAAGCAGATTTACAGGCAGCGCGGGCCGAGCTGAATGCCACGGCCCGGCTGTGGATTTGGAGCTGGTTATTTTTCATTTGGGCGTTTTGGGCTTGGTGGGCAGCACTAATCGCCCTGTTCTCAATTTGCTTTGCCTATCACTGGGCGATCGCCGCGGCCAAAACCTATGGCGACTTGATCGAAGCGAGTTTTGATCTCTATCGTGGCTTGCTCTACGAGGCTTTGCGATTACCCTTTCCGAAGCAAGCAGACCAAGAACCGGCCGCCGGACGGATGTTAACTCAATATCTTTGGCGTGGTACTTTGCCAGAGTCCTATCAATTCATTGCAACTTCAGAAATTTCCCCAGTAATTGATCAATAGAAATTCGCACATGAAAACTAATTTCATGGCTTTGCTATCTCAGGCGATCGAGCATAGTTGTCTCCCGGATCCCGATCGCAACAAATGTAGGCGAAAGGCTGGGGCACGATCGCAGACCCGTAATAATTGACGGCGAGGGGGATAATGACCATTCAATCCCCCGATCGCCCCGTGTTGCGGCTGCCAAATCTGTCATCGGGCAAGGCTAGGAAGCCTTGGGAAATTCGTATCGCTTCAGCTCTGTGGTGGTTTGTAGCGCATTGCTGGCATCCCAAATTTGCCACTTCACTGGCCCAACACGATCGGCATACCACATCACCTTGCGGAATGCTGTTCCCGCTTTTTCTCCCGTAATTTCCACCCGAATTGTATTAAATTTGCCCGCTGGAACCGTGACCTCTTCCGCCGCCGCTGCCTTGAAGGATTCGGAGGCGTTCGTGGTGGCTGCACCCACCTGCTGACCAGCCCAAGACCATTGATCGCCTACCTTCGGTGGATTTTTTAAAATGGGCTTGATTGGATCATTAACCGTTTCGTTGGTTATGCCATTACGAGCCAACACAAACTTAATTTCCTTGACCCAACCTTCACCCTTGAGATAGAGCAAATTAGATGGCCCAAATCCTAAATCTTGTTCAGTGGTGTAGCGCATTTGCGAGCCGTCGCGATCGGCCCCAATCACCTTGATTAGCAAGTTGCCCGTTGTGCCCTGTGCTGCATTGGTCGTGGCATATTCCCAACGACCATTCAAGGGAAAAGGGTAATAGTCGGGTGGAGGTGGCGCGGCCTGCAGTCCCGTTGCCGTCAGCAGCGCGATCGCCAGTCCCACCACAAACCCAACAACCCAACGGCCGCCCACGAACTCCCCTAGCCGCTGCCAATTCATGGGGCTAGCTTGGTGCTGGGTTTGAGGCGGTCTCTGTTGTGTAATCTTTAGCCGGAAAAATATCATTTCAGATCCAGAACAACTACTCCCATCAAGATAGGCATTACCTGCCCGGTTGCACAGGAAATATGTTGATCTGTTAAGCACTAACCCAATCAATAAAAATGAGGAGACCTTTTTTGTAATGTCTGATGATTTTGGTTTTGAAATTTTAAGTTTTTGACTTTAAGACTTTAAGTATTAATGAGACTTTGGTTACTAAAGTTTGGGTTGAATTTTGTTGAACCTCAGGGGTTTTCAGACTTGAGTCAACTGGACTGAATTGGAGCACGTTGGATAGATCAGCGGCTTCAAGGTTGACGTAACAACCCGCCCAGCAAACCAACAGGAAACGGGTGGGCCGATCGCCCGGACTAACCCACCCGATCGCGCGTTGGAAACCTAGCTCAAGTGCGATCGCACCACGGCGGCCAGGCGATCGGCCCAATGGCGCACCAAATCCGCTTCAGCCGCTTCCACCATCACCCGAATCACCGGCTCCGTGCCCGAAGCCCGCACCAAAATCCGGCCCGCATCGCCCATTTGGGTTTCGGCCTGGGCGATCGCCTCGGCCACGGGGGTGCAATCTTGCCAGCCCAACCGGCGTGCGCGATCCTCAACCCGCACGTTTTCCAGCAGTTGTGGATATTTCTGGAAGCTGTCATCGACCCAGGAGGTGAGCGATCGCCCGGACTGCTTCACCAGGGCCGCCAAGTGCAGCGCCACCAACGTACCATCGCCGCTAACGGCATAGTGGCGGCAAAGGATGTGACCCGACTGCTCACCGCCGAGCATGTAGCCGCGATCGAGCATCGCCTTTTGCACGTATTGATCGCCCACAGCCGTGCGAATCAAGTTGCCGCCCTGCTTTTGCCAAGCCCGCTCAAAGCCCAGGTTAGCCATCACCGTCGAAACGATCGTCGCTTCCGGCAGCTTGTCGCTCGATCGCAGGGTTTGCCCCCAGAAATAGAGGATGTAGTCGCCATCGACCACGCGCCCTTGACCATCCACTGCCAACACGCGATCGGCATCCCCATCAAAGGCGAAACCCAAATCCGCTTGATGCTCAACCACCGCCGCCTTCAGGGACTCTAAGTGAGTTGAGCCGCAGTTCACATTAATTCGATCGCCGTCCGGTTCCCCGTGCAGGACGATCACCGTTGCGCCCAACTCCTCAAACACCGCCGGGGCCACCTTGGCGCTGGCTCCCCAAGCCGTATCCAACACCACCTTCAAACCCGCCAACGGGCGATCGCCCCAGCCCTCTTGCTCTAGGGTTTGTTCCAGGGACACCGCATAGCCGCGCACCAGCTCGGGCCGGAAATAGCCGCGCCCGCAACCGGTCACGGGTTCCAAGCCGGGCAATACGTGGTGACGCAGGGCCGATTCAATTTGTTGTTGGGCTTCCTTGGCCAGCTTGTGCCCATCGGGGCCGAAGAACTTCAAGCCGTTGTCGCCGGGCGGGTTGTGGCTGGCGGAAATCATCGCGCCCCCGATCGCCCCGGTCGCTTCCACCAAATAGGCCACGCAGGGAGTCGGGCAGAGACCCACATTCCACACCTCCAGCCCGGCCGCCGTCAGCCCCGCCGTCAGGGCCGCCGCCAGCATTTCGCTGGAGTTGCGGGAATCTTGGCCCACGACAATCGCCCCTTTGCCCGATCGCGCCGCAAACACACGCCCGGCCCAATAGCCCACATGCAGCGCCAAGCTCGCGGTCAGCACCTCACCCACACGCCCGCGAATCCCGTCGGTTCCAAACAGGGGCACGCTCTCGGGAATTTCCAGGGGCGACAACCCATGCAGATTCAGATTCAAGCTTGGTTGCTCCAAATCCTGGGGTTTTTGGTTCAACCCGAGTTCGCCCGATTCGCGACCCAACCGAACAGGAGACGTAACCATAATTGCGCTCACTCCACACCAAGGGTTTGTGTTGCTTTCCACACCAAATCGATCTCGCGTCCGCACGATCGACATAGTTCGCAACTCGCCTGAAGGATAGCACGGGCCGATCGAGCGGTTGGATCGCCCCCGATACCATGGCGCTGTTTGGGGGAGTGAGTAAACTTAATGCAGATGTGAGGCGCGATCGCCCCGGTTTTCCCCCAGCCCGGAGGATTCGATCGCATTAAATCAATCAAATCAAAAGAGCATTCGATCGGTAGGACGTATGGAACCCACAACATTGGCATTCGCAGGCATCGCGGTTCCGATGGCCAATCAGCCCCCCGTTTTCAACGCGCCGATCACGCAACATTTCAGTTAAGAGCAACCGACAAACAAAGCCATGATCGACTATCGCCAAATCATTACGATCGAGCCGGATAAACGAGGTGGAAAGCCATGCATTCGGCGTATGCGAATTACGGTCTATGACGTGCTGGGTTGGTTGGCGGCGGAGATGACCTTTGAGGAAATTTTGGATGATTTCCCAGAGCTGACAATGCAGGATATTTTGGCTTGCTTGGCCTTTGCAGCCGATCGCGATCATCGACTTGTGGCGATCGCGGCATGAGACTGTTATTCGATCAAAATCTGAGCCGAAAACTGTTGGGACGACTGGCGGATCTGTTGCCGGACGCGAGCCATGTGCAGTTGGAAGGGCTGGCGGAAGCCCCTGACAGTGAAATTTGGGAGTTTGCGCGCAATCGCGGATTTTGCATCGTCACCCAGGATGCGGACTTTGCGGAACGCAGTCGGCTCTATGGTTCGCCGCCCAAGGTGCTGTGGTTGCGTTGCGGCAATGCTCCAACGGCTAAGGTGGAATCGATGCTGAGGTCAGGGATTGAGGCGATTCGGGAATTGCTCACGAATTCTGAGATTGATTGTTTGGAGTTGCACGAGCCATGAGCGATCGGCCCGAAATCCAGCAGGGCATCATTGCTAACGATCAAGCCACGGTCAACATTGGCAAGGTTGAACAGACAATGGGCGATCGCATCGAGCAGAACCACAGTGGTTCGGGCGATAACGTTGCGCGTGATAAGCACGTCCATGTTTACCCGTCAGCCCCACCGCCGAAACCGACTGGGGATGGGCCGCCGACGAATTTGCAGGATCGGGGGGTGGCGCGCGATCGCTTCTTTGGACGTGATCAGGTGTTGGCAGAGTTGCACCAGTTGCTCCAGAAGGGAGATCACCGGGTGGCGATCGCCAGTGTGGATGGCATGGGCGGCGTGGGCAAGAGTGAGCTGGCGGTGCAATATGCGCGGCAACATCTGCACGAAACCTATCGCGGCGGGGTGGTGTGGCTGGCGGGGGAACGGGCGGGGGTTGAGCTGCTGAACTTTGCCCGATCGCGCTTTTTCCCGACGGTGGATCTGGCGGAGTTGGGTGATTTGCCGGAGCAGTTGGCCTATTGCTTTGGCCATTGGCCGGCCCAGGAAGTGCCGCCGGAGTCGGTGTTGTTGATTTTTGATGATGTGACGGACTATCGCACCCAAGTGGCGGCGATTTTGCCGAGCGATTCGCGATTTCGGGTGTTGGTCACGACGCGGGCGCAGTTTCAGGGGGTTGAGCGGCTGGAGTTGCCGGTGCTGACCCCAGAGGCGGCGCTCCAGTTGCTTGAAAGCATTGTGGGAAGGGAGCGGATCGCAGCGGAACCCAAGACGGCGGCGGCGCTGTGCGAATGGCTGGGCTATTTGCCTTTGGGGATTGAGTTAGTTGGTAGCTTGCTGAAGTTGGAGCCGGATTGGTCGATTCAGTCGGTTTTAGAGCGGCTGAAACGGGAAAAACTTCGGCATGAAGCGATGAGCAAAATTGAAATCGCTTTCAACATCAGTTGGCAGCAGCTTGCCCCCGCGCCTCAGCAATTGGCTGTGCTGTTGGGTTGTTTTGGCAATGGCCCAATTCCTTGGGAGTTGGTGGAGGCGACTGTTGTCCGCTGTGAAACCCAGCCCCAACCTCAACCCCGTCGCCAACGCAAGCGCGATCGATTGTGGCAATGGATCACCCAGAAACCGGCTACTCCCTTGGAGCAGTGGTGTTTGCTGTTGAATCGCGACCAATTAACCCAAGCCCGTCGCCGGTTGGTTGAACTGAGTTTGCTGGAGCGAACAGGCCCGGAAGAATACAAATTGCATCCGCTGATTCGGGAGTTTTTCGCAGCCAAACGGGCGGACTGGCCCGAGGGCGGGGCGCTGCAACAGGCGTTTTTGGGGCAAATGGTGAGCGTGGCGAAAACGGTTCCGTCAACGGTGACGCTGGCTGACTTGGCGCGTACCCGCCCCGCCTGGCCGCACTTGGAAACGGCAGCGGCGGCCAGTGGCGAGATTGCTGATGACGATTCCACTTGGCCCTTCATTGCCCTGGCGTGGCTGGCGATGGGGCAGGGTCTCTGGGCTGAAGCCGAACAGCACTACAGTGACTGCTTGAGCACCACCGAACGCCGCTTCGGCCCCGACCATCCCAAGACCGCCGCCAGCCTCAACAACTTGGCAGAACTCTACCGATCCCAGGGACGGTACGGGGCAGCGGAACCCCTCTTCCGGCGATCGCTGGAAATCTGGGAGCGATTGCTGGGAGCCGACCATCCCGACACCGCTTCCAGCCTCAACAACTTGGCAGAACTCTATCGATCCCAGGGACGGTACGAGACAGCGGAACCCCTATACTGGCGATCTCTGGAAATTTGGGAGCAAGTGCTGGGAGCCGACCATCCCGCCACCGCCTCCAGCCTCAACAACTTGGCATTACTCTATCGATTCCAGGGACAGTATGAGGCAGCGGAACCTCTCTACCGGCGATCGCTAGAAATCCGTGAGCGATTGCTGGGAGCCGACCATCCCGACACCGCCACCAGCCTCAACAACTTGGCAGAACTCTATCGACTCCAGGGGCGGTACGAGGCAGCGGAACCCCTCTATCAGCGATCACTGGAAATCCGTGAGCGAGTGCTGGGAGCCGATCATCCCCACACCGCCCAAAGCCTCAACAACTTGGCAAACCTCTACGCAGCCCAGGGCCGGTACGAGACAGCGGAACCCCTCCTCCGGCGAGCGTTGGAAGTCCGTGAGCGAGTGATGGGAGCCGACCATCCCGACACCGCCCAAAGCCTCAACAACTTGGCAGTGCTGCACTATCACCAAAATCGTTGGGGTGAAGCCGAGCGGCTGTTGCTGCGTGCTTTGGAGATTCGGGTGCAGAAGTTGGGTGAAGCCCATCCCGACACCCAAGGCAGCATCCAAAGTTTGTACGGTCTGGTGCAAGCCACCCTCCAGCAAGGTTGCGCCGCCGAACTCTCCGACCACCCCCTCACCCAATCCATCCTGCAACAACTCACCACCCGCGACGGGTAGGGTGCATGGGAGAACGCTCGGCCGTCAACGACCATTACCCCTGATCTCCCATGCACCGCCACCCATGCCGCATTCAACGACGCTCCCAATCGGTTGGGCCGCGCTCAATCCTCGGTGCATGGGAGTACCAAGCAACCCTTTCGTGACCCCTTTGCCTTGCTCCCATGCACCCTACCCGTCGTCCATTGACGCAGGCTAACCGACTCGTGATCCCCAGGGGCGATCGACGGTGCGTGGGAGCCAAACCAGCCAAATCGTTACCCCGCAAGCGTTCTCCCACTCACCCTACGCGATCGCCCCATTGACCCCAAAATCCCGTGGGGGCGCATCGCCATGCGCCCTCCGATACGCGAGATCTCCGCAAACCAATTCGTGTCAAGCGATCAGCCCTGGCGGAGGGCGTACAGCGGTACGCCCCTACCCGACCCCGCCCCATTACCGCCGACAACCGACCCGCGATCGCGCCGCCGAACTCTCCGACCACCCCCTCACCCAAGCCGCATTCAACAACCCTTAAAGCCAGAGTAAATTCCATGACCACCACTACCTCGATCGAGCCATCAGAAGTTCTCAGTGATCGCTACCCGCTAGGTCAATTGGTCATTGGTATCGTTGAGCATCACGCTCCCTTCGGCATTTTTCTAAACATTAATCATCCCATTGCTAAAGGTTTAATTAAGCTGCCTGATTTTCTCGATCAAGGCATTATGAAACCAGCAATGTATCCACCTATTGGCGCGAAAGTTGGGGCGATCGTCGTAGGCTACAACGAAAGCAATCAATGTGAAGTTTATCTAAGCGCTCGCCCCACAGTGCTTCATCAAGCCCTTGTACCACTCAATCTGTGTCCTTAGTGTGGATCGATGGGGCCAATGCTCCTGAACAAGAGACGGCTGCGTGAGCGCTGCATTCTTGACCTCAAAACCCCACAAAATCACCCAACGAGGCATCCAATGGCAACGCCCGCAATCCTAAACGCTATCCCCCACCTGCTCCAGGCTCCCTCCAACCAAATTTGGAGTAGCTACGACCCGATCGCCGATGTTCTCTATCTCAGCTTTCGTAAACCCCAAAACGCCAACGACAGCACGCTCGAAGACAACATCATTTATCACTATCACAACGAAATCTTGGTCGGCTTAACCATCCTGAACGCCAGCCAGAATCAGACCGCATAACCCGATCGCCCCATTGCCGCCGACAACCGACTCGTGATCCTGAGGGGCGATCGCGCCGCCGACCTCTTTGATCGCCCCAATCACCCCGCCGCTCCAAATTAAGCCAGGGTTAATCAACCGTTTGCGAGCTACGATCGCCCTAAGGACAGATCCACCCCCAGCGATCGAGCGAGGAAAAGCCATGGGTAGTTACCGGCAAACGGCGATCGGGATTTTTGGAATCGGCATGGCCCTCATGGCCAGCCCCGTCCATGCCGAACCGGCGATCGTTCCCGCCAACGACGGCCTGGGCACTACCGTTCAACAACAGGGCAACCAATACAACATCAACGGCGGAACCCGATCGGGCGATAACCTGTTCCACAGCTTTCAGCGGCTGGGCCTCAGTCCCCAGGAAATTGCCAACTTTTTGGCCACACCGGACTTGCGGGCGATCGTCGGGCGCGTCACTGGGGGTGAACCGTCCGTGATTGAAGGGCTGATTCGGGTCTCCGGCGGCCAGCCCAATTTATATCTAATGAATCCTGCGGGGATCCTGTTTGGGGCTGGGGCCCGGTTGGATGTGCCCGCCTCGTTTATGGCCACCACCGCCGATCGGCTGGGCTTCAGCGATGGCGGTTGGTTTTCTGCCCAAGGATCCGTGGACTTTCGCGGCTTGAGCGGTTCCCTGCAATGGCTGGATTTTGTGAGCGATCGCCCGGGTCATCTGTTGAGCTGGGGTTCCCTGGCCGTGGGCGAAGGACAAAATCTGTGGCTGTTGGGCGGTGGTTCCGTGGTGTCCACGGGCCGGCTGCAAGCGCCCGGGGGCAACGTGACCGTGGCCGCCATTCCCGGCACGAATCGGGTCAGAATCGCGCCCGATGGATCCACCTTGACCTTGGAAGTGGCCTTGCCGGAACCGGGGGCGATCGGGGGGCGATCGCTGGCGGAATTGTTGGCCGGTAGCCCCACCGCCGCCGCATCCCAGTTGGTGATCAATCCTGATGGCTCGGTGCTGTTGCAGTCTGCCGCGTCGGGGCCTGTGGCCTTGCCCGATCGGGGTGTGGTGGTGGCCGGAAATGTGGACAGCGCCCGCTCCACCGGCCCCGGCGGCAGCATCACGATCGGGGGCGATCGGGTGGGTCTGGTGGGGGCTAACTTGGAAGCCAGTGGCCCCCAGGGGGGCGGTCGGGTGCAAATTGGTGGCAGCGAACGGGGCAGCGGTAATCTGTTCAGCGCTTGGGCCACTTGGGTCGATCGGGCCAGCCAAATTCAGGCCAACGCCACCGATCGAGGGGCCGGTGGTCAGGTGATTGTCTGGGCCGATGGTTTGACTTGGTATAGCGGGGCGATCGCGGCCCGGGGCGGCCCCAACGGTGGCCCGGGTGGTTTTGTGGAACTGTCGGCCAAGGGGGAACTGGCCGTGCGGGGAACGGTGGATCTGACGGCTCCCTTGGGCCCCTTGGGCACGCTGCTGCTGGATCCTCAGGACATTCGGATTGTGCCTGGTGTCCTGGGCAGTGATGATTCACAACTGAGTAGTAATGTGCCCTTTGGCCAGCCAGAAAATCAGATTCTGCGCACCGATCAAGGCTTTTTTACGGGGCCGCCCGCTCCCGTGGACTTCACAATCAGTGAGGGGCGCTTAGAACTGTTGTTGAGCACCGCTAACCTGATCCTGGAAGCGGAGCGGGATATTGTGCTGGAAAATTTGCTTGACGATCGCCTGAGTCTGCGGATGGCCAATGGTGGGTCGGTGCGGTTCACGGCGGGGCGCGATGTGCGGTTTTTGGATTCCGCCGATGTGTTGAGCACCTTGGGCGCACCAATCACCATCCAAGCGGGCGAGGCGATCTCGATCGGGCGGCTGGAAACCCAGGGCGGGGCGATCGACCTCTCGGCCGGCTCCAGCATCACCACCGGCTCCTTGCGCACCACCGGTAACGAAGGTGGCCCGATCACCCTCAATAGCAGCAGCGGCTCCATCACCACGGGCGACATGAACACCATCGGCGGGGCGATTAACCTGTCTGCGCCAGGTAACCTGACCACGGGCGCAATCTCCAGCCAGGGCCCGATCGGGGGGCAAGTGACATTGCGCACCTCGGGCGGGGCGATCGCCACCGGAGCCATCACCAGTAGCGGCAGTCAGTCCGGCGGAGCAGTCACGCTCAATGGCAGCACGGGGGTGACGGTGGGGGGCAATCTCCAGGCGATCGGCAACAATGGCAGCGGCGGCGGCGTGACGATCGACAGCAGCGGCCCGATCGCCCTCAGTGGCGACCTGTCCACCAGTGCTCCGGTGATTGGCGTGGCCGGCAATGTGGCGATCGCCAGCAGCAACAACAGCGCCGCGATCGCCGGTTTGATCACGGCTGCGGGCAACGGCGGCGGCAACATCACCCTCACGGCCCAACGGGCCCTCAGCTTTGGCAGCCTCAGCACCCAGGGACAAAATGCCGCCGGTAGCATCACGCTGATCAGCGCCACCGATCAGATCAGTGGGGGCAACCTGAACGCCAGCGGTAACAGCCAAGGCGGCAATCTCCAGGCCCGCGCCCGCACCGGCATCAGTTTGGGAACCCTGAATCTCAGCGCCATTGGGGGCAACGGCGGCAACGCCAACCTCACCCTCACGGGCCCGGGCGATGTGCAAATCACCAGCCTGAACGCCCAAGGGGGGAGCGATGGTCGGGGTGGCAGTGTGGACATTGTGAGCACGCGCTTTTTCCGGGCCCTGGGGGCCTTCATTGATCGATCGGGTGTTTTGACCAGCATCGCCACGGGCGGCAGCCAGGGAGGGAATGCCGTCCGCATCACCCATGGTGGCGGTTCCCAAACGCCCGTTGTGCCTTTGGTGGTGGGCGAAACGCCCAGCAGCGGCGGCAATGGTTTGGCCGGTGGCGTATCCACCGGCAGCAGCACCATCAGCACCGGTTCCTTTCCGGGCCCCTTCACCCAGGGCAACATCGAATTCATCACCACGGGCGAGCCAGTTCCCACCCCCACGCCCACACCGACTCCTTCTCCCAGTCCCACCCCTAGCCCCACGCCAACGCCTTCTCCGAGTCCCACGCCGACCCCTTCTCCAAGTCCCACGCCGACTCCTTCTCCCAGTCCCACGCCGACTCCTTCTCCGAGTCCAACTCCTTCTCCGAGTCCCACGCCGACTCCTTCTCCGAGTCCCACGCCCACGCCCGTTGTGGAGCCAGAAGCGGAGGGCGATCGCCCTGACCCGGAAGCGGGGCGCATCGTGCAGCAACGGCCCATGGGCACCGGGGGGCGATCGGGGGACAATTTGGCGGCCATTGAACAGGTGGTCCGTCGGCAAATTATTGACCACCTGAAAGGCGGCGCTTCGGATCGGGCGGCGGTGGAAATCGATCGACTCTATACCACCCTCACCAACGGCTATCTGGGTCGGGCCCTGAGCAACGATGTGCAGAGTTTTCCCGACCTTCAGGGCACGTTGCGCCGTTTAGAGTCAAAAACGGGACTGAAACCGGCGATTTTGTATACCTTCGCTCGCCCTGAGCAGTTGGATGTGATTTTGGTGATTCCCGACGCGCCACCGATCTATCGCGTGGTGCGCGAGGCCCCGCGCGATCGGGTTTTGAAGGCGGTGATTGATTTGCGAGCCGCCATCACCACCCCCGTTGCCCGCATCAGCAACACCTACCGCCCCCCGGCCGAACAGCTTTATCGCTGGATTGTGGGGCCCGTGGCTGAAGATTTGGTGCGCCATCAGGTGGACACGATCGCCTTTTCGATGGATCGCGGAATGCGATCGCTGCCCGTGTCCGTGTTGCACGATGGCCAGCAGTTTTTGATTGAGAAATACAGCGTTGGGTTAATTCCCAGCATCAACCTGACCGATACGCAGTTTGAACCTATTCGATCGGCCCCGGTGCTCAGTTTTGGGGCCTCGGAGTTCACGGATTTGCCGCCGTTGCCCGCCGTGCCGGTGGAACTGGCCACGATCCAACGGCTGATTCCCCGGGATAAAACCTTTCTGAATGAAGAGTTCAACTTAGAAAACCTGAAACGTCAGCGGCGATCGAACCCGTTCCCGATTTTGCATTTGGCCACCCACGCGGATTTTCGACCCGGCTCTCCCCAAGATTCCTTTGTGCGGTTATGGGATCGACGGTTAGCCGTCAGTGATTTGCGCTACTTGGGTTTGGGCAGTCCGCCCGTGGAATTGTTGGTGCTGAGCGCTTGTCGCACGGCGATCGGGGATGAGTCGGCGGAGTTGGGATTTGCGGGCTTTGCGGTGGATGCGGGGGTGAAATCCGTGGTGGCTAGCCTCTGGTATGTGAGTGATGAGGGAACCTTGGGGCTGATGGCGGGGTTCTATGATGCCCTGCGATCGGCTCCCATCAAAGCGGAAGCCCTGCGCCGGGCCCAAGTTGCCATGTTGCGGGGGCAAACCCGGGCCGAAGATGGGCGCTTGGTGTTTCCCGGTGGCGTTGTCGATTTGCCGCCGGAGTCGAGCAAGTTAGCGACTTTTTCCCTAGCTCACCCCTACTATTGGGCCAGCTTCACCACGATTGGCAGTCCTTGGTAATTTGCGGCCGTGTCATCGATTTCAAATCGATCCCGAATCGATCGACCCGTCTGGCGATCGATTCCCCGGGCGATCGCGTTGCCCTTGGCGGCCACCAGTCCCAGCCCGCTATCCTGGCGAGAGGATTGGCCTGCGGATCAGCTAATCATGGTGCATCTGTTGCCATTTTGGTTCCTGTTTTGGTTAGTGCTTTAGTTGGTGTTTTAATTTCTGATTTTGATTTGATCTTGATTTGGTCTTTTGATTTGATTCTGGCTTGGTTTTGATTGGGTCTTGATTTGATTCTGGTTTGGTTTTGATTTTTGCTCTTGAGCCTGTCCTTGCCCGCCGCTGCTGTTCTCCCATGACCGACTCTTCCACTTCGGACTCGCAACCCGCCCCCGCTCAAAATTTCTGGGGCCGCCACCGCTCAAAACTGCTGGCCCTGGGCCTGTTGGGGGCGATCGCCCTGGGATCCTTGCCGGGTTATGTGGCGGGTGGGGCCTGGCGCTGGCAACGAGCCGGCAACCCCAGCCAACTGAAAACCCTGCGGCAATTACCCAAACAGGGTTTAGCCATCCCCGGTTGGCAAACCCAACAGATCAGCCAGCGCAGTTTGGGCGGTGAACAGTGGCTTTGGCAGCCGATCGAGCGAGTGCGGCCCCCAGGCCCGGGCGCAACTCCCAACGCCGCAGCCCAACGCGATCGCGCCGTGTTGTTGCTGATGCCCATGAAGCGTGGGCGCGATCGGCCCCAAGTGGAATGGACCGCCCTCGACTCCGGCAACTGGCTGGGCGACGGCCTGCAAACAGACTCAGAACAGACCTTGACCCTGGCCCCGGCGGGCCTGCCGCCCTTTCGGGCCCGGCTGGTGCGGCTTTGGACCAGTCAGCACCAAACCTATTTCCTGCTGTCCTGGTATGCCTGGCCCCAAGGGGGTGACCCGGCCCCCAGCCAATGGTTTTGGCGTGATCAACTGGCCCAATGGCAACAGGGCCACACCCCTTGGGTAGCGGTCAGTTTGCTGTTGCCTACGGATAAGCCCTTGGATGAGTGGGATCAGAACTATCAAGCCCGCTTAACCGACCTGGCGCAACAGGTGCAGCAAGTTCTGCTGATGGGGCCGCTGAAACCCGTCCCCCCCAAGGTCGATCGCTAGCGCCGATCGCGAATTGCTGCATGGCTCAATCGGGATGGCATTGCTGCCCTTTGCCCCTGATTGAATTCTGCTGACTGGATACTTTGGATGCCGCTGATTCTGCCGTTGCTGCCCTTTTCTGTCCTATGGCCCGTTCCTCCCTGCCCGCCTTGACCTTGGCCCTCAGCCGTTGTTTACCGATCGTCCTGCTCAGTAGTCAGGCGATCGCCGTCTTGGCCCAAACGCCTCGCCAGGGAGCGAATGGCTCAGGTTTAGATCAACCCGTTAATCAGCCCGTTAATCAGCCCGATCGCGATTCCGATCCGTCCGCCGCCGCATCCACCGCTGAAGTCGTGTTTCCGGACATTCCCCGATCGGGCCCCGATCGCCCCCAACTCCAACCCATCCAAGCGGCCCCCCAGCCCAACCGGCCGCCAGCCACCCCAACAACCCCAGCCCAACCGGCCCCCGGCCCGGACCCGGCTCAACCCTCCGGCCCCAACGCCGCCCCAGTGCCACTTTTGCAACCGGGGCAACTGGGACAACCAGGACAACCCATTCCCGACTGGCCCGAATCCCTCACCGCACCACCCCCGGAATGGCGGGTCTATCGCCTCTCGTCCTATGACACGATCGCCATTCAGGTGCAAGGCTTCCCCGAACTCAACACCTCCACCATCGTTAATGTTCAGGGGCAAATTTCCGTCCCCCTACTGGGAATCGTCAATGCGGAAGGGCTAACCACCGCCGAACTGCAAAAGTTTCTACAGCAGGGTTACGAACGCTATCTCGTTAACCCGATCGTCACCGTCGGCGTGCTCACCCCCGTGAATCCTGACATTGTGGTCACTGGCGAAGTGGTCAAACCCGGGTTCTATCGAGTCAGCCCCTTTGATACGGTTGTGACCGCCCTAGTGGCCTCCGGCGGAGCCACCGACTGGGCTGATTTACGGGCTATCAAAGTTCGCCGCCAACTGCCCGACGGCTCCACGATCGAGAAAAACGTGAACCTACTCTCCCTGCTCGTGGAAGGGGCCCCGGAACCACGGATTTATCTGCAAGATGGCGATGCGATCGTGGTGCCTCGGCGCGAATCCGGCATTGATCCGGGCTATGACGCAGACCTGATGGCCCGCAGCAACGTAGCCCGCGCCGCCATTCGGATTCGGATGGTGAACTATGCCGGTCGCGGTGGCCTGGTCACCCTCACCCTGCCCAACGGCAGCACCTTCATTGATGCGCTCAATGGCGTGTCATTGGATACCGCCCGGCTCCGGCGAATTGCCCTCATTCGTTTTGATCCAGAACAGGGCAAACCGGTTACCCGAATTCTGGATGGCAAAGCTGCGTTTATGGGCGATCCAGCCAATAATCCTCCCCTGCGCGATAACGACGTGGTAGTTGTGAATCGCAACCTCATCGCTCGCGTTACCTATGCCTTGAACACCGTGACCCAGCCGTTCCGAGATGTCTTGGGTTTCCTGCTCTTTTTCCAACAATTGGATGAGGCGGCCACGTCCTTGTTTGGCCCCGGTGGCACGTTTGGAGGACCAGCAGAGACGCAAGAAGAAGGCAGCAGTAGCAATAATAATTAGCCAACAATTAGATGGAGATGAAGTGGCGGTGAGGCAATGGATACTTGAGAAAATAGGCAATTATTAGGCGTAACACTGCCGTAACACTCTTGTAACACTAAACCCATTCCAGATTATGGGCTGTTAGCATGAGCGGCTAAATCTGGCACGGAAAAGTTAGTGATGTTTTGCACGATCGACTGGAATGATCGTTGCAGCAGCTAAAGTCACTGACTTAATCTCTCCAGTACTCTTTTGGGACTTAGCGTAATTTATGAATAGCGATCTTTTTGGGTCGATCGATGCAACGCAACGATCGATCGAAACGCTTAGTGGAAATCAGGGTGCAATTGTTACCAATGGCACATTGGCAGATACCCTAACGTTCTTGGGTGTCAATCAGGTTGGGAGCTTTTTGGGCAGCATTTCTAGCGATCTGTTCGTGAACTCCACAACCTTGCCCTCGGAGGGAGGCAGTGCGACCCTTCCAGAGGGCGTAGATCCCCTGACAGGCGAAGCGAGCGATCGAATCAGGCGAGACAACAAGCGCTACGAAGAGCTGTTGGCGGCCGCCCTGGCTCGGTTCGGCTACAAGAGCATTCAACCGCAGCCGATCGTGGAGGTGCCCACCACCAGCCTTGACCCCTTGACGGGAACGCGCACCTTGTCCGGTCGCATTAGCGATGACCAACCGATCGTCAGCTATGAGCTGGGCATTCGTGAAACCTCAACCCTATCGGCCACGTTGAATGGCCTGAGTGCCGATTCAGATCTGTCCCTGTGGCAAGACTTAAACAAAAACCGCCTGTTTGAACCAGAAGAAGAATTGATCTTCTCGGAAAACGAAGGCACTGCGGCTGAATCCCTGACGCTGAATCTGTTTCCCGGTCAGTATTTCCTGGACGTGTATCAGTTTGAGGGGAACACAAACTTTAATTTGGCTCTCCAGCAAAAAGCGGTAGCAACTCCGGCTAGTGCGATCGGGCTATCCCTAGGCAGCGCCACCAACGCAGGAACTCTCAGTGGCACTGACACCCGCACAGGAACCCTGAGTCCTGGAAAGAGTGACTTGTACCGCTTCTCGCTGGATCGCAACCGCGACTTTGGCCTATTCCTTTACCAAAACAGTGCGCCAGCCACCCTAGAACTGTTCCGCGACCTGAACAATAACGGTCGTCTGGACGGGGGCGAAATGCTGGAATCGACGATCGCCACGCCTGGACAGACTGGTGAAATCTACTTCCCACAACAGTTTGCGGGCACTTACTTTGCTCGTGTCACCTCAGCAGCCAACACCACCTATAGCCTAGATTTGGAAGCCCTGGGCAGCGGTTCCACGGGGAATGAAACGATTGAAACGGTTGCGCCAGGCCAAACTATTAGTGGCGCTCTGACCAACACCAGCGCCTTGAACCCGACCAGAGCAGGCGGTGCGCGATCTCAAGACTTCTTCTTGACGGATGTGGTTGGCAATCAAAAAGTTGACATCACCGTTGCCGGTCGCAATGGTTTTGATCCGGCAGTCCAAATCATTGATGAAACGACCGGCCAGGTGGTTGCCGAAAATGACAACGGTAGCCCCACCACCAAGAATGCGGGTCTGAGTTTCACCGCCAAACCCGATACGGACTACACCCTACGGGTCACCAGCTTTGTCACGGGTGTCAGCGCCGTGGGTGATTTCAGCGTCAGCGTCACCGGCTCCAGCACCCTGGCTGGCAGTTTGGGTTTGGGGCAAAGTCTCAGCGGTTCCCTGTCCGGTAGTTCTCTGAAGGCCGAAGGGTTCTATCGGTCTGATTACAACCTGACCGGTGTGACAGCGGGGCAGGCGGTGCAACTGAACCTCTCCTCCACGGCTCTGGATCCTTACCTAGAGGTGGTGGATGCCGCTTCGGGATTAGTGGTTGCCGACAATGACGACATCAGTTTCCCGAATAATGTGAATTCCCAGCTTACGTTCACGCCGGAAGCGGGACGCAATTATCTGGTGCGCGTCAGCAGCTCGATCGAAGAACAAGTGGGAGCCTTCACGGTCACGGCCGCTCCCGGCAGCAACACGGTACAGCGGGCCCGCCCGAGCTTGAGCACGTATCTCGGGGCCCTCAAGAGTGACGGTGTGCGGACGGAAGTACAAACCCACGCCAATGACGAATTGCTCGATCGCGCTGACTATTTGGCGATTTACCAAGTGATGAGTGCCGATGGGCAAATTGATGCCAGTGAATCGGCTGACCTGGAAACCCTCTCTCGTTCCACAGATGCCTTCGATGTGCCCGCCCCGGTTCTTTACCTGGCCGGCAAAGTTGCAGGCGAAGTGGCCGCCGAGGGAATCAGCGCCAGTAGTTTCAACGACGATGTGGTGGGCAACTGGTTCTTAGGACAAGTGCGTCCAACACCAACTTGGTCAGATACGTTCTCATCAGCAACCAACCCTTCAACCACAAACTTCACCTATCAGCCTGTGCAAGGAACGCTCTACGGCACGAGGGGACAACCGATCATTGGCGATTTGGCCCAGGAGCCATTCGGCAATTGCTATTACATCGCTGCCTTGGGATCAACATTCCGTCGCCAACCTTTGGGCCCCTCGTCTGAAGAGAATCCCTTCCGGGGTTCCGGTACATCGCAGACCATTTTGGATGCGATTACCAATAATGGCGACCAAACCTATACGGTGCGATTCTTCAATTCGCAAACCGGACGGGCAGAGTATGTAACGGTTGACCAAACTTTCATCACCAATGAAGGCAAGATTGCGGGTTCAACCCGCACCCAAAACCCTGAGGATCCCAACAATATCCTCTGGCCCGTGGTGATGGAGCGTGCCTATGCCCAGTGGTTGGGTAGTTACGACAAGATGGGCAATGGTGGCTCAGAAGCCAAAGCCCAAGGCGAGGTGTTGGGTGGCAAACCAACGAGCTACACCAACAAGCCTGAGGAGAATGACAATCCCGGTTATACCTTTGAAATCATTCGGGACGCTCTGGCGGGTGGGCTAACCGTGACCGCTTCCACACCGAAGAAGGTGTCATTGCTCTATGGCAGCCATGCCTACACGGTGACTGATGCTTTTGAGGAAGGTGGGCAGCGCTACGTGGTGGTCTTCAATCCCCACGGACAGGATAACGGCGGAACTGCTGGGGTGAGTGGGGATGGTGATGGCAATAAGCTGACCCCACCCCGCAAGGATGGATTTATCCGCCTGACCTATGAGGAGTTCTTGAGCGAAGCGGAGGATGTGGCGACGCGCTAATAATCACGTGCTAGCAATCACGCGCTAGCAATCACGCGCTAAAAGTCATGCGCGAGAAATCATAACGAAGGCGGGCGATCGAGCTGGAATATCCGCTCGATCGCCCGCCTATTGGTTAGCAATGGTTGAGAAAAGCAAGGCAAAACAGTGGAACAGATCGTGGCAATAATGATGGCAATTATTGATAGTTCACAATCCGAGCAAAGCCGATCGGGTCAAGGCTAGCGCCACCAACCAACACACCGTTAATTTCCGGTTGGGCCATGATTTCATCAATCAACTCGGGCTTGACAGAACCGCCGTATTGAATCGGCAAGTCTTCACCATTGAGTTGATCGCGAATCCAGCCAATCACTCGGTTGGCTTCTTTGGATTCGCAGGTGTCCCCGGTACCGATCGCCCAAATGGGTTCGTAGGCAATCACCAGATTGCTGAGGTTCACGCCCACCAACCCCGCCTTCAATTGTTGGGCAATGTGGGTTTGGGTTTCGCCTGCGTCGCGCTGTTGTTTGGTTTCGCCCACACACAAAATCGGGGTTAAGCCGGCCGCTTGGGCCGCCTTCAATCGGCGGTTGACGGTTTCGTCGGTTTCACCAAAATATTGCCGCCGTTCGCTGTGGCCCACCACCACGTAGCGAACACCCAGTTCGGTCAGCATTTCAGCCGAAATTTCGCCGGTATAGGCTCCGTTGGCTTCCCAGTGGACGTTTTGCGCGCCGATGCGAATGCGGCTGCCGTGAAGAGCATTGGACAGCACGCTGAGATCCGTGAAGGGAACGCACAGCACAATTTCGCGATCGTCCGGGGTTTCGGCGATTTGCTCAACGAAGGGCTTCAAAAACTCCAGGGTTTCGGCCTGGGTTTTATACATTTTCCAGTTGCCTGCAATGACGGTCTTAGCCAAGGTTCGGGGTTGCCTATTGCGCTAGAAATTTCCTCCTAGAACCTTATCGGGTCGGGCGATCGCGGTCAATTCAGAAGCGAAGGCCAACCGTCATCGATTGCTGGAACCGTTACGGGGCGGACTGGGGCGCGGGCTGGGTCGGTTGCCAGTGGGGGCGGTGGGGCTGGGCGGGGTCGATCGCGCCGGTTCCATGCGTTGCAGGTAAGGGCCAGGATTTTGCGCCACCCAGCCCACGGAGGAGTTGTAGCGAACTTCAAACCACAGGCCACGGCTGCGACCGTTGGTGGGGCGGCTGGGAATCGTACCCAGGCGAGTGCCCGCGTTAACCCGTTGCCCGCGCTGGACGGAGGTGGCTCCCAGGTTGGCATAGCGGGTTTGGCGGCCGCCCTGGTGATTGATCACCACCAGTTGTCCTGGATAGCCAGAGTTGGGGCCCACAAAGGCAACGGTTCCGGGCCCAACGGCCAAGACAACGGCGCTGGGTCGGGCTTCAAGGGTGATGTAACTGTTAAAGACGGCGGCTCCGGCGGGCCCCACTTGCCAACCAAAGTCCGTCAGGGGGCGGCTAATTTCCGACAGGGGGTAGCGCAGCAGGTCGTTGTCGGGGTCACTGGCGCTGGGGGGCGCGCCGACTCCAGGGTCGATCGGGGACCAAAGCACGCCGGGCACAAAGACCGATCGCCCCGGTTGGGTCTGGCAACCATTGACCGTAAACAGAGAGTCGGCCCGAACGCGGTATTGCTGGGCGATCGACTGCCAATTGTCGCCCGGTTGGGTTTCCACCCGAATTCCGTTAATGGGAGCAATCAAAATTTCCGTGCCGGGTTTGGGCAGTTGGCCGCCCCGCAGGTTGGGATTCAGGGCCAGCAGGGTGCTGGGCAGCAGGTTATAGCGACTGGCGAGGCTTTCGACGGTTTCTCCGGCGGCCAACCGATGGCGAACCAGTCGATCAAGCACCGCCGGGCCACAGGGGTTGCTGTTTGGCTCGGGGGTGGGGGGTTCGGCGGCTTGGGCATTGGCATGGGTAACGGGCATCAGGACGGGCCCCAAGGCGATCGCCCCCCAAAGCAACCAGCGCCAAGGGCCCGATCGCTCACCCGTTTCCTGGTTCCGGGTCTGGCCCAGCCCACCACCGACCAACGCAAATATCTCAGATACAATGAGGCCCATCTCGCCACCCAATGCCCAAAGCGGATACATCTTCCACGGTACGCATTCCACCATACGCATTCCAACAGGCTTCAGCAGCAATGACGGTGCAATCCGGCCCTGATGCTTCCGGCTTTCCCTCGGCGGATGAAGCTCGTGAAGAAGGTTTTGATCATTACCGCGATGATTACGATGCCGATTCCCGCGACGTGCCATTGTGGCCCACGCGCCGGATGCCCCGTTCCCCCGCCAGCCGATCGCCCCAAGACTTCACATCGGTGCTGCGGGAAATAGACCCCAGCGCCGGACAACCCGACCTCGCACCACAGCCCGACCTAATCGATTGCGTTGAGTTTTTGCGGAGTTTGCACCGCCCGATCGATCCGGCCGTGGCCGCCTTACCCCCCCTAGACACCGCGCCTTCGGAGCGCCAGGCGATCGAGTGGGAATACAAAATTGTGCGCGCCAAGCGCCCCCTCTTTGCCAATCCTGTCACCTTTGCCCAACTTTGTCGCGAAGAAGCCCTGGCCGGTTGGATTTTGTTGGAAAAGTTTGATGATCGCCGGGTGCGATTTCGCCGGCCGCTGCACTTGCGCGACGAACTGGATCGATCGGCTCTGCCCTTTGACCCCTATCGCACCCAATACCAAGGGCCCGGCTTCCACAATTGGGGTTGGGGAATTGCCGCCCTGCTCGCGGCGGTCACCATTCCGGCCTATGCGGGCTATGCCTGGGTTTCGGTGCAACTGTTGGGACCTTGGCGCGATGATTTGCCCCGTCCGGCCCAGCGGGTGGCTCCGGCTCCACCCCTGAATCCTCCCGCCGAGTCGGTTCATGAATTGCCCGCGTTCCCCAACTCTTCCCGCGACCCTTCTTCATCCAACTCCAATTCCAGTGCCGACCTTTCTTTCCGATCGCCCCTGTCCCGATCGACCTGAGCAAGCCGCTCGCCTTGATTCCATTCATCACACCCTGCTACCCGATCGCGCCCTGGCCCGTTGGATGACCGGTTCGATCGCCGGCCTCGCGATCGCCTGGGGAGCCGGAACTGGCCCCGCGATCGCGGCGGAAACCATCACCCTTCGCTACGGCCCTTTGGGAGGAGCCTTGCCGGTCACCGATTTGGCGACTTGGGCCGATCGGGGAGAACTCTCGGATGATTTGGAAACCTATTTGATCCTGAGCCAGCAACGACCCGATCGAGTGCGCCAAATTTTGACCCAGCGGGTGACCATGCCCCCTGCGCTGCTCGATCGGGCCCTGGCCAGTTCCCAGGGAGCAATCCTGTTGGAGCAGTTGAGCCAAGTGTTGCAAGGGCCCAAGCGCACCGACAACAATCAAAATCTCCGCCGGGCCCTGATGGCCGCAGCGGAGAATGACGGTCAAATTTCCCTGTTGGAGCTACTGCAAAAGTACCCGACTCAGAATGTGGATCTGCGGGTCGATCGACTGGTGAACTTAGCGGAAACTTGGCAACAATGGCGCGATCGGGGTGGTCAGTGGCTGGAGCAGCTCAATCAATGGGGAGACCGACTGCGATCGCGCCTGTTGTTTTGAGAGGGTATCACCCTGGCGACCATGCCCAGGTCTTGCAACCCTAGCGATACAGCAGTCGATTCAGAATGCTGCGACCATTGGGCGAAAACACTTCCACCCGAATTGTGTCCGGATCCGACGGTTGCCAGCTCACCCGATAGCGATGACCGCTATTGTTCCAGGTGTAGGTGCGGCGGCTGGCATTGCCACCCACGGAAGCCCCGCTCAAAAACAATGAATCCCCGCTATTTTCATTGCGGCCGTAGTAGGTGAGCGCGTTGCCTTGGTAAGCAATGCGCACGGTCCATTCCCCATCGGAAAATGTGCCGGTGGGCAAGCTTTGGGCCAAAACCACCGACGGGGCGATCGCGCTTTCAATCACTGGAACTGCCAAACCGAGTCCAATGGCCAAGGAGATCGCCGGCAGAGACATCATCGACTGCTTCATAAGTTGGAAAACATTGGGAAACGGATCCAAAACGGCTGAGGAGCTGAGAAAAACAATCGGCAGAGATGTTACACACCCCCGCCGAGAAGATCCAACTCGATTTTTATCTACCGCTTCTGAACCCCAGAATATCGGTGGAATCCTGAGATGGAAAGGAGTTGTGACCGATCGCTCGCAATTTTTAACAGACTGTAGAACTTTGCATTGGTTAGTTACCAAAACGCGAGTTCTCTGGGCCATGCCTCCGTTTCTCCAGGCCGCGCGACGCAAACATCAGGGTTTCAGAAAGAAGACGACAGACCCTAGGGCCTGTCGTTTGTTCCTGGAATCCAGCGGAAATGGTTAATTTTCGATGCCCTAATCGTCGTCACAAGGGGCTGAGGGATTGGAGAACAAACCCTAAGACAGTTGCCCGAAGTGGGTTTCAATCAGCTCGGGGATCCGATCGGGCGAGATCCGGGTGTGACGGGTTTTGTCCGGAAGGGTCACCACCGCCGGGCCGCGACTACATTCCTTGAGACAGCCCGTGGTTTGTACCTTGACCCGATCGCTCAGTCCCCGATCGGCCAACGCCTGGTTAATGGCCCGGCAAACGCCATCGCTGCCCCGCTTCCGACAACTGGACTTTTGACAAATCAGGATTCTGCCGACGGGGCGGTTGGAAGGGCCCGTGGTGGCGCGATCGGTTGAGCGATCGCTTGCGTGATCGGTTGGGCGCGCCGATGACCGATCGGGTGAAGGGGACTGTGCAGGCGGCGTGAAGGGGGCCCGGTGGGGCATGGGAGCCGCAGCGGGGCGGGTGGGGGGCGCTGCCGGTTGCCGAGTCCAGGGCAAATTGCCCGAACGATTGAAGGGCGATCGCCCTGCCGGTTCCATGGGTTGCACCGAAGATCCCGTGAGGGCCTTGGCCTTAAACTTCACCCACCCTTTGTAGGGATGACATTTGGCCGTGCCCGCCAGGGAAACCCAACTGCCCACGTGCAAGGTGTGGCCCAGGCGCGATCGCAACGGCTTGGCCAACTTGATCTGTTCAATGCGTCCGTCGGTTTCGAGTTGAAGCGCCTTGCAGCGGCCGGCCTTATCGGTGTGGGTGGCACAAATGCGACCGCTCAGTTGGAAAAATTGTCGTTTTTTAAAGGGATAAAAGACCGATTGCAGCCCAAGCCGAGGGGGCGTGGCGGGGTTGAAAGGATTATGCGCGTTATGCAAGGGGCGATCGAACGAAAACGGCTTCACGAAGTCCTCCAACTATCCAGAAAGATTTGCAATAAGGGAGGCTAAACAAAGGGGGTACGTCGATCGCCACCCCCGCTTCAGCCCATCAGGCTTGATTTATTGAGAAAACTATTCAATTAGAGTTTAGTGGATCTTGGCACACTTGCATCAAGGCGATTGAAAGAGTTTGCAGGAGGTTGCCTGCGCACAGTTGGATGGGTTAACGGCGAATTAACGTTTGATTAATGGGGCGATCGGTTATGGATTGCCCTTTAGCCACTCATTCCCCTCCTCTCTCGCAATGCAAATTTGCGTCGAACGTTTCACGGTCACCAAGCGATCACCCCTCACCATCAGTCGCGGCATCAACCACGGCAACACTAATCTCTGGCTGCGGATCTTTGCAGAGGGCTACGAAGGGTGGGGCGAGGCTTCCCCGGTGGTGCATGGGGCCCACGCCCAAACCACTGAGGCCTTGGCCAAGGCTCTGGAGTCGATCGGGCCGCAACTGGCCGGCTGCCACCCGCTCGATCGCCAGCAAATTGCTGATCGGGTGCGCTCGTTGCCCTCGGCGGCGCGGGCGGCGATCGATCTAGCCCTGTGGGATTGGGCGGGCAAGCGATCGGGATTGCCCCTCTGGCAACTGTGGGGAGGCGATCGGGAACGGATTCCGCCCATTTCCGTAACAATCGGGATTGGCTCTCCGGCGGCGGCCCGGGAGCGGGTTCAACAGTGGCGATCGGTGATTGAAACCCCTTGGCTGAAGTTGAAGCTCGGTAGCCCCGAGGGGTTGGCGGCCGATCGGGCCCTGGTGGAAGCAGTGTTGGCAGAAGCCCCAACGGCCAAGATTTTGGTGGATGCCAATGGGGGTTGGGACTTGGCCGGGGCGATCGAGATGGCCCGCTGGTTAGCCGATCGGGGCGTGCTGTATCTGGAACAGCCCTTGCCCGTGGGCCAAGAAACCCAACTCGCGGAACTGAAGGCGCGATCACCCCTCCCGATTTTTGTGGATGAGAGCTGTTTTGATGAGCGAGATATTCCGCAGCTTGCGCCCCACATCCACGGCATCAACATCAAGCTGATGAAATCCGGCGGTCTGACGGCGGCCACAAGGCTGGTGGCCACGGCGCGGGCCTGTGGCTTGCAAGTGATGTTTGGCTGCTATTCCGACAGTGCCTTGGCCAACACCGCCGCCTTGCAGCTAGGCCCCTGGGCCGATTACTTGGACTTGGATAGTCATCTGAATTTGATGGACGATCCCTTTGTGGGCGCGGCGATTGCGCCCGGTGGTCGATTGTTGCCCCCGATCGAGCCAGGGCTAGGGGTGCAACGGCGCGATCAACCTGCCATTGAAGAGCCTTAGGCAGAGACAGCGCCCGATCGAAGCGGTTGATCGAAGCAGTCCTTTGGCAGATCTAGGCCGTCGGGGCTGGTGAAATCAACGACACAACCACGATCGAACCTTCGCCTTGGGCCACCTCCGCTCGCAAGTTGGGGCCAAAGAAGCGCTCAATCTTGTCCCGCTTGGTCTGCCAGGTTTCAAAGGGCATTTTTGGAGATTCAAACTCCAGGATCAGCCCATAGTCTCCCTGCAAGTCCACCTCTTCCACGCTGACCAGTTTGGGCCGTTCAGGATCCGTGGGAGCCAAGCCCAAACGCTCCAGCGCCAAGGAAAGATGGGCCTCTTCACCGTAGCGATAGCGGGTCACATCCTTGCGCACCTGGTTTTGGGTGGGGGTGGCCAGGCGATCGCGCAGGGCAACGACCTCCGAAGACGTGGGAGTTTTGTAGGGGGCTGGTTTCAACTCCGCAGCCTTCAGGGCCAAGCCCCCCAACAGCACCGGCACGCCGTAAAAAAAGGTGATCAGATTCAGGGTTGAGTTACCAATGACATAGGCCACTGCCGCGATCGCCGTTAAGGCTCCACCGGCATAGAGCAAAATTCGAGCAAGGGGAAGGCTGCCAAACACGATCGCGTTCCGGGTATTCATTAACTAATGTAAATTCTGAGATGGAATGGCCCATTCGTCTAGCGGACGGGACGATCCCCAACTCCGCACCGACAGGACTGGACAACCGACCCGAACCCTTTTGCCCCCAACCCTTTAGAACGCTTTCGTAAAGCTGAGGATGACTGTGCCATGGATGTGCAAGTGCTGAAAGATCAGGTGCGATCGATTGCGGCCAAACGAGATTATTTATTGTCGCTACTCGATCGAGCCGATTTGGGCCCGATTCGGATTGATGTGAACCAGGCCTTGGAAGAATTGGATGATTTGATTGCGGAATATGAGGAAGCTTTTCCCGGTGAGGCAATTCCCCAGGTCTAATTCCCCAAACCTGGGGGGCGCGATCAATCCCCAATCCCATCGGTAGCGGGGCCCTGCAGGAGGCCCGAAAAACGTAGTAGCGCGACAATACATTGGGTTAAAGTTGCGGAGCCAGTCGTGGTAACAAGGGGCTTAAGCCCCTTGCTGCTTAACGATCAGGTGACGGTAACAGCCATGTAATTTAATCCAGATGAATTAAGGCAGCTACTTTAGTAAGGTCTTAAAAGTAAGGGGCCTTAAAAACAGTGGGCCAGCAGTTCTTGGGCAGCAGATAGCCCCGATCGCATTGCCGCTTCTAGGGATTGTCCTGGCGGATGCGCTGCACACCAGTCCCCCGCCACCGCCAGGGCGCGATCGGGATCAATCCAACACCCCTCATCCAGTGGGTTTCGGGCGATCGCGTAGCGCCAACGGTGTACCTGGATCCATTCGGGCTGTTGCAAGTGCAAGCCCAGATCGGCCCCGGCGCGATCGAGCAGCGCTTGCCCCACGGCCTCCAGCGTTGGCACATCCCACAGCCGCTCGGCCACCGCAGCCGAACTTTGCAACAGCAACACCGGTTGCCCCATGGCCCAGATCCCGTCGGCCTTGCTGTCTTCGCGGGCTAACCAGCGCCAATCGGTGGGAATTTGGGCCCGAATTCCCTGCCAAGTTTCCCCATTGGGCAACTGCAATTCCCGATCGGGGCCATAGGCGGCCGTGACGCTGAAGCAGGGATCGAAGGTCACTTGGCGGGCCCGCTTGGCCCAGTCGGGAGCCACCGACTCCAGCAAGTCCGCCGCCTGGGGAGCCGGAATGGCCAGCACGATCGCCCCAGCAGTCCAAAATTCCTGCTGTTGCTCCGGTTCGATCGCCGCCGGAAAATCACACTGAATTGTCCAAGGTTCTCCCGGTTTTTCTGGAGCCGTCAGGGCAATGGCCCGGTGGCCACGGGCGATCGTTAGCCCCGCTGCCAGTTGTTTGGCCGCAACGCTCAAACCAGCGGGCATGGCCCAGCGTTGATCCCCCGGGATGGTTTGCAAGCCCTCGGCAGTCAGGTGATGGAGCGGTTGGGGCCAAGGTTGCAGGTCGCTGGTGTTTTGCAGTTCCTGAATCCAAGCTTCCGTTAAGGGCCCCTGAGGTTCCAGGTAGGGCAGGCCTCGATCGGCCCGACTGTCCAAATGGCGACGGGTATTTAGCCGCCCACCCAAGCCCCGGGACTTTTCCAGCACCACGACCGATCGCCCGGCCGCTTGCAGTTGGCGGGCTGCCGTGAGTCCCGCCAAACCTGCGCCAATCACCGCGACAGAATGAGAGGGAGTTAAAGTCGGGGGAAGCGTTGTCATAGGGACTTGATATCGGGGCGATCGGGCCAGGAATTTTACGGAGACTTTGCGTTATTTTTGGGGCAACCCAGCAGCACGGGCTAAACGGCCAA
Source organism: Limnothrix sp. FACHB-1083 (assembly GCF_014696485.1). NCBI lineage: Bacteria > Bacillati > Cyanobacteriota > Cyanophyceae > Pseudanabaenales > Pseudanabaenaceae > Limnothrix > Limnothrix sp. FACHB-1083. Next base: position 156,973 of record NZ_JACJQD010000005.1, on the reverse strand, counting down.
GCCCATGGTCAGGGTTACCGGAACTTCAGACACTAAGACGAAATGCAAAGAAAATCTAAAGATTGTAGCGAGATTTAGCGCGATCTTACGTCAAGGCCATGGGCGTTTTCCCATCCCTTTGTACAATGGGGCTGACCCCAGGGCAAAGCAAATTTAGGCGTTGAGTTGCCATTCCTGCGCCCTTGTGTGACACCTTTGGGAGCGATTGGCGCTAACTCTCACCCAAGCCATAGAAACCAAGCCATAAACAGGCTATTAGCGAGCCATTCATTGGCGATTCAAACGCTATTTAAACGCTGGCAATCACGCTGGAAATGATGCGGAGTTGGGGCTGTGGACGAACTGCGAGCAGCATTGGAATTAGCAACTAATGACGAGTTGCGCGAACTGACGGAGATGCTGTTCGCGCGGAAGTTTAACCCCTTGGACTACGTTGCTACGCCCGATCCCCTGTCGGTGCAGAGCCGCGATCGGGAAGCTTGGTTAGACGCGATCGACCGCCGATTTCGCTACTTGGCCGCCGATGGGCTAACGGTGTTGCGGGGGCGGTTCCATGAGGTGACCTACCGCGATGTGTTGGTCAGGGTTTGCCAACATTTGCGATTGCCCTACGGTGAAACCTGGACGGCAACGGAGTTGGAGGCGGAAATTTTTCTGCATTTGCTCGATCGAGCCTGGAAGCGATTGCCCAAGCGCCAACGGGCTGCCCTGACCAAGGACTTGCAACGGTCGATCGCCACGATTCCCGGTGTGGATGCCATTCCCGCAACCCTGCGGCGCGATCCGGTGCGGCTGCTGTTGGAAGGGGGCAGCGCGATCGCCCTGGATGCGGTGGTGCGGCCCCTGGTGTTGCGGCAAATTGCCCAGCAGTTTGTAACCCACATGGTGCGATATCAGTCGGCCCAGGTGGCGATCGCGGCTTCCGGCGGCGCGGCGGCGGCCCTGGAAACCCAAGTGGCGGCCAAGATGGCCCAACGGGGAATGATGATGACGGCCGCTCGCTATGGTGCTGCGCAAACGGTGTTGGCGGTGATGGGGCCCCTGATGTGGGGCTGGTTTTTTGCGGATTTGGGTTGGCGAACGATCGCCACCAACTACGGGCGGATTGTGCCAGCGGTGTTTGCCCTGGCCCAAATTCGGATGACACGCGGCGATGACGCGATCGCCTACGGATTTGCCTAGGGAGCGAGCCTAGGCCATGGGGAAGTTGGCCGCGCTGGGGCGGGTTTGGCTGTGGCCCACGCGCTCGATTGTGATTGACCCGGCCCTGTTGGGGCCTTGGGCGGGGCTTTGGTGGGGGCTGTTGGTTTTGCCCCTGAGTCCGGCCTTGGGAGCGGTGGCGATCGGGCTGGGGATCATTGCCACCTATTGGCAACGCTGGAATGCAATTCGGCGCGATCGGCTGGTTTGGGCCTGGGGGGCGATCGGCCTGGTGATGTTGTTGTCCTTGCCCGGTTCGCCCAACTTGGAGCGGGCGGCGTTGGGGCTGGCGAATTTCTTACCGTTTTTTTGGGCCTTTGGGGCCTTCAGCCAACTGATCACCCATCGATCGCACCTGCGGCCCTTAGCTCAGGCGATCGTGTGGGGTTGCCTGCCCGCCGTGGGGTTGGGGTTGGGGCAACTGTTTGGGGGATGGCGCGGCCCGGTGCGCATCGTGCCGGTGATTGACTGGATTTTGGCCGCGGGCGGCAATCCGCCAGGGCGACTGTCTTCGGCGTTTGAATATGCCAACGTGACCGCCAGCTACTTTGGGGTAGCGCTGGTGCTGGCCTTGGGGTTGTTGGTGATGGATCGGGAACGGCAGCGACAAGCGCAAACCCACCGATCGACCCATGCCGCCCTCGGTTGGGGGGTGACCCTGGGCAATGGATTATCAGTGCTGTTGCTGCTGGGGGCGATCGGGCTGACGGACTCTCGCAGTGGTTGGGCCCTGGCCGCGATCGACCTGTTGGCTACGGGACTATACGTTGGTTGGTTTTGGTTGTTGGCCCTGGCGGGCGGGGCGATCGCCTTGGCGCTGGGGGCGGCCTTTGGCCCGGAACCGGCCGCCGGGCCCCTGAGGGCGATCGTCCCGAAGGCCATTTGGGGCCGGCTGAATGATGCCCTTTATCCCGATCGCCCCGAAGCGACCCTGCGCCGGAGTCAGTGGGACTTTGCTTGGAATTTGGCAGCCCAACGGCCCTGGACGGGTTGGGGGCTGGGAAACTTCACAGGACTGTATCAACAGGCCACGGGCGATTGGCTGGGCCATCCCCACAACTTGGCCCTGATGTTGGCCATGGAAACGGGCTGGCCAGCGGCTTTGGGGCTGATTTGCCTCTGTGGCTGGATCATGGCCCAGTTCACCCGGGCGATCGGTCGTTGGGGCGATCGGGACTCCCAAACCCGTTTGGCCGCTTGGGGCTTGGGATTCGCCAATCTCGCCGCTTACCATCTCTTGGATGTCACCCTGTTTGATTTGCGGGTGAATCTATTGGGCTGGGTGTTGTTAGCGGGAATGCGCGGCTTGCTCAAGGCCTAGGCCTTGAGCAAGCCGTGGACTGACAGGGGCTGGGATCGGTTGCCAAAGCGGATGGCCCGAAGCCCAGCTCGCCTAACGCCTAAACTGCCAGTTCGTAGGGGCTTTCCAGCTTATCCAACTGCCGCATCAGCAGGCTCAGGAACAGACCCACATCGGTCACCACGCCCACGGACTCCAGGGAGCCGCGATCGGCCAGTTTCGTCACCACCGCCGGGTTGATGTCCACGCAAACCAGCTTCACACCTGCTGGGGTCATGTTGCCCACCCCGATCGAGTGGAGCATGGAAGACAGCATGATGATGGTGTCTGCCCCTTCCAGCAGTTGGGCGTAGGCCTGCTGGGCTTCCACCATGTCCGTCACCGTATCCGGCAAGGGGCCATCATCGCGGATTGATCCCGCCAGCACAAAGGGCACATCCTGTTTGACGCACTCATACATGATCCCGTTGGTCAACACGCCCTGTTCCACGGCCTTGGCAATGTTGCCGCAACGGCGAATGGTGTTGATCGTCTTCAGGTGGTGGCGGTGGCCGCCGCGCACGGCGATTCCTTGCTTCATGTCCACCCCCAAGGAAGTGCCCATCAAGGCCTGTTCCATGTCGTGAACGGCGATCGCGTTGCCGCCCAACAAGGCATGGACATAGCCTTCGCGAATCAACCGCGAAAGGTGCTCACCGCCGCCCGTGTGGATTACTACCGGCCCCGCAACCACAACGGTTTTGCCGCGCCGCTCCCGCACCTGGCGCAGTTCCCAAGCAATTTGTTCCACCACCAGCTCCACGCGGCGCTCGCTGGAAACGCCGGATCCCATGAAGGTAAATTCCTGGGACTCGCGGGCCGTGCGATCGCCCCGGGCTTCGGCCTTGCGCACCGTGCGGATCCCGTCAATGCCGGTCACCACATACTCACCCAACTCCAGATCCCGCAGCAGTTTGCAGCGAGCCACCGGTTGCCCTTCGTTCAGACCCGCGATCGCGATCGCCCCGTCCATGCGTTGGTTTTGCAGACGCACCCACCGGCCTTGGATCCGCACTTCCGTGGGGTAAATGGTGGTGACGTAAAAGTCATCGGGAGCCACGCCGGGCAGCTCAATGGGTTCCAACTGGGCATCCCGCTCGGCGCGATCGTCTGGAGCCACGGCCCCCAGATCGATCAACTGAGCCATCAATTCTTCCATCACCTCATGGGATGGTGCGGAAACCTTGATCCGAGCGGCGGAGGTGCTTTGGCGCTGCTCACCCAACCGGAAGTCCAACACTTGGAAGCTGCCGCCCCCTTCCACAATCAAGTCCAGGGCGCGGTTAATTAGCCCCGAGTCCAGCAAGTGCCCTTGCATTTGGATCACACGGGTTTCAACGCCGGCCACCGCATGGCGATCTTCCATCACCGGCTCATTCACCCGCAGGGTCAGGCACTTGGCCGCGCCACCCGCTTTCAGGAATTCCGTGAGGGGCGTTTCCACCACCTCAAACCCGGCCCGCGCCAGGGCGGATTTCAGGCTGTTGCTGGCCTTGTTCATGACCACCACTTGGCCCAGGTTCACGGAGTTGCAGGCAAAATTCACCGCGTCGGCTTCCTCGATCGCGATCCGCTTGGCCGCCGGAACCCGTCGCTCAATCAGTTGGTTGGAGTAGGCATCGAATGCACCGGGATAGTAGAGCAAGTAGCCGCCTTCAAGGGGACAGAAGCAGGTATCCAGGTGATAGAACCGCTCATCAACCAAGTGCAGGGACAGCACCTCAATATCCAGCCATTGGGCCAGGTAGGGATGCGAGTCCAATTCGGAGCGGAAGCCATAGCCCGCCCAGAGCCAACGCCCTTCGCGATCGAACAGGGCATCGCCGGCCCCTTCAAAGGGCAAATCTTTGGGCAGTTCGTAAACCGTGAAGCCGTTTTGCTCAAACCAGGCTTTGAAGTAGGGTTCTTCACCCTGCCGTTCCTTGTGATAGAAGCGACTGAGAACGGCCTTGTCTCCCAGCACCAGGCCGGCGTTGGCGGTGAACACCATGTCGGGCCAACCTTTGGCCGGTTCCACCAAATCGACGATCGCCCGAGCCTTGAGCACTTTGTAGAGTTTTTGCCACTGCTCCACTGCCCGATCGCGCGAGGACTTGTGGACATTGCCCTCCATCCAGGGATTAATCACATAATCCACGTCGTAGTGGTCAGGCGAGCACATCAGAATGCGAAGCTGGGCGGTCATAACAGTGTCAGGTTGTGTGTAGGCCGAGGTTGAGCAAACAAGCCGTGGTCTAAACCCCGATCCAAGCTTGAATCAGGGAGTGATTGGGGCGCGGGTTCTGTGGAGGTTATTCTAAAAAATGCCCCCGTTCCGCAAGGTTCACAGGCGACAGTTTTCAGAGTCATTTTCAGGGCCGAGGCTGGGGCGATCGGGTGCCGATGGGCACGGAAACGGCTCAGTGGGCAGGGGTGGAATCGGTTGGGTTGGGGGTTTCGGCGGGTTCCGTCTCTGGGGGAGAACTGATCGGGATCGGTCGCCAACGCCACCACCCGATCGCCCCCAACAACCCAATCATCAGGCCGCCAATGCCCACCCAACTGGGAACCCAAAACACCGCTTCGATCGTGGTGACCGTGCCCGGTTCCAAAGTCCAAACCCAGCGGCCCTGTTGCCGTTGGGGGCTGGGGCGGTTGGGCTGGATCGGGTTCGGTTGTCCTGCTTGGGGGTTCAAGTCGGGTTCCGGGTGAGGCCGTTGGATAGTGCTTTGGCCCCAATGGGGCACGCGCAAGCCAAATTGCCAACGCAAGAGCCGGCTCGTGTCCACCAGGGCCAACTGCTCGCCGCCCAGGGCCGCCAGCGATCGCAAGTCCACCTCGTAGCGAAGTTGGTTTCGGACGGCGACCAACCAATTTTGCTGTTGCAATTGGAACTGGCTGGGAAAGGCCAAGGGATCGAGCAAAGCCGGATCCGGCAACGAATCCCCATTCACCTTTGGCGTTTGATCGGCCAGCCGATCGCCCCCCCTGGCAATGGATCTCGTTTGGGCGGCGGTGGTCTGGTGGTCGGAGCGATCGCCCGACTTCGCCGCTTCTCGATCGACGATTCCCAGGGTTTGGCTGAATGTCTGAAAGGTGGATTGTAAATCTTGCCCGTTCTGGAAGGGAATGGCGATCGTCAGGGTTCGATCGCTTTGCTCCAACACTTGACCCCCGATCGTCCTGGCTTGGGCGGCCCAGCGATCGAGCCAAGCCTTGGCCGTGGCCTCGCCCCACACCTGCCACCCTTCACTCAGCCGCACCCTTTGCACCAATGCGCCATGGTTGGCATCCGGAAACCGCACCTCCGTATCCAAATCCACACAACCACCCAGCAGCACCAGCCAAACCACCAACAACAACACCCGCAACGGGCGCAACCCCCACGCCCCCCTCGATCGCCCTCGACGTTGCCCAATGTTTGACCGCCTCCCGGTTTCCGTTAGCCCAGCGGGGCGAGGATGAACGGTGGGGGCTGGGGTTGAGAGCGGCGATCGCTGCGGCATGATCCTCATGAAGGCCTGGGCAAGGGTTAATCAACTGTTTTTAAATCAACTGCTTTTAACAGAGGGATGCACTCGTTAACAGAGATTCATTTTTTGTCACAAGCAGCCTAGAAGTGGCTTGTTATGCTGGATTCAGAGGACAGACCCCATTGAACTGGGCTAAAAACCCTCGGTCTTCGGAAGACCCTGCCGATTGCCGATGGGAGTGGCAACATCCGCTGAATTGAATTGGCTGAATTGAATTGGCTGAATTGAAATCAAATTTGCTGAATTTTGCTGAATTGCCTTCGTGACTGGCGGGAGCACCATGGGACGGTGATCTACGGCTGAATAACCACGAGTAACCGTCTAAGCAATCAACCGTCCAATAACTAGTCCAAATAACTAGATAGATCGGCCAAGGCCGATCGAATCCAGCTTAACCGAGGAGAGATCATGACGACTGCGCGCGTCTCCTCCCCGCAAGTCCTTTGCGTGGGTGAATTGCTTTGGGACTGTCTGGCTGATCAACCCGGCCGATCAATCGAAGCGGTGGAGTCTTGGACAACCTACCCCGGTGGTGCGCCGGCCAATGTGGCTTGTGCCCTCAGCCGGTTGGGGGTGTCGGCTGGGTTTGTGGGCTGTGTGGGCAGTGAGCAGTCGGCCGATCGCCTGCTGGGGGAACTGCAAAGTTTGGGGGTGAATTTGGAGGGGGTGCAACGTCATCCCACGGCCCCCACCCGTGAAGTTTGCGTCTTGCGGGACGATCGGGGCGATCGACAGTTTGCCGCCTTTCGCAGCGGTGGATACATTGGCCACGACACCCGAGAATTTGCTGATACTCGGCTGCAAGCTTCCTTGCTGTTGGCGCGGCAGTTCCAAGCGGCCGATTGCTTGGTGTTGGGCACTTTGGCCTTGGCCTATCCCGACAGCAGCGCCGCCATCCGCCGGGCCTTGGACTTGGCCGATGAGCACTATCTCAAAATTGTGTTGGATGTGAACTGGCGATCGGTCTTTTGGCCCGACCCAGGTATTGCACCGGGATCGATCATGCCGTTGCTGGAGCGGGTGGATTTTCTGAAGTTGGCGCGGGAGGAGGCCGATTGGCTGTTCCATACCCACGATCCCATGGCGATCGCGGACAAGCTGGATCACCTAGAAGCCGTGCTGGTCACGGACGGGGAGCGCGGTTGTCATTACTGGATCAGTGGCCATGGGGGAGTGATGCCCGCTTTCAATGTGCCAGTGGTGGACACCACCGGGGCGGGCGATGCCTTCACGGCAGGGTTTGTGACGCAACTGTTGGAACGGGGGCTGGCGGCCATGGCCGATCCGGCCGTTGCCCGATCGGTCGTGGCCTTTGCCAGCGCGGCCGGGGCCCTGACCACCACCAACCCGGGGGCGATCGATGCCTTGCCTCTGCGATCGGCCATTGAGGATCTCTTGCGATCGCAGGGGCAACCATGAACACCACCATGAGCACCGCGATTGTCAGGGCGGATTAACGGGGCTGATCCATGGAACTAATCAACCGCTAAAGAATGCCAACTCCCGCCGATTTGGCAAGCCCTTGAGAAACAAAGTTGCACGATCAACAAGTATTTGTTACATTATTTTACAAATAGGAGTTGGTCGATGAAAACCAACAGTCGCACAGCCCATCCGTGGGGCTTCACCGCCACCGCCGAAGTCTGGAATGGCCGCTTGGCAATGCTTGGCATCCTCGCGGCCATGATCACAGAATTGCTTTCCCGACAAGGGGTCATGCACTTTTGGGGACTGCGCTAGCGGCAGCACGAAGGCAGATAGCGACTGTCGTGATTCGGATACCAGTCTCTCTAGTCTCTAAGGTCTCTAAAGTCAGGTGAGTGGGAGTTTTAAACGGCTCCCATTTTTTTATGGATATTTTTCGGATGGGTCTTTTGGATTAGTTTTGCTCAAATTTGACCTGTGTTGATGAATTTTGGGTGGGTGTTTTTGATGAATATTGCGGCGCTCCTCCTGAGTATTAGCCTGAAAATTGCGGTGCTAAACCCGCAGGCCTCGCAAACAACGGGCTAGTACGGCACGCACTTCAGCCGATCGCACCCAAAGCACTGGGCTGGTGTTGCCTGGGGGTGCGGGTTCCGCAGGGATTGATCGCCCTTGCAGTCCTGCCAGTTGCGCCAAGGGTTGATAGGTACGGGAGCCAACTTCCAGAATGATCGTGTCCGGCGGGCAAAGGGGCAACAGTGCCAGGGCCGGATGACTGGGGGAGACGATCGCCTCGGCCGTTTGAAAGATCCCGATTAAATCTGCCAACGAGCAGGCGGCTGGATCCAGCAAGCTGAACCCCCAACGGGCCAAGTCTTGGGCCACGGCGGGGCCGTTTAACCAAGGGCGATCGCGCCCATCACTGGCCGAAAGTACCCAACGACGGCAGTTGGTCGCAGTTTGCCGAAACCCAACCAGGGTCGATCGATCCGAGTCTGCTCCCAAGGCCCGTAGAGCGGCCACCCCATAGCTGGAAGGGCCGTTGAAGCGGCGCGGCACAATGAGACTGTCGGCTTGGATTTGCAGGTGTTGATCGAGTTCCAGCAGTCGATCGGGGGGAATGCCCAGGCGATCGAGGGTTTCCCGCTGCCAAGGATGGGCCAAGCGATCGACCACAATCGCTGCGAAGGGTTCCCAAAAGGCTCCCCCCTCTGATTCCAAGCTTTGCAAAACCTGCAGCCGGGGCAACAGTTCCTGAAACCAACGGTCGATCGCATCCCCCGCGCCGCTGGCCACCACCGCCACCCGGCCCGCCACTTGCACAGTTGGCATCGGTCTGGGCGGTTGCATTTGCAGCCAACGGGGCAAGGCCCCGTCGGATAGCTCCAAAATTAGCCGTTGCTGGGCATCAAACACCCCCACCATGCCCCGCCAATGCCAGAGGGAACCGTTGTCCACCTGGGCCGCAAAGGGGCGATCGTCTAAGGGAGTCGCGGTTTCCAGGCGAGTGAGCTGCTCTTGATGGCCCAATCGATCGGCCAGGGCCCAAAGCCAATGGTCGGCCAGTCGTCCCCGCCAGCTATCGATGAGCTGAAAGGGAGAATGGGCTAAGCGATCGAGCTGGGCTAACCAACGGCGAGCTTCCGGGCGATCGGGATCCGCCAACCAGGCCCGCAATGCCAAATCTTCCGCTATGGCTAGTTCTCCTTGGGCCGCCTGGGCCTGGCTGGCCGTGAGCAGCAGGAGCCCGGCGGTGGGCCATTGGGGCAACAGGGGTTCCAAAGCGGCCCAGGCCGCAGCGGGCCGATCGCGCCGTAGCTCCACCCGTGCCAATGCCAAGGCCGCTAACCCATCTCCCGGGTAGGCTGCCAAGGCTTGACCATAGGCGATCGCCGCGCCGTCCCAATCGCCCGATCGCGCCAAGTCATGGCCCCAAGTCAGTTGCCAGGGAGTGGCAAGCGGCGCGAGGGCCGTAACAGGTTCCTGCACCGGGACAGGAGCCGGTGGGGCAGATTCGGGCGGCGGAGCAGGGGGCGAGACCGGCGGCAGGCGAGAAGCAAACCCCGATCGGCGCGATCGAAACGACGATTTCGCCATGGATTAAGAGGATGTCTGAAAAGCATCTAGTCGTGGGGGCAAGGGGCTTAAGCCCCTTGTCTTCGTCGATCGCTGAGACCCGCAAGGTGGCAGTTTTGGCTTTTCAGGCCCCCTAAGAGTCGTGGGCTAAGAGCTATGGAACAGGGCGATCGGTTTGGATCCTGAGTCAGGAGCATCGGTCAGCACCAGCACAAGAGATTCGCCCAATTCGCCCAAGCCGCTTAAAACTTCGCTTGAATATCCGTTGCCAGTTTACCAACGGCCTCTTCAACCGCCTTGCTTAACAGGGCATTGCCATCGGCGCTGCTGCTGCTGCCACCAACACCAAACACCGAGCCGCCACCGCTGCGGGAACTGGCCTCCGCTTCCCCCCGCGCCGTGCCCAAAATATCACCCGTGGCCGTGTCCACAATGCGGGCCGACAACTTCACCCGGGCGATCGTCTCTTCCGAGTTGCCCCCAATGCCAAAAGCGCCCCCGCTGGCCCGCCGACTTTCCACCGTGAACTGCGTGACCGTGCCAATGATCACCGCATCCACCCCATTGGCCTTGCCAATTTCCACCGCCCGCGCCGTGCTCACTTCTCCGTCCGTGCGCGCCACTTGGCTGCGATCGGCCACGCGATATTTACCCCCTTCCACCAGCGCATTGGTCACCAACTCGCTCACCCCCGTGCCCGCAGCGCCGCCCCGGTAGCTCGACCAATAGCCCGTGTCGCCCGTGTTGCCGTAATAAAAATCCAGCACCACAATGCGCTTCTTTTGGGTTTGCTTGTCTGTCTGGGCGGCAGTCGCACTGTGGGCCGTGGCCACCGGCAACGCCACCGCCGGCAGTGCGACCCCCGTTGTCAGCAGGGTGACAACCAATGTTTTCGCAAAACCCAGTCCAATCGTTGATTTCATAAAAATGTCCTTGTCGCTCGATCGAGGACTCCCGTGAACAATCCATCGGCATTCGGCCAACATTTCGTTAATTCGTTAACCAGAATGCAGCGTTGGATGCTGTGTAAACGCAACGCCTATCTTAGGCTGGTGATCTTGGGATCGACAATGGGTAAAAATAGGTGAAATCCTGAAGGCTTGTCATTTCTTTAGTGTTTTTCCCAAAGTGGGTCAACGCTAAGCGATCGCGCATTTTCAAGGCCCTGAAGATTGTGTTCATTAGATCAGATTTTTGAATCAAATTCATGGAGAGATCTATTTGATCAAAAAAACAATCTTCTTGTTAGACTTTATGGATTTATGATCATGAATCCATAGAACAAAAGTTGTAAACTTAAAACATTGCAAGTCTGTTATATGCATTGGCATGTATATAAACATCAAGAGACCCATGAAACGATGAGAAAATTTTGGCAGCGAATTCTCAACGAGATTGATTCTGATCGTCAGCATCTCTCTGGACAAGACTCCCTGAAGATTATTGGTTCTAACCTGGCGATCGCCGTTGTTTACTCCCTCTTGGCAACCGTTAGCTTAGAATTCATCTCTTTGCCGGGTAAGGTTGCTTCGGTTTGGCTACCTTCAGGATTTACCTTCGCTATTTTTTACTATTACCGATTCAAGGCTCTGCCTGGCATCATTTGTGGATCGATGTTTGGCTTGGTTCCATTATTTTTTGATTGGCAATTTTCTTTCGCTAGCTTTGTTCTTTTTAACTTAGTTTGCACCCTGGCTAACTGCTTTCAGCCCTTGATCAGCACATGGATTTTTCAGAAGAAAGCCACGCTCGATCGCGCCTCTGGTCGAGTGCAGTCCGCATCCTTTTTCGTCATTGCAGCGGCCGCCGGACCCTTCGTGTCTGCCACCATGGGCATCACCATTTCCTATTGGATTGGCACGATTACTTGGAAAGACTATGGAGTTTGTTGGTTGTCCTGGTGGCTAGCAAGCACGTTGGCTCACTTAATCTTTACTCCTCCCATTTTGCTTCTCAAGGAATTGGGGTGGCGACAGATTTTTGCGGGGTTGCACCGAGCAATGCGCTGGACTTTTGAAAGCAGTGCCATTGTGGTTTTCACCGCAGCCATTGTTTGGATTGATTTTTTTTATGGCTATCCTTTGGCTTACGTTCTCTTTGCAATTTTGATTTGGAGTGTTTTTCGCTTAGGAGAACTGATTTCAGCATTGGGAGTGGCGATCATTTCCTTGGCAGCAATTATCGCCACTTCCCAAGGAACAGGATCCTTCTCCGATCGCACGCCCAATGAATCAATTATTTTGCTGCAATCATTTATCGGAATTCTTTCGATTACGGGGCTAATTTTGTCAGCAACGGTTCAAGAGCGCCAAGCGATTCGGTCAGATTTGGTGCAAATGCTGGAAACGTTGGAAATTAGGATTGAAGAGCGCACCGCTGACTTACGGTTGAGCGAGGCGCAACTGGATGCGTTTTTTTCGGCAGCGCCTTGGGGCATGGGAATTATTGATCATCACTATCGCTATGTGCGGGTGAATCAGGTATTGGCGAAGATTAATGGCTTACCGGAGTCGGGGCATTTGGGGCGCTTGATTTGGGATGTGGTTCCTGGGTTGCGATCGAGTTTGGAGCCACTGTTTCAAGCAGTTTTCACCACGGGTGATTCGATTTTGAATCAGGAAATTAATGCCCAGATTTCTGCTCAATCTCGAATTGATAACACTTGGCTAGTGTCCTATTTTCCGATTTTTGATATGGATCATCAGCCCTATCGTGTTGGTTTTTTGGTGATGGATATTACCGATCGCAAGCGATTAGAATTACAATTGGCTCACCAAGCTCGCATCGATGGACTAACGCAAATTGCCAATCGTCGGCATTTTGATGAAGTGCTGCAATCGGAGTGGAATCGATGTTTGCGATCGACCCAACCCCTCTCTTTAATGCTCTGTGATGCGGATTATTTTAAAAAATATAATGATACCTATGGCCACTTAATGGGCGATCAATGCTTGGTGGCGATCGCTCAAGTTCTTCGGGAACATGCCCGCCGAAGTAGTGATTTGGCGGCACGCTACGGGGGCGAAGAATTTGCAATTTTGCTACCCAACACGACCCTAGCGGAAGCGGTGCAATTAGCACATCAAATTCGCGGCCAAATTCATCAGTTGGCGATTCCCCACAGGGGTTCCCAGGTGAGTAGCCACGTGACTTTAAGCATTGGGATCATGAGCCATATTCCCCAGTCGGGAGATGAAGTTTCTGATCTGATTGCTGGGGCCGATCGCTCCCTATACGAAGCCAAACAGCAGGGGCGCGATCGAATTGTGGCGCTGCCCTATGAGGCAATCCGGCAACCGTCTTCCTTGGCGGGGGATATGCCGCGCGATCGCCCCAGTTCCTGGTAATGGCCTAGGTTGAAATGTCCCGTGGAGCCGCATCACAGGTGTCGTGGTAAGGGCAAAACTGACAGGCGGGGCCCGGCGTGGGGTCAAATTGTCCTGCCCGAATTCGTTGGGCAATCTCGATCGCTTGGGTTTGCAGCGGTTGCAGTTGGGGTTGAGTGAACCATTCGATCGGGCGATCGGGATGGCGCAAGTAGACCAGGGCGGCCCGATCGGCCCCCAAGGCATGGGCATAGGCCCACAGTTGCAGTCGGTGTTCGCTGGGCACGCGATCGCGATCGGTCTTGAAGTCCAAAACTCCGGCGGTTCCCACCCAGTCGGCCACCCCATTCAGCCGCAGGGTTTGGCCGTGAGGCAGCGCCAAATCAAACCCGATCGGCACTTCCTGCTGAGCTTGGGGATCGTGGCTCAGGGGAACCAAGGCGGGATCCTGCCAAAATCGATCGGCGAGGGTCAGGGCTTCGCTAACCGCTTCGAGATCCAATCCGGGATCCTGGGCCGCCAGGGTAGCGACATTTTGAATGCGCCGTTCGATCGCCCGGTGAACCAACGTGCCAATCCGGCGTGATCGGGCGGGGCCGTCACCGCTGGGGGGGCGATCATCCACAATGCGCCAAGCAAACCGCCGGGGACAGCGTGCATATTCACTGAGCGCCACCACGGGTAATTCATCCAAGCCGGAGGACACCCAACCCCAAAGGGGCTGACCGTCGCCGGGAAGTGGGCGGGGGGCAGTTGGGGGGCGATCGCCCGGCGCGGTTGGGTCTTGGGGGTTTTGGGAATTGGCTTGATTGGTTGGATTGGGCTGATCGGTTGGATCGGGCCGATCGGTTGGATCGGGTCGATCGGGAAAATCCGGCGAGTCTGCGGGGATCATCACACAGTCGATCGGCCAGCCTTGGGCCTGGGCCACCCCTTGCACCCAATCCCAAGGACGGAAGCGATCGCCTGTTTCGTCCTCGCTAGTTTCGGATTTGTCCGATTTTTCAGCCTTTTCTTCATGCCAAGGCAAATTGGCGCTCAGGAGCAACCGATCGCGGGCCCGAGTCAAGGCAACGTAGAGTAATCGGCGGGTTTCCGCCTGCTCCGCTTCCCGATCGGCCGCTGCCAGCAAGTGCCACAGGGCTGGAATTTGTGGATTTTCCTGGGGTTGGTCACGCCACTGGAACACGAATCCCCAGTCCGCGCTCATTCGCCAAGAAGTTGACTGTTGGAAATCTCGCTGGGGATTCAGATCCGGCAACACCACCACCGGCCATTCCAATCCCTTGGACGCATGGATGGTCATCAGGTCAATGGCGTTACCGGCTTCCAGGGGCGATCGGGCAAAAAGGGTTTTGAGGTCACCAGAATTCAGCCGTCGCACGGTTTCAATGCGTCGCAACCGCCGCACCACGCCAAAGGTGTCGCCCACCCCTTCCTCCAATTGGGCGATCCAGTCGGCAAAGTCGCGCCAATCCCGCAGGCGGCGGGCCCCGTCCGGTAAGTTAGCGATTGTGGCACTGTAGCCCGTGGCTCGATCGGCCCGGTGCAGCAACTGGGAGGGTAGTTCCCGCCGCCGATCGCCCCGCCAGCGCCGCAACTGCTCCACCGCCCGTTTCAGGGCCTGTTGATCGCCCGCGTCTAACTGATTGAAAGTCGCGGAATCGGTGAGCAACTCTTGCAGAGCGGCCCACCAATTCGGCGATCGGCGCGGCGCGGGGGATCCGTCAGGGGTGGCGGGTTCCGGCGCTGGAAACTGGCGACTGACCGCGAACAGGGCCCGATCGCTGACCGCAAACCAAGGACTACGCAAAATCGTAACTAGGGCCACGCTATCTTGCGGATCTGCCAAAAACCGGAGCAAAGCGGTTCCATCCTTCGCCTCACGGGTATCCAGCAAGTCGCCGGAGCAGAGATTCACCGGCAACCCCGCCGCCGTTAGGGTTTGGGCAATGATGCTCAGTTGCCGATGGGTGCGCCCCAAAATTGCAATGTCGCGAAATTCCAGCGGGCGAGGGGTTCCCAAGGCCTTGTCAAAAATCAGCAATCCCCGATCGACCCAATCGCGCAATCGTTGGCCGATCGCCTGGGCCTCGGCCACCCGCCGGATTGCAACCTTCTGCGCTTTGCTGGTGGCCGCCACCGCCAACAGGGTCACGGGGCGATCGAGGGGTGGTTCTGCCCGATCGCCCCGTAAGGGTTGGTGCAACTCGTTCAACAACGGCTCACAAAGCGCATTCCCCGCGGCCACCAAATCTCGATGGGTGCGGAAGCTCTGGGACAAACTGACCCGATCGCCCTCGGCAGACCGAGCCAGGCGATCGCACCAATCTTGAAATAGCCCCACTTCTGCCCGGCGAAATCGATAGATTGATTGCTTGCTGTCGCCAACGATCGTCACCTTTGCCCGATCGTGTTGCAGGCGATCGAGCAAGGCGCTTTGGACTGGATTTGTATCTTGAAATTCATCCACCAAAAATGCTTGCCATCGCTGACGATAGTAGGCTTGAACTTCCGGCATTTCCAACGCCTTGAGGGCATACCATTCCAGATCGCTAAAGTCCATGATCCGGGCTTGCTTTTTCGCCACTTCCAAACGAGAACGTACCCAAACATAGACTTGACGAATGGTTTTCAGTTTTTCCTCAAAGCGATCGTCAACTTCTCCTAATTTGCAAAGAATGGCTCCTTCTTTCAAGGCCTGGTTAATTTGACCTCTCACAGCCTTCATTGCTGCTTTGACGGATTCTAAAAGCTCCCCAGAATCCCAATTTTTCTTGCTGCCTCGTCCTTTATTAAAATCAATCGCCTTTGCCCAAGTGGCCCATTGATCGGAATCGCGATCTTGGGCGATCGCATCCATTAACTCCAAAATTCGCTGCCGATTGCCCTCGGCTCCGTCTCCGGGCCTCCCAGCCCATTGGGATAAAAACTGTTGTGCCGATTGCCAACTGGGAGCATTCACCAGCCGATCGAGCGCTGCTTGTCGCCAAATTTTGACCTGTGTTTCCCAATCGGTGCGATCGCGCTGCAAGGCCTGTTCCGCCGTATAGCGATCGGCTAATAATCCTTCCAAAATGGGGCGCAACGTGGAATAGGGCACAGCCGCATAATGCGATTCCGGCAGCTCATCCAACGCCAAATCTAACTGTTCCTTTTGCCAAAGACTCGTTTCCCAAGCCTCTTGAATCGTGAAGTTGGGCGCTAATTCCAAATGGTGTGCCTGTTCTCGGCAAATCTGTCCCGCCACGGCATGGAAAGTGTTCACCGCCGCCGCTTCCAAATCGGCCAATAGGTCACAGCCTGGCCAGCGATCGTAGAGTTGGGTCAGGGCTGATGGATGGCCACTGGCCAGCGCTGCGGCTTCGGTGGCCAAAAGCTGTTGTAAATCCTGCCGAATGCGCGATCGCAACTCCTCCGCCGCTTTGCGGGTGAAGGTGACCGCCACAATCTCGATCGGGGAGAAGCCAAATGCCGTCACATGGTGCAGGTAGCGTGCAGCCAGCATGTGGGTTTTGCCCGTGCCGGCCCCTGCCAACACTGCCACACTCTGGGGTGCTTCCGCGGCCCGCCGCTGATCAGGAGTGAGCATCAATGATCCCGCCGTTGCTGAATGGGTGGATGATCGCGATTGATCCTATCAAATCAGAAAAACAAGACCAAAAAAGCCACCCTTGCGAGGCGGCTTCTGTGCTCATTTTTGAGGTTTGGGAAAATCAGCCATCCGTGAGGTTACTGGCTGAGCTTAGGGCCTGTCGCCATTTCCTAGGATCAGGCGGAAACGATTGATTTTCCATATCCCAGCCGTCGTAACAAGGGGCTTAAGCCCCTTGTCCCCCACGATCTGCCAACGATGGAATCAGGGTTTCAGGCGATTTGACGACACGCCCCAGGCTAAATCCCGATCGCCCACCAAACTTGGCAGCGATCGGGACTCTGAGGCGCTAGTTCTCGGTGTCCAAAGCTGTTCCAGTGCCAGTGCCTGAGGCGGCTTGCAGGTTCTTAGTGCCCAAAGCTGTGCCAGTGCCCGACAACGACTCAACGATCGAGCGCACAGCGGCCACCATGGCGATTTCGCTGTCCAGCTTGTTAATGGCCGAACCCACGCCCACGCCCGCAGCACCCGCCGCGATCGCCAAGGGAGCCGTCACCGCCGAAATGCCCGACGCGCAAAGCACCGGCACGGACACCGCGCGGCTGATTTCGTAGGCAGCGGCCAGGGTGGGAGCCGCCTTTTCAATCAAGCCCAAGCTACCGGCGTGAACGGGTTGGCTGCTGGTGCCGCCTTCGGTTTGGATGATGTCTGCGCCAGCGGCCACCAGGGCTTCCGCCAGGGCCACTTGCTCATCCAGGGCCAAGATATGGGGAACCGTCACCGACAGCAGCACATTGGGCAGCAGGCGGCGGGTTTCTTGGGTCATGGCCAGCACTTCAGCGGCTTCAAAGCGAATGCCTTGGGCATAGAAGCTATCGAAGTTCCCGATTTCAATCAGGTCAGCGCCGGCCGCCACGCAGTCCACAAACTTGGCGGGTTCCACGGCAGACACACAGACGGGCAAGCTGGTGATCGCCTTAATCCGTTGCACCAAGGCGGGGTCGGCGGCAATGTCCACGAAGGTTGCACCGCCCAGCTCGGCTGCCTTGACGATCGCTTCGACCCGATCGCCGTCGAAATTGTTCAAACCAGCGATCGCCTTCAACGCTTGGCCGCGATCGAGGGCGGATTGCAGTTGGGACATTGCACTCATAGGTTCACCTGATTAGCGTGATTTGCAGATGTCCGCAATTGTATCAAGCACGGCCGGCGGTAGGGGCAGGTTTGAAACCTGCCCTAACCCGTAACTTCAGCGAATAAAGAACAAACCTTGCGCGTCGTTATAGCAATTCGCGCACGTCGGTGACAGAACCGGTCACGGCCGCCGCCGCCACCATCGCCGGACTCATCAGCAAGGTGCGACCGCTGGCGGAACCCTGACGGCCCTTGAAGTTGCGGTTCGAGGAAGAGGCGCTGATTTGGCTGCCCTGCAACTTGTCGGGGTTCATGGCCAAACACATGGAGCAACCGGCTTCCCGCCACTCAAACCCGGCCGCCTTGAAGATTTCGTGCAGGCCTTCCGCTTCGGCCGCTTGCTTCACCGACTCGGAACCGGGCACGACAAAGGCGGTGATCCCTTCAACCACTTGGCGACCTTGGGCCACCTTGGCGGCTTCCCGCAGGTCGCTGATCCGGCCGTTGGTGCAACTGCCGATGAAGCAGACATCCACCTTGGTTCCGGCGATCGCCTGGCCTGGGGCGAGCTGCATGTAGTCGTAGGCTTCCTTGGCGATCGAGCGATCGCCCTCGTCCAGTTCTTCCACGGTCGGAATCGTTTCCGTCACGCCGATGCCCTGACCGGGCGTGATCCCCCAAGTGACGGTCGGTTCAATGTCCGCCGCATCGAACACCACCACATCATCGTATTGGGCATCCGCATCGCTGCGAACGCTCGTCCACCAAGCCACCGCCGCATCCCAATCGGCTCCCTTGGGGGCAAACTCGCGCCCTTGCAAATAATCAAACGTGATTGGGTCGGGGTTGACGTAGCCGCAACGCGCACCGCCTTCGATGCTCATGTTGCAAACGGTCATCCGTTCTTCCATGCTCATCGCTTCAAAGGTTGTACCCGCGTATTCGTAGGCATAGCCCACGCCGCCTTTCACGCCCAGCTTGCGGATGATGTGCAGCACCACGTCCTTGGCGTAGACTCCGGGGCGCAGGTCGCCGTTCACTTCCACGCGGCGCACCTTCGGCTTGGTCATGGCCAGGGTTTGGGAAGCCAGCACGTCGCGCACTTGGCTGGTGCCGATCCCAAAGGAAATGGCCCCGAATGCGCCGTGGGTGGAGGTGTGGCTGTCGCCACAGGCGATCGTCATGCCCGGTTGGGTCAAGCCCTGTTCGGGGGCAATCACGTGGACGATGCCTTGCTTGCCGGAGCCGATGTTATAGAACCGAATGCCGAATTCTTGGCAGCTTTGCTCAAGGGCGACGATCATGTCTTCCGCCAAGGAATCGATGAAGGGGCGCTGGCGTTGTTGCAGTTGGGTGGGGACAATGTGATCAACGGTGGCCACGGTGCGTTGGGGAAACGGCACTTTGAGACCCCGCTCGCGCAACATGGCAAAGGCTTGGGGGCTGGTCACTTCGTGGATCAGGTGTAGGCCAACGAACAGTTGGGTTTGGCCCGAAGGCAATGTGGCGACGGTGTGCAAATCCCAAACTTTGTCGAAGAGGGTTCCTTGGCTCATGACGGGCGATCGCTCTGTGGTGGGTGTATCTCTCAGATTTAGGACTAGCGCGGTGATCTACTCAGACAAGGGGCTTAAGCCCCTTGCTCCGACAGTGCGGGGGTGCGTCAGTCCGATGGGGTAAACGGGTCATCGGCGGGCAACTTGCCGGGCCGATTCAGAGGTCTTATTCTATCGTGTCGCTGACGATCGCCCGTTGATTGACTTGGAGGCGATCATGGTCATGAATACAGTCACAGATATAGTCACGAATCAGACCCATCAACATTCGCAGGGGCGTATGGCCGTTGGCCCTTCAGCATTCCATGAAAACGATGACTCCTGATTCACCCGATCGCCCTGTGGTCGCCGATCAAAATCGATCGGAGCAGTTGCGTGATTGGCGATCGCCCCTGCGATATCCGGGGGGGAAACAAAAAGATCTGCCGATTTTTACGCAATATTTTCGATCGGCGAAGGAATATCGGGAGCCGTTTTTGGGGGGCGGCAGTGTGTTGCTCCATGCGATTGGGTCGCAGGTGGCGCAACAGTTTTGGGCCAATGATGCGAATCCGTTGTTGATGGATTTTTGGCAGCAGGTGCAGACCGATGCGATCGCCCTGGCCCGGTTGGTGCGATCGCTGCGAGATGATTACGACGGCGAGCGGCGCAAGTGCGATCAATGGGTGGAATTTCGCGATCGCTATCAACAAAAGTTGGC
The DNA here is from genome assembly GCF_014696485.1 of Limnothrix sp. FACHB-1083. Classification (NCBI taxonomy): domain Bacteria; kingdom Bacillati; phylum Cyanobacteriota; class Cyanophyceae; order Pseudanabaenales; family Pseudanabaenaceae; genus Limnothrix; species Limnothrix sp. FACHB-1083. The sequence goes on along the minus strand of NZ_JACJQD010000005.1, from coordinate 137,110 downwards.
GAACTTACCGGGCGATCGGCTCCATAATGCGGCGCGATTTTTTATTTTGAATCGCAGCACCGCCAGCGGCCTCACGGAATCCGGCGGCATGACGGCGGCGGCCTATTGCGGTCGATTCACGGAGTCCAGCATTCAACGGCTGGAAAATTTGCAAGGTCGGTTGGCGGGGGTGCGCTTGACCCTCGGTGACTATCAGACGCTAATTCATGCGCCCGGTGAAGATGTGTTTATTTTTCTCGATCCGCCCTATTTTTCCGCAGAACAATCGCGGCTTTATGGGCGATCGGGCGATTTGCACAAGGGGTTTAATCATCAACAATTGGCGGCAGCCCTGCGCGATTGTCCCCACAATTGGCTGATGACGATCGATAATTGTGAAGCAATTCAGGATCTCTATCCGGCCGATTGGGCGGATTGTTTACCCTGGACAAAGCCCTACAGCATGACCAACACCCAAGGCAGGCAATCGAAGGCCGGTCAGGAATTATTAATCGCCAAAAAAGGTCTGATCCAATTCTGACGAGTGTGGTTTAGATCAATTTTTATTCTTAATGGTTATTCCCGATCGCCCATGGCTGCCATTCCGCCAAATCCTGAATTTTCTGAGTCAATGGAAGGGCCGATGGATCGACCCACCGATGTTGATGGGAGTGGCTTGGATCGCGGCGATTTTGAGGATGATGATTTTGAGGGTGATGATTTTGAGGGTGATGATTCTGAGAGTAGCAATCGCCTAGACGAGTGGGATACGGTCGATCGGGAATTGGATGCGGCGATCGAGTCCTTGGCGGATTTGGATGCGGAGTTGGCCTATCGCCAAGCCCGATCGGCCCTGCGATCACTGATGGAGCGGTTGGACTTGACCCCCCGGGAGCGATCGGGTCTGGAGCCAGATCTGGAGGGTTTGGCGCAAATGCTGGACAAGCTGGAGGATCAGCGGGTTCAAATTGCCGTGTTTGGGGCCGTCAGTCGCGGCAAGTCTTCTTTGCTTAATGCCCTGTTGGGGCGATCGGTCTTTGAAACGGGCCCCACCCACGGCGTAACCCAATCCAGCCGGAGCATTCATTGGACAGTGCCGTCCAGCTTGGGCCAAGTGGAACTGGTGGACACGCCGGGCATTGATGAAGTGAATGGGGCGGCGCGGGCGGCTCTGGCGCGGGAGGTGGGGCAAGCGTCAGATCTGATCCTGTTTGTGGTGGCCGGGGACATGACCCAAGTGGAATGCGAGGCCCTGTCTCAGTTGCGGGAAGCGGGTAAGCCGATCCTGCTGGTGTTGAACAAGATTGATCAGTTTCCCGAGGCTGATCGACAGGCCATTTACGAAAAGATTCGGGACGATCGGGTGCGGGAGCTGCTGTCGCCCGATGAGATTGTGATGGTGGCGGCGGCTCCCCTGGTGGCCCAGGTGGTGCAGCGGCCCGACGGGACGATCGCGGCGGATTTGCAACGGGGTGCGCCCCAGGTGGAAAGCCTGAAGCTGAAAATTTTGGAGGTATTGGCAAGGGAGGGCAAAGCATTGGTGGCCCTGAATTCTTTGCTTTATGCCCAAGCGGCGGGCGATCGGATCCTGTCGCGCAAGCTGGCCCTGCGGGATCGTTCTGCCGATCGCCTGATTTGGAATGGCACGATTGCCAAAGCGATCGCCGTGGCGGTGAATCCCGTGGTGGTGTTGGACTTGGTGGGGGGCGCGGCGATCGACCTGGCCACCATTTTGGCCCTCTCGCGGCTCTACGGAATTCCCATGGGTCAACGGGGCGCGATCGCCCTGATGAAAACCATCGCGATCGGGCTAGGCGGCCTCAGTGCCGGAGAATGGATCGCCCGGTTGGGCCTCAGCGCCCTCAAGGGATTTCTGGGCCTATCCACCGTCGCCACCGGCGGGATCACCACCGTGCCCTATCTGTCGATCGCCGCCACCCAAGCCGCGATCGCCGGAGTTTCTTCCTACGCGATCGGCCAAGCAACCAAAACCTACCTAGCCAACGATGCCTCCTGGGGCCCCGATGGGCCAAGGGCCGCAATCGGGCGGGTGTTAGCCACCTTGGATGAACAGTCGATCGTCAAACGCATTGAGGCGGAACTGTGGGCCAAGCTGGGCCGGCCAGCGGTTCCCGATCCCTTTGGTTCTCGGTAGGGGCGACTTTCAACCTCAACAACAGGATTCCCCGAATTCGCGATCCCCTAGGGTTCCCGATCGGGCAGGGGTGGTTGGGCCGTGCCTTGGACCGCTTCCACCGCCCGCACCGCATCAATCAGACCCCGCACTTGGTCAGTGCCCTCGGATTTTTCAAACGTGAGCGGCATTTTGCCCCGAGCCACCATCCGCCAGCCCACCGGAGCCAAACTGGCCAGCCCCCGCCAATCACGTCCCGAATTGCCAATGACCCGAATGGCAAACTGACGCTCATCAATCCACCCTCCCTCACGCACCATCTGCACCAGCGTTTGGCGGTGGCGCAAAGGTCGTTCGATCGCCTCGCCCGCCGTTGCCGCCTGCGCCAACAGCACCGACTTAATGCGCGAGATGCGATCGAGCGGGTTCACCTCCATCGGGCAAACTTCATTGCAAGCAAAACAGCGCGTGCAACCCCAAACGCCGCTGCCATCCTCACCCAACTGGCTTAAGCGTTCCGCCGTTGCCCGATCGCGCGTATCGTCCACCAACCGTTGCGCCTTCGCCAGGGCTTGGGGCCCCGCAAACTGCGGATTCACCATCACCGCGTTGCACTCCGAATAGCAAGCCCCGCAAGCGATGCAGTTGCCCGCCTGCTCCAACAAGGCCCGCTGATCCGGCGTTTGGCGCGTTTCCCGCAACGGTTGATCTGGAGGCTGATCTAGAGGTTGATCTAGAAGTTGATCCGTAGATTGATCCGTTGGACTTGCCTGGCTTGCCTGATTGACCCGATCTGTTGAGACTGGCTGATTTGGCTGGGGCGATCGCTCCTGGGCCGCCACCGTTTCCGCCGCCGCCAACTGCTCCGCCCGGCTCACCGATGGGTGAATTGATTCCAACCGGGCCCAAAACGGTTGCAAATCCACCACCAAATCTCGAATCACCGGTAAATTGCCCATCGGAGCCACGGTGATCACCGGCTCGCCATGCTCATCCGTCCCGATCGCCCGGGTCAACATTTCCGAAACATTTTCTTTACAGGCCAGGCGCGATCGGCCATTAATCTGCATGGCACAACTTCCGCAAATCGTATTTCGACAATTTTTGCGAAAGCCAAGACTGCCATCTTGCTCCCACTTGATACGATTCAGGCAATCCAGAATCGTATTTCCGGGTAAAACATTGTCCAGGCGATAGGACTGAACCCGAGGAGACGATCCGGGTTCCCGACGCATGATTTGGAAAGTGACTTGCACGGCTGGTCGATTCGGCAAATACGGCAGGGATTTGATACTAGTCTAGTCGCAAATTGCTGGGAGACCCGCTCCCCCATCACACAATCTGCAATGTTTTTTGAGGAGGGTTTGAGCACCCCGCGGCCATCGTCCGATCGCCTTGCCCCCTTCCGTAAAAATCATCCGAAAACACCCAATTTGCAGTGCTTCTTCCCTGAAGAGGATACATTTTCTATTTTTGTGGGATGCGTCCGCTCCCCTTGTCTTTGCTTTTGACCAGCCCCGCTTTAGCCTTAGCGGCAAAGGCCGTCATCCCGAACTGATCAAAGCAATCGAACCCACCCTGGGGGATAGATCAATCTATAGGGAGGCAAGAGCTTTTTTTAATCTAAAAATTTTGAGCAGTCCGATTCAAATTTCTGCCGCTTGGGGCTATAGTCTTAATGTAGTCAATCTCGATTCCGGTGTTTTTCTGGATTCTGCCCAGGAGCGCATCTAAAGCTGCCTCAAAAATTTATCTCCGTGCTTAGTCTCTAGGCGATCAATTTTTATGGGTAAATCCTAGGCTTCAGCCATGATTGGCATTGGCCGGTCTAAATTTAGGCTGCCTGTCAGAGCATGATCAACACCGGTAAAACCTGATTCCGATCGAGAGAGACATCCTCACTGACCATCCTTCGATGCAAGATTGTGCGGTTTGATCGTTTGTAGAATTACCGCTGGATTTTGCCAGATTCTGGCAAATCCCTGATTTTTGAGGGGGCCAATCCAGTCGAATCGGACAATCGATCCAGCCAAGATCGATCGGGGTTTGATCACCCTCCAATGAGTCGAAGAGTCTCTGAGGAGGTGATGTCTGAATTGGGGAAGTTCGGAACAATTGGCCTCGACTAGGGGACGCGCTAGGCTAAGTCGGCGGTGTTCTTGGGTTAAAGGGCAATTGCATCTGAGGAACCCCGCTTCAGCCGAGCTAGGCTTTTTTAACTGAACTGAATGTTTGACAGCAATGAGTGATTCCGCAACTGCTCAACAACCCACACCGCTGAAGGGTAAAGCCCTACTGCAAAAACTGAAGGAACTCTCGAATCTGCCCCGTCGCGAAAAGGCAAAGCGCTGCGGCTACTACAAAGAGACCAAAAGCGGCCAAGTCCAGGTGAACTTGGCTGAGTTTTATGATGCATTGTTGGAAGCAAAGGGCACGCGGATTGATCCGGAAAGTGCCAAGGATGGTCGGGGTCGCGAACCGACCTATCGCGTGACGGTGCATCAAAATGGCCAAATCGTGATCGGTTCGACCTATACCCAAAGCATGGGTCTGAAGCCGGGCGATGAGTTTGAGATCAAGCTGGGCTACAAGCACATTCGCCTGGTGCAAGTGGACGGCAAGGGCGAAGAATAACTTGCAAAATAGCCCCTAGCACCAATGGGGGTAGACAAGGGGCTTAAGCTCTCTGTTCTCATTCCTGAGACAAGGGGCTTAAGCCCCTTGTTTTTCTGGTTTTTTGGGGGTGCGTCTTGAAGGGACTGATCTGCTCTTACTGATCTACTCTCATTGATCTGCCCTTTCAATCTGCCCTGATTGGTTTGTGTTTTTGGGTTTGCACTTGTTGCCTTTCGGCTTGTACTTTGCGATTGGCGACTTGTGCTTACTCGCGTGGATTTTTGCGAGTTTCTAGCAACTTCTATCGCGCTGGGCGCAGGCGATCGAGTTCCCGTTGCAGGTCTTCAATTTGTTGGCGCAGGCGATCGGCTTCGGTGTTGCCGGTCGATCGCGCCGTGGTGGTTGCATTCGCCGTCACATTCACGGCCCCTTGAGCCACATCCCGTTGGTAGTCCCCGCGCCGAATGGCTTGATATTCCGCCGAAGTGGCCCAATCTTGGAGATAGCTGGCTCGCTCCACAGGGAAGGGATGGCTGCTGTACATGCCCTGGGGCAAGTTGTTGTAAAGAAAGAATTTATAAGCCTGATTCATGGCATCCGCGTCTAGGGATTGGTAGTCGCGGGCTTGCTTTTTGAATTCCGCAAGGCTCAGTTCTTGCAAATGTTTGGGACTGCCGCCGGCCACTTTCACCATGGTCATCAATACGGTGTCGAGATCATCGGTGGCAATCAGGGCGGCTCGATCGGCCGACAGTTCGGCCTTGCGCTTCCATTCATAAAACGCCATGACCAATGCGTTGCTAATCAGCATGTTGCTTAAGCCCATGGTCATTTGCCCCACCATGGAAGCCGCATACAGCGTCCAAATGGCCATTTGGGTGAGGGTGCTGTGGCCACATTTCAAATGTCCCAATTCGTGGGCCAACACCACGCGCAATTCGGCTTCATTCAGCAATTCCAGCAGGGCAGTGGTGAGCACCAAGGTGGGCTGTTCTTGACCAATGGTGAAGGCGTTGACCTGATAGCTTTGGCTGACGAACAGGGCCGGCTCCGGGAACACATCGAGGTCTCGCAGACATTCCCGCAGGAGCTGATGCAGGCTGGCGTATTGACGGGGCCCCACTTGGACGCTGTTGCCCATGTGGTAGAGATATTGGGGCCGATCGACCGCCACTTCTAGAAATTTGCGTGCCACCAAGTCAAATCCCGGCAGGCTTCGCAGGGCTTGCTCGGCTTCGCGATCGAGCGGATGACGAAAGGCTTCGCTGGAAATTCCGGGATAGCTAGGCATGGTTGGGAGCAAGGCCCCTCGGAAAGGGCCAAAACGACTGCAAGTTCAGCGTAGCGCGTTCCCCAGGATGGAGCGTCCTAAAGGCAACGATCGCGCCGTAACAGTTGTTGATAGGTCACCGCGCTCAGACCCAAGCCCCCGATCGCCACCCCGCCCAACACCCACAGATGCCAGGCAATGTCAGCGGCCGTGGCTCCCTCGCTAGCCACCCGCAACAGGGCTTCATTCATGTGGTAAATCGGGTCAAAACGGGCCAACTGTTGCAACAGGGGTGGAAACAGCCAGGCGGGCACAAAGCTGCCGCCCAAAATCAGCAGGGGCACGCCCAAGGCCGCCACCAACGCATTCACATCCTCCGTGCGCCGGGCAAATTGTCCCCCCAGCACAAAGCCCACCCCCACATAGGCCAACACACTCAGCAACCCGATCGCCCCGCCCAACCACCAGGCCCCCTGGAACTGGGCCCCCACGGCGGTGGCAATGATCCCCACAATGACCGCCTGGCCGAGGGCGATCGCCCCGTGAGCGAGGCTAATTCCCAAAAAATAAGCCATGCCACCCAGGGGCGACAGGCCCAGCCGCCGAAACGTGCCCGACTCTCGCTCGCCCACCAGGGTTGCCACCGTGCCGCCCAGACAGCTAAAAAACAGGGCCGCCCCCACCCAGGAAACCGGAGCCGCTCGCTCAAAGGCCGCCGCGATCGGCAGTTGGGCCCGCTCCGCCAAAATCAACCCATTCAACACCAACACCAGCGCCGGAAACAGCGACCAAAACACCAAACTGCGCTTGCGTCGCCACAACTCCTGCAAAATCCGCCGGGCGATCGCCAGCGCCTGCCGACCCATTAACCGAAGCGCAGTCGGAGTCACTGGAGAGAGTAAGGTTTTGGGAGATCTGATCATCTTTCTGATCATCTTAAAAATCATTCTAAAAATTCGGTGGAGCCTTTGAAGTCATGATTTTGAGTGAGCCATTGCCCTCGATCGCGCCAGGAGAAAGCCCTGCAATCATGCATCGGGGCTGAATCCAAGCCCGCCCGAACCAGCCAGCAAAACTATGATGGTGCGAATGTTTTGGTAGTTTAGGGTATGACTTGGAGTTTCCAAAACATTCCAAAACATTGTTGATGCTGAATTCAGCCCTCTACTCTCGGAAAATTTTGCCTTATCCTGTTCTTAGCTTGGTCAATGCATAAGCGTGATGAATGTAACCTTAGGCGAGTTTTACGATTCCCTACCTGATACCCAAGAATACCTAACCTTGGGGTTTTCACCGAGTGCGCAAGCTCGCAAAATTCGTTGGCGCAACTATGGACTATCAGCCGATTTTTTGGGCGACTATTTCGCCACCTTTTTTCCGGGCAACAATGAGGACGCGGCCGATAGCTCCAGCACTCAAGAAAATGTTAAAGCCTGTATTAGCTATGTCGCCAATGAACTCATTGAGAATGCGATTAAGTTCAGTGATGAACGGGTGAACAGCCCAGTCACCATTTCTCTCTATCTCTATGAGTCCAGCATCTTGCTTCTGGTTTGCAACAGCACAACGGCCGATCGCGCCATCCGGTTTCAGAAGCACATTCATGATATTTTGACGACTGATCTTGACCTACTTTATGCTCAACGACTAGAGCAAATGGGGCGTGAAGAGTCCAATGAATCTTGCCTGGGGCTGATTTCAATCATGGCAGATTACGGAGTGAAAATGGGGTGGCGGTTTACACCGTCTACTAATGATGACAACTCCGTTGCGATCAGCGTGATGGCCCGACTCACAGTGTAGTGATTGACTATTAAAATGTCGATCGCCCTGGAACTGAGCAAAGAGACCAAGATATTGTCAAACTCTTGCCAGCATTTCGGTGATGGGGGGATCCCGAAACCTTGCATGGCCCAGAGCAAGTTCATGTAAGGATAGTTAAGGCTCGATCGCATGGTGAAACTGCACCAACTGCGATGGCTCATTCGCGTGACTGACTGGATCGGGCGACTGGATCTAGCTAACGGGATCTACCAACGGGATCTACCAACGGGATCTGAAGATGCGGCCACACTGGTCAGCATCACCACAGGATCACGATTCGATCGCGCCTTCTCCATGGTTCGCCCCCAGCCCTGCCGCCTTACATCATGGCCCTATCTTTCTGTTAATACTTCTTAGTTCCTGGTTTTCTCCAATGCCCCAGTCCTCCGCAATTTCCCACCACTCATTCGTATGGAACTAAAACAACCGGACTACAGCATTCAGTATGACCCCGCCACGGCAACGATTCTCTGCCGTGGTTCCCTGCGTCTGGACGGCCTTGAGGCTTACCGTCCTGTGCTCGATATTTTGGAAGCGGCGGCGGAAGAGTCCGAGAAAATCATTGTTGACCTCCAGGAACTCGAATTCCTCAATAGCTCCGGTATCAGTATGCTGTCTATGTTTGTAGTTCGGTTGCGACAGCGGGGGACAGCAAAGTTAACTTTTAAAGGATCCGCTAATATTGTTTGGCAAACGCGATCGCTCAAAAATCTCCAGCGCCTCATGCCCAGCATTGAACTAGTGCTAACTTAGCGATCATGAGCTTGGAGATAGTTTCGTGGGTCATGACCGGATGGCTTGCTCAGAAGGGATGGCTCAGAATGGCTCACTCAGAAGGGATCGCTCGGAGTAGATCGCTCAACGTCGATCGACCCTGAGTCATCACCACTGAGTCATCATCATGACAAGCCATCATTCGGTGGGTAATCCTGCGGTGAGCAATCCTATGGCATCGATCACGCAGCATGGGTTCCCTGAATTGCCCTTGATCCTTCCAGGTCTGTGCAACGCTCGGTTCAACATTCATCGGTTCAATCACTAGGCTGTGGCGTTGATGTTGATCGCTCCCTCGGCTCTACCCTCTACAAGCGGTCTATGCCGCGTCTGTTTGGAGATACTGTGCGCGATCCCCAGTCGCTGCCCGATCCGGCGGCATCGTCTGATCCACAAGCGTTGATTGAAGAAAACAAACGCCTTCGCCAGCAGGTGGCTGCTTTAGAGCAAAGCAACCGCGATCTCCAGATCGCCCTTGAAACCACCGCCATCCATGGTGACTGTATTGAAAACGAACTACAGTCCACCCTGTCGCTGTACCGTCGCCAACAGCAGCGATTGCAGACGATTTTGAAGCAAGTGGCCCAACAGAAGCGAGATCTGGAGTGGGTTTTGCAAACCACGATCGAGCATAGCAGCGTGATTGAAAACGAGCTGTTGAGCGCCAATGAGCGGTTGACCATCGAGGCCCATCAACACCGGAACGCGGAACAAAAACTGCAATCGCTGTTAGGAACCATTACCCGGGAACGGGAAGACCTGGAGCATGTGCTGCGGCTGATTATTGAGCATGGGGATGCCATGATCGAGCAGCTCTATGTGCAAGCCACGGAAGCGGGAGCCAAGGCCACGATGGATGCCTTGACGCGCGTGGCCAACCGGCGGCGGTTTGATGAATATTTGGAGCAACAATGGCAAACGCGAGGCAGCCGGTCTGAGCCGTTGGCCTTGGTGATGGTGGATGTGGACTCCTTCAAGGCCTACAACGATTTGCTGGGCCATGTGGCGGGGGATGTCTGTTTGCAGCAGGTGGCGATGGCGATCGCCCAAGTGGCTCGATCGACCTCGGATTTGGTGGCTCGCTATGGGGGCGAAGAATTTGCGGTCTTGTTGCCCCGCGCCACCTTGCAGCAGGCGGAATTGGTGGGAACCCGAATTCGCCAGGCCGTGTTGGGGTTAAGCCTGCCCCATCCCCGATCGGCCGTTAACCCTTGTGTGACGGTGAGCGTTGGGGTGGCGGCCATCTCGCCCTCCTTGACCACCTCGCCCACCCTGTTGGTGTCCCGGGCCGATCGGGCCCTATATGCCGCCAAACAACAGGGACGCAATCGGGTGGTGGTGGCTGACGAACTCAGCAACGAAACGATCGCCCTTCGATCGGCCATTGAAATGCGAATTCATTAGGATTGGCACTGAATTAGCGCTGAATTAGCACTGAATTAACGCTAAATGAGAAAGATCTTGAATTGGGCCCAGAATTAGGCTGAAAATCAAGCCATCAATTAAGTTTTGGATCAGGGTTTGGATCAGGTTTTGAAACAGACTTTGAAGCAAATTTGGCACTGAGATTCAAATTGGGCCTTGAACCGGGCTGTTTCTGAATTGAGTTCTTTCCCAAATGGGATCAGCTTTACATCGTTTTGACCCGACATTGGGCGCAACCAATGACATGGCCTAGGATTGAAACGACGAACAAACGGTTTAAGTGACAAAATTTTTTAAGTAACATTTACGTATGAATTTACAAAGACGCTTGCTATTCATGATGGCGGGAGTTGCAGTGGTGGCCGTCTTGCCCACCATTGCCATTTTTCACTGGAACACCCATCACGAATTGATTCGGCGCTCCGAAACAGACGGCGTGCGCCTGGCCAACACCCTCAGCCGTGCCCTGTCGGTGTTGCGGGATGTGCCCGCCACCGTGGAAAACAAATTGGGCCAGCAAATGGCCGCCACCGCCACCGCCTTAGCTCAGTTAGTGGATTTGAGCCAAAAACGCGGCGAACCAACTGCCCAACTCCAACAACGAATTAACAAGATTCTGGCCGATTCGATCATTGATGAAGTTTGGATTTCGGATGCGGATGGATGTGCCCGCTTGCGACCGCCTGGGGAGGCGGTTTTTTGTTTTAATCCCGATCCGAAAAAACAACCCCAAGCCCATGTGTTTTGGCCCCTGTTGACGGGCAAGGCCAAGATGGTGATCCAAGAGCCTCGGCGGCGGGAAATTGACGATCGCGTCTTTCAATACGTGGGGGTTCCGGGGATTGATCAGCGCCGCATTGTGCAAGTGGGGAACCATGTGGCCTTTTTGGAATCCCTGCGCCAGGCCCTGGGTCTCGATCGCCTGATTGAAGAGTTGCTGCGGGAACCGGACGTGCTGGGCATTTGGGTCATTGACTTGCAGGGCAAGGTGATTGCGGGTCAAGCTCGCCCGGAAAGCGGCCTCGGGAAGCAATTGGCCGAGCAGCAATTGTCTCTCTTGCGCAATAGCCTCAACACTCAGGCCACGGCCCGCGTGGTGAATGGCAATCTGCTGCATGTGATTGTGCCGTTGCGCGATCAGTCACAAGCCCTGCAAGGATCCGCCCTGGTCACCCTCTCGCTGAAGTCCCTGCAAGAGGCGTTGGCCACCCAAACCCGATTGCTCCTGATGGTGTCCAGCATGGTGCTGTTGCTGGTGGTGGTGGTGTCCTATTGGATGGCGGGTCGGTTGGTGGAGCCGATTGTGGCCCTGAATCGGGCTTCCCAGGCGATCGCCCGTGGCCATTGGGATCAACCCTTGCCCACCGATCGGGAAGACGAAATCGGCGCATTGGCCACCTCCTTTGCGCGGATGGTCACCCAACTGCAAGTGCATCTGGAAACCCTGGAACAGCGCGTCACTGAGCGAACCTATGACCTAGCGCGGGCTAATCAGGAAATTGTGACCCTCAACCAGCAGCTCACGGACGAAAATCGCCGGATGGGGGCGGAATTGTCCGTGGTGCGTCGCTTGCACCAAATGATTCTGCCCAAGGAAGAAGACTTGCTGAACACGGCGGATTTGGAAATTGCCGCCTACATGGAACCGGCCGATGAGGTGGGCGGCGATTACTACGACGTGCTGCACCGGGATGGCCGGGTGGAAATCAGCATTGGCGATGTGACGGGCCATGGCCTGGAAAGCGGCATGGTGATGCTGATGGTGCAGGCGGCGGTGCGCACCTTGCAAGCGGTGGGCGAAATTGATCAGGTGAAAACGATCAACACCCTCAATCGCTTGGTGTATGACAACACCAGGCGGATGCGATCGTACCGAAACATGACCCTTTCCCTGTTGGTTTATGAACGGGGGTCACTGCGCCTCAGCGGTCAGCATGAGGAGGCGATCGTGGTGCGGGCGGATGGGTCGATCGATCGGGTCGATACCTTAGATTTGGGCTTTCCCCTCGGGATTGAAGCGGATGTCAGCAGTTTCATTGCCGAAGCGGAGGTCTATCTCAATCCCGGCGATTTGGTGGTGCTCTACACGGACGGCCTGACCGAGGCGGCCGACCACAGCAACCAGCTCTATGGGGCCGATCGCCTCTGTCGGTTGTTGCGAACTGAGCACCATCGCACCCCCCAGGAAATTTGTAAGTTGGTGGTGGATGATGTGTATCGCCACATTGGTGAGGCCAAGATTTTTGATGACATCACCCTGATTGTGATTAAGCGACAGCAGGAGCCGGCCGATCGCCCGATCGAGTCTGCCACGGCGATCGACTGGCCCAATGTTTGTAGCTTGCCGTCCTTGTCGGCTTAGGTCGCAAAATTCACGACTTCAGCCCTAGTTCACCCCCAAAGGCGCGGCGGCAACTCCCTGGGCGATCGCTTGGCCCGCAATCCAACCCGTAGACCAGGCACTTTGGAAATTGAACCCGCCCGTGATGCCGTCAATGTCCAAAATTTCACCGGCAAAGTGCAACCCCGGGCAAGAGCGACTTTCCAAGGTTTTGAAGTCCACAGATTTCAAATCAATCCCGCCACAGGTCACAAACTCTTCCTTGAAGACTGCCTTGCCGGTGATTTTGAATTCTCCCTGCACCAACTCGCGCACCAACGCCTCGATCGGCCCCTTCGGTAAATCGGCCCAGCGAAAATCCGCCGTCACCCCCACCGCTTCCACCAATTTTTGCCAAAGCCGTTTCGGCAACTCCGGCGGCCCAGCGGTGGACACGGCCTTGCGTGGGTTCTGTTGCTTCAGGGTTCGCAGTCGATCGCGTGCCTCCTCTGCCGAAGCCGTGCCCAGCCAGTTCACCCGCAACAGGGCCCGATAGTGAGCCTCGTGGAGCGATCGCGCCGCCCAGGCCGACAACCGCAACACCGCCGGCCCACTCAGGCCCCAATGGGTAATCAGCACCGGGCCGATTTGCTCCGAGTCCGGTGGCTTTTTGCCTTTGCCACCCCGATCGGCCTCCGGCAAAACCAGCCGCACCTGGGCCCGCTCCACGGCCAACCCCGCCAGCGTGTCTAGCCGGGGATCGGGAATGGCCAGGGTGAACAACGAGGGAACCGGTGACACAATCGGATGGCCCAACCCCGCCGCCCAGCGGTAGGCCGTCGGCTGGCTGCCCGTGGCCAGCAACACCCGATCGGCCGTCAAAATTTCCCCCGATCGCAACTGAACTTGGAATTGTCCCGCCTCGTGGGTGATGTTGCTGACCGCCGCCCGCGATCGCAGCCGCACGCCCGCTCTTTCCGCCGCTCGCATCAAGCAATCGGCAATGGTGCTCGATCGATCCGTAATTGGAAACATCCGCCCATCCGGCTCGGTTTTCAGCAGCACCCCCTCCCCCACAAACCAAGTCACTGTATCGCGGGGTTGAAACCGGCTAAACACCCCCCGCAAAGCCTTGGCTCCGCGTGGGTAATGTTGCACCAACTGGGATGGCTCAAAGCAAGCGTGGGTCACATTGCAGCGGCCGCCCCCAGAAATCAGCACCTTGCTCAGAAATTGGGGCCCCGCCTCCAAAACGGTCACATCCAGGTCAGCATTCGCCCGCGCACAGGCGATCGCCCCAAAAAAGCCCGCGGCCCCGCCGCCCACCACCACCACTCGCCCCGATCGGTTCATGTTCGGGCGATCGTCCAAACTCATCCCCTAACCTCCCGTCACGATCGGCCAAAAATGGGCCCCAATCCGAAACAGACTCAAGCCAATAAAACTCAGCAGCGCCACAAAAATGACCACATTCGCAATTTCCGATAGTTTATTCATGATGATTAGTTCAATAGGCGGTCGGTCAATGACCTGATTAAGATAGCATTACAAAAATCACACAATACCCGAATTAGCGTAAAAATTTAGAATCAGCGTAAAAAATCAAAAAACCTGAGTTGAAAACTCTAATTTTAAATTAACCAGTTATTATTAAACAGTTATTTATTTCAAAAGATTAATCATTACATTAATATAGCCGCTGCCTAAAGAAAATTAGTATGCCATATAGTAAACACTATGAAGCAGTTAGTCGGTGACCATTGCCCACCCTACAGACGAATCATTGAATAAGTTAATTGAATTTATGATCAATTCTGCGAGTTTGGTATTGCAGAGCACAGTAGGCAAATCTTCCTAATTTCTTTATTGACAGTTCTCGGTATTTAAAACCAAGATCGGATTATCGGTGATCCAATTTTTAGGGATCCACGATCAATTCCCACGGCGCGATTTGCTATCCACAAGCAACATTAACGTTCAATTTCATTATTCAACATTAATGTTGCTAAAGGTGCTGAAGTTGCCGCTGTTCTGATCTGAATTATTGGGTCTGAATGATCAGGGATATTGCGTTGGGGTGAATCTCTTCAGGTTCCGCATTTGATGCCGGTATTGTCAGTTAGGCAAGAATGATATGAAACCGTTAACCCATCGCACCAAAATTGTGGCCACGATCGGGCCGGCCAGCGATTCTCCAGAAATGATCCGCAAAATGCTTTTGGCGGGTATGAATGTGGCGCGGCTGAATTTTTCCCATGGTCACTATGATGATCATGCGGAGCGAATTTGGCGACTGCGGCAAGCTTCCGAAGAACTGGATTTGCCCCTGATGTTGCTGCAAGATTTGCAAGGGCCAAAAATCCGCGTGGGTGATTTACCACCCGAAGGAATTCCCCTCATAGAAGGGGAAATCTTAACCCTCGTCCCGATCGCAGAATATCAAAATCAACCCAACACCGTCGGCATTGACTATCCGCACTTGGCCGCCGAAGCGGAACCCGGCACACAAGTGTTGCTGGATGACGGGCTGTTGGAGTTATCTGTGCAACAGATTGATGGTCACGCGGTTCATTGCCAGGTCATTGAAGGTGGCATTCTCAAAAGTCGCAAAGGGGTGAATTTTCCCAGCCTAGATTTGCAGTTACCTTCCATTACCGACAAAGATAAACGGGATTTGGAATTTGGGATTGCCCAGGGGGTTGATCTGATTTCTTTGAGCTTTGTGCGCAAGCCGGAAGATGTGCAGGTGTTGAAGGCATTGTTGGCGGCTAAGGGTGCGGAAATTCCGGTGTTGGCCAAGTTGGAAAAACCGCAGGCGATCGCCAATTTGCAGGCCATTATTGATGAATGTGATGCGGTGATGGTGGCGCGGGGGGACTTGGGAGTGGAAATGCGCCCGGAGAAAGTGCCCTTGATTCAAAAACAGATCATTCGCCTCTGTAATCAAAGGGGAATTCCGGTGATTACGGCAACCCAAATGTTGGACAGCATGATCCATAATCCACGCCCCACGCGGGCGGAGGCCAGTGATGTGGCGAATGCGATTATGGATGGTACGGATGCGGTGATGTTGTCCGGTGAGTCGGCGGTGGGCAGCTACCCGATCGAGTCTGTCAAAATGTTGGCGCGGATTGCCACGGAGGTGGAACCCTCGATTCAATTTGTGAACTATCCACCCAACCAAAATGAGGATACGGATGCCATCAGTGAAGCCCTGCACGCGATCGATGAAACGATCGATTTGCAATGCATTGTGGCATTCACCGAAACGGGATACACCGCCCAACTGGCATCGGCGGAGCGCCCCAAAACAACCATCATTGCTTACACCCCCGACCCCAAGGTTTATCACCGTTTGAGTTTAAGTTGGGGAGTCAGGCCCATTTTGCTGAAGGGATTTAATGGGGAAACGTTGGCCTCTGCGTTGGCGCTGGTGGAGCAAGATTTGCTGGCTCGTCAATATGCAGCGCCGGGGGATAAGGTTTTGGTGATGGGCGGTGTTCCCTTTGGCAAGGCTGGGAGTACCAATTTCCTGAAAATTCACACGATCGCCGCCGATTAGCAAGGGAGACTGAGCATTTTGAGCGCCTGGGGTCAGGAGCGATCGCCCTAAAATCCCAGCGATCGCGCCAAGGCCCTATGGCAGAATTGAGGGCGTTCAACCCGGGCGTTCAACCCGGCTGTTCAAACCCGACGGGTTTCATCTGACAATCTGCTGACGATCTTCTGACGATCTGTTGAGATGATCGATTGATCTGTCAGTTAATCATCTGTCAGTTCATCGGCAACCCGATCGCCCCTCACGCGCACCGACGCTACAAGCACCAAAATTTTTGCCAGCCATGACCAAATTCATCTTCGTAACCGGTGGTGTCGTTTCCAGCATTGGCAAAGGAATCGTCGCCGCCAGTCTCGGTCGGCTGCTCAAGTCTCGGAATTATTCGGTTTCCATTCTCAAGCTCGACCCCTACATCAACGTTGACCCCGGCACGATGAGTCCGTTCCAACACGGCGAAGTTTTCGTGACCGGCGACGGAGCCGAAACCGACCTAGACTTGGGCCACTATGAGCGCTTCACCGATACGGACATGTCGCGCCTCAACAGTGTCACCACCGGCCAAATCTATCAATCGGTGCTGAACAAGGAGCGGCGCGGCGACTACAACGGCGGCACGGTGCAGGTGATTCCCCACATCACGGGGGAAATTCGCGATCGCATCCATCGGGTGGCCCGCAACACCAACTCCGATGTGGTGATTTCGGAAATTGGCGGAACGGTAGGGGATATTGAGTCGCTGCCCTACCTGGAGGCGGTGCGCCAGTTCCGCAAGGATGCGGGGCGCAACAATGTGCTCTATGTCCATGTGACGCTGATTCCCTGGATTCCGGCGGCGGGCGAAACAAAAACCAAGCCCACGCAGCACTCGGTGAAGGAGTTGCGATCGATCGGGATTCAGCCCGACATCATTGTTTGTCGATGTTCTCAGCCCTTGCCGGCCAACCAACGGGCCAAGCTGTCGGAATTTTGCGACGTGCCCGAAAGTTGCGTGATTCCCGCCATGGACAAGCCCAGCATCTATGATGTGCCCCTGAGCTTGGAAGAAGAAGGCCTCGCCCACCAAGTCCTCGATCTGTTGGGGATGGAGCCTCGCCAGCCGGATCTGAGCCGTTGGCGGAATTTGGTCGATCGCCTGCATAACCCCGTGCGCACCGTGACCGTGGCGATCGTCGGTAAATACGTCAGCCTCAGCGATGCCTACCTGTCTGTGGTGGAAGCCTTGCGCCACAGCGCGATCGACACCCACAGCGAACTCAACATCCGTTGGGTCAGCTCCGAAGACTTGGAAAACGGGGGGCCCGAAAAATACCTCAGCGATGTGGACGGCATCGTGGTGCCCGGTGGGTTTGGGATTCGGGGCATTGACGGCAAAATCGCCGCCATCCGCTACGCCCGAGAAAACCATATTCCGTTCCTGGGCCTCTGTTTGGGAATGCAATGTTCCATGATTGAGTGGGCCCGCAATGTGGCCGGTCTGCCGGGGGCCAACAGCGCGGAATTTGATCCCCAATGCGAAAATCCCGTGATTGGGCTGTTGCCGGAACAGGAAGACGTGGTGGACTTGGGCGGCACGATGCGCCTGGGGCTGTATCCCTGCCAAGTGCAACCCGACAGTTTGGCCCACCGGCTCTATGGCAAGGAGGTGGTTTATGAGCGCCACCGCCACCGCTATGAGTTCAACAATTCCTATCGATCGCAGGTGATCGAAACCGGCTACCGCATCAGTGGCACATCGCTGGATGGTCGGCTGGCGGAAATTGTGGAGTTGCCGAGTCACCCGTTCTTTTTGGCCACGCAGTTTCACCCGGAATTTTTGTCACGGCCCAACCGTCCCCATCCCCTGTTTTTGGGGTTTGTGCAAGCGGCGATCGCCCGACAAGCGCCCAGCAGCCCAGCCCCGATCGCCCCGCCGGAACCGGCTTTGGCATCCCTAGAGGCGGTAAATTCCGTGGAGGATCCGGCAGAAGATCCCCTGTCCACTTTTGCAAGTAATGCAGAGGCAGAACTGGCGAACTTGTAGAGTCTTGTAGAGTAAGGTTGATGTCGTTCGGGCGATCGCGCGGCTGTGGCACATTGGATTCAGTTTTCCTACGAACGCAACGAATATCTCGTGAATTTGGCGAGTATTCGGTTTTTTGCGCGTGACAGCAGCCAGCGCATCTCGTTTTGGCTGCCGGACTCTGCCATGCCCGTTGTTTTGGTTCCCCAGGATCATCCAACGGCCTACCGGCAGGTGATGGAATTTATCGATCGCCTGCCGGATGCCAACGCCGACTGTTACTGGGTGAATTTGGTTTACGATCGACGGCAATACACCATCAATCTGAAAACCATTCGGGCCTTCTCCCGATCGGCTAACGGGCGGCTGGTGTTTTGGTTGCCGGACAATGGCCAAGACATGGTGTTGCATCCGGAACTCAACGCCGAAGCCTATCACCTAGTGAACGACTACATCACTAAATGCATCACGGGCCCCGGAGCGATCGACCCCCTAATGGGTAATTGACCCCCCGATGGGCGATCGATATCAACACAAGCCTCAATCGTCATGGGGGTAAGGGGCTTAAACCTGCGTGGGGCAAGGGGCTTAAGCCCCTTGTCTGTGTCGATCTGGGGGCGTACAGGGGTGTGATTGCCAGACGCTACCAAGGATTGCCAATGACGGTGAACGCTGCCCAGTAGTAGGGGTGCGATAGCAGTTCCTGGCCGGTGGCAGCAATATCCGGCGGCAGGAACACCGTGCCACCCCGGGCCCCGGAGCCGCGTAGCTCATTGCCCTCAATTCGCACCTGGCCGCGCAGGAGCGCCAATTGGGCTTGGCGCAGGGCTTCCGACTTGGTGGGGGCCTGGCGCAATTGGCGATAAAACTCGTTCATCAGGGCTAGGGTTCCCCGATCGCTCACATACCAAAGACTGGCGATCGAGGCCTTGACTCCGGACGCGATCGCCATGCCTGCAAAGCCCAACTCCGCCTCCCGATCGCCCACAGCGGTTCGACAAGCACTAAGCACCAACAATTCCACCGGCTTGCTGATCCAGTCGATCGCCTGGATTTGCGCCAAGCTCAATCGCTCTTGCCAAAACTGAATAAACGACGCTTCGGGGCGACCGGCTTTGAATTCCGCATGGGTCGCCAAATGTACGATGCCATAGTCGCTGCGTTGGCGTTCCCGTTGCAGCGCACCCAAGGTGAACTGGTTGTTCAAGAAATAACGACCGGGCCACAGACCGGGCCGATCGCCATTGCCGACGATCGCTTCTAGCTCGATCGGCACACCGGGCAAGGGACTGAGGTTGGTGGTGTCTTCAAATTGCGAAGCGCCCATGGCCAGCACCCGCGATCGCTGGAGGTTGCCCGCTTGAGGATCAAAGAGGCTGAAGCCGGGAATTCGAGCGATCGCGTATTTTTCAATCAAAAAGCGCTGGCCATCGTGCAGGGCTGCCAAGGGAGCCGATCGCAACCCCTCGCCGGGGCAAAAAATCAGCAGCTCAATCCCTTCCGCCTGGAGTTGTGACTCGATCGGGGCAATCAACCAATTGTGCAAGCGTCGGGCATAGGGTAAATAGCTGACCCCGTTCCGCTGCACCGGGTTGGTGATGGCAACGGTCAGCAGCTTCACCGCTTCGTTGACGGTTGCTTGGGACGCGCCGGGAATGATTTCAATTCTGGGTTCGCTGCGGCCGGTGACCAACACCAATTCCACATCATTGTCCCGGGGCATCATGTACAGCAGCGCCGATCGCTGACCGGTGCGCCGTTCCATTTCCCGCAACTGTTCCGAGACAATCGCTGCCGAAATGCGTCGGGCGGGTAAGTCGCGGTTGAATTGGCGTTCGTATTCTCCCTCCCACAACGCTTCGATTTTGTTGACCACGTTGGCGGGGGTGACGGGTTCGCTGGGCTGGCTGGCCCAACCCGGCGGCGCGATCGTGCTGCCCACCATTACGGCTGCCAGGCTCGCCGTCAACTGTCGAATCATGCGATCGCCCATGGGTAGTGAAAACGCTGTTCCTATTCAAACAAGGCAACAGGGCGATCGTCAGGGCAACCTCAAGACGATCGCTGTTGCGGGTCGATCGCATCCCGCAGCCCATCCCCGATGAAATTGGCGCTTAAAACCGTCATAAAAATCGCCAGCCCCGGAAAAATCGCCATATGCGGCGCGGTTTCCAAAAAATTCTGGGCATCGTAGAGCATTCGCCCCCAAGTGGGCACATCGGGCGGAAAGCCCAGCCCCAAAAAATTCAGGGTCGATTCCGTCAAAATGGCCGTGCCCACCGCCAAGGAAGCCGCAACAATGGCCGGGCCGATCGCGTTGGGCAAAATATGCCGCCAAATTAACCAGCCCGATCGGGCCCCCAAGGCATAGGCCGCCAACACGAAATTGCGTTCTCGCAGGGTCAGGAAATTAGCCCGAATTAACCGCGCCACGCTCATCCAGTTCAGCCCGCCGATCGCCCCAATCACCAGCAGAAAAATCCCCAATTCTGGCCCCGCGATCGCCCGCAACGGTTCCCGAAAGAGATAAATCAGCAGCAACAACAGGGGCAACTGAGGCAAGGCCAAAAACAAATCCGTGAGCCGCATCAACAGCCCATCCACCCAGCCGCCATAGAACCCCGCCACCGCCCCGATCGTTGTGCCCAAGGTGACCGCCACCAGCATTGAAGCAATGCCCACCGTGAGGGACACCCGCCCACCGGACAGCACCCGCGCCAACAAATCCTGCCCCCGATCGTTCGTGCCCAACCAATGGGCCAGGCTGGGGCCTTGGTAGGCGCGGCCATAGTCCAAGTCCGTGGGCGAAAGGGGATAGAGCCACGGGCCCACCAGGGCCGCCAGCCCGATCGCCCCCAGGCAAATTAGCCCAAACAGGGCCAACCGATCGCGACAAAATCGCCGCCAAGCCGCCCCCCACAGACTTTCCGAGTGATTCATTGACCTGGTTTGTAATTTTGTCTAATTTTGTCTAATTTTGTCTAGTTCTGTCCTGCCCTATCGTGTTCTATAGCAACCGCACGATAGACCGCACCATTTTTGCCTTATCCCATGACTGACTTTTCCGAGCCACCCAATCCCCAACATCTCGCCACCTTGATTCGTGGCACCAGTCTGTATTTAGTCGGGCTAATGGGGTCAGGAAAAAGCAGCACCGGCCGCCAGTTAGCTGCCGCCCTGGATTATCGCTTTTTTGACACAGATCAGTTGATTGAGCAGGCTGCTGGCCAGTCGATCGCCCAAATTTTTGCCACCGAAGGCGAGGCGGCCTTTCGCCAACTGGAAACCCAAGTGTTGTCGCAACTGTCCGCCTATAAGCGATTGGTGGTGGCCACCGGAGGCGGCATTGTCACCCAACAGGAAAATTGGGGTTATTTGCGCCATGGATTGGTGATTTGGTTGGATCCCACCCTGGAGACGATCGTGAACCGCTTGCAGGCGGATCCGGCCGAAATTGCCCAGCGGCCCCTGTTGCAGTCGCCCGACCCGGTGGCGGCCTTGGCGGAGTTGCGCGATCGCCGATCGGCCCAATATGCCCAAGCGGACTTGCAAGTGGCGATCGGGCCGGAACAGTCCCCCGCCCAGGTGGTGGATCAAATTCTGGTGGGTATTCGCGGAGTCTTGCGGCCGGAGGTGACTGGCTCCACCGAAAATTAATCAAGCCAGTTAATCAATCAAGCCAATCAATCAAGCTAGTTAATCAATCAAGCTAGTCAATCAATCACGGTTGATTACCCCCCAGAGGCCGCCATTGTGACCCAATCCCGTCGCCAGTTTGTTCAAAATCTATTGGCCGGTGGTTTGCTGGCCACGGGGGCGGCAACCTGGCTGCAACGGGCCGATCGCACCTGGGCCCAAAGTCCTCCCAATTTGGAGCCAGCCCCTCCGCCCGATCGGGGTGATTTGCGGATCATTGCCATCAGCGATCTGAACAATGGCTATGGCGAAACGGATTACCGCGCGGAGGTTCATCAGGCGATCGCCCTGATTCAGCGCTGGCAGCCGGATTTGGTGATTTGTGGCGGAGACATGGTGGCGGGCCAAAAGCTGGGCCTCACCCGATCGCAGTTCCAAGCCATGTGGGGCGGGTTCGATCGCACCATCTATCAACCGCTGCGCCAAGGGGGGATTCCCTTTGCGTTCACCTTGGGCAATCACGACGCTTCAAACATCACCTTGCCCGATCGAACTTTTAAATATGCACTCGATCGAAACGAAGCCGCAGCCTATTGGCAAAGACAGCGATCAACCATGAATTGGGACTGGGTGGATGATGCCTGGTTCCCTTTTTTTTATGCATTTCGGATGGGAAATGCCCTAATTGTCTCCTGGGATGCTTCGGGGCCCGTCATTAGTGCGGAACAATTATTACGGGCCGAACAGTTGTTTACCTCAGAAGTCGGCCGAGCAGCCCAGGTGCGATTGCTGTTGGGTCATATGCCACTCCATGCGGTTACTCCCCAACGCAACCAGCCGGGAAATGTATTGCGAGACACGGCTCCAGTGCAATCGCTCTTGGAACGGGCCCAAGTCACTGCCTACATCACGGGCCATCACCATGCTTACTTTCCGGCGCGTATGGGTATGGTCGATCTATTACACCTGGGATGTTTGGGAGGCGGTGCGCGATCGTGGCTGGGCACCTCTAGCACTCCAATCCGCACTTTGACCGTCATTGATGCACGGTTTGGATCTCCCAATTTGCGGTATAGCAGTTATCAACTCAATCCTTTCCGCTCCTTGCGTGATGATCAGCTACCTCGGGAAATTGTTGGGTTTAACGGTCGGTTGGTGCGGCGCGATCAACTACTGTCCAAAAATCATGCTTTGAAGGTCAAAATTTAAATAGAGAACACTAAAAGTTGGGCGCGAAAAATTGAACGCTAATCCCAAACGCCAATCGATTTTTCGCCAATTCTGCAAAGTGTTGGTTGGGTTATTCCCGATCGACCATTGGGTAGACGATCGATGAGCGATGGCTGACTAGCACTCAAAAACGACGGCCCGGGATTGCCAAAACTAGGGCTGATGTCGCTGATAAGTAGGGGCAGGCATGACTCAAGGACGAAATGGTTGGGGTGTAGTGCGCAGTCAACGAAATCATCGATCGAGCTGCCGAATCCGGCGGCCGGGGGGTAAAAGTCGTCCGCCACGATCGGTTCTCCCGTTAGGGTTGGCTGTGGCCTTGGTGATCTGCTTGGGTTGCATTGAGGGGGTGGGGCGATCGGCCATGGCGCGATCGCCCCAAGATTTGGGAACCGGCCCAACGCCCACAACCCCTTGGCCCGAAGAATTGCCGCATCGCAGCCCCTACACGGAATTGTGGGGCCCCCTGGGCTTAACGGGTTTGTCCCTGGTGCTGTGGCTGAGCGATCGCCTCTTGCGCCATCGCCTGCTGAAGGTTTTGGATCCAAGCCTGATGGCGGCGGATTCCTTGGGGGCGGTTCCTGGGCCGCTGGGCCGTTGGCGCTGGCTCTGGCCTCGGGTTCGATCGCCCCAATTTCCCCGATCGCTCCGATTGCCCCGTTTTCTGGCCCATGCCAACCCTGAGGCGTTGGGGGATGGGGTGGTGCAAGGGGGCAACCGTTCCATGGGGCCCATGGGGGGTGCAGCCAGTGCAGAATCTTGCCCTTCCACCGTTGCGGCGGCTGCGTCTTCGTCCTTAGCCGAAGCCCAATCCCCGGCCTATGCCGACTTGTGGAACCGGGTTGTGGCCGTAACCAGTGCGGCGGCCGATTTTGACTCCGCTTTGGAAGAAGCGTTGCAAGTGTTAGGCCAAGAAACCGGCTGGGTGGCGGGCGAAGCTTGGGTTCCCAGCCTGGATGGTGCGTCGTTGGTTTGCAGCCCCGCTTGGTTCTGTGCGATCGAGGGGGTGAACTTGTTTCGGCAGGCGAGCTTGGACTTGACCCTAAAGCTGGTTTGCCAGCCACCGGGACGAGTCTGGCAAACCAAACGCCCGGAATGGATCAGCAACTACGAGCTGGAGTCGATCGACCATTGCAGCCGCAGCCAAATGGCCCTGGGGGTGGGCTTGCGATCGAGCGTGGTGTTGCCCATTTTGACCGGCGATCACGTGTTGGCAGTGCTGACTTTGTTTGCCACCAGCCCCCGAGAGCGGGACTTAACCTTGCTGAACCGGTTGGCGATCGTCACCGCCCAACTGGGGCCCATTTTGCAGCACAAACAGGCCGAAGCCCGTTACCGCAACCTGTTTGAACGGGCGATCGAGGGGATTTTTCAGGTGGCCCCCGATGGTCGCTATCTCCATGCCAATCCCGCCTTTGCGGCCATTTTGGGTTACGAGTCTCCCGCAGCGGCCCTGCGGGCCCTGAATGCCACCGATCGCCGCCTCTACGTGCGCCCGGCCGATGAAGTGCGTTTCCTGGAACTGTTGGAACAAAGTCAGGACGCTTGCAACTTTGAATGTCAGGTCTATTGCCAAGACGGCCAACGCATTTGGGTGGATCAACGGGCCCAGGCCGTGCGCGATCGCAACGGACGATTGCTGTATTACGAGGGATGCCTGCTAGACATCACCTCCCGCAAATGGGTGGAAGCCCAATTGCAATACAACTCCTCCCATGATGTGCTGACGGGCCTGTGGAACCGGGCTTGGTTTTTGGAGCGGTTGGTGGAGGCCGTGTCTCGGGGGCGGCGCGATCCGCAGTTTCGCTTTGTGCTGCTGTTTTTGGATATTGACGGCTTCAAACGGATTAACAACAGCCTGGGCTATTGGGTGGGCGATCGGCTGCTGATGATGCTGGCGGGCCGTTTGGAAAAGGCCATTTCCCCCGATTATGTGCTGGCTCGCACGGGGGGGGATGAGTTTGTGGTGTTGGTGGAGTCCGCCGCCACCTCCGACGAGGGGCAATTGGCCGCCGCCAAGGCCGCCGCCCACCGCCTTCAGGATGTGTTTCGCGATCCCTTTGTGGTGGATGGGCGCGATGTGTTTTTGCAAGCGAGCATGGGCATTGTTTGCCGCCCCGATTCCCACGGAGATTCGCGCCCCGACCAGCCCTATCGGATTTTGCGCGATGCGGATGCGGCTTTGCATCGGGCCAAACAACAGCGCAATGGCAGTTTTGTGATTTTTGATGCGGCCCTGCAATCGGACACGGAACAGCTCTTGCAACTGGAAACGGATTTGCGCTGGGCGATCGAGCGGCGGGAATTTTGTTTGCATTACCAACCGATCGTTTCCCTCGATTCCCGATCGATTGTGGGGTTTGAAAGCCTAATTCGCTGGCAACACCCGCGCCACGGGTTAATGATGCCCGCTTCTTTCATTGGGTTGGCGGAGGATCGCGGGGCGATTGTCCCGATCGGGAATTGGGTGTTGCAGTCCGCTTGCAAGCAAATTGCAATCTGGAAAACCCAAATGCCCGAAGTGTTTCCCATTTGGGTGAATGTCAACCTTTCGGCCCGGCAACTGGTTCCCGAGTTGGCTGACCTGATTGAAGTGCTGATGGATGCCTACGACCTGGAAGGCTACGAACTGCGCCTAGAGATCACCGAAACCTCCTTGGCGCTGGATCCAAACGCCAGCCGCGCCTGTCTCGATCGACTGCGGGAACGGCGGATTAAAATTTGCCTCGATGACTTCGGCACGGGCTACTGCTCCCTCAACTATTTGCGGGAATTCCCGATCGACTCGATCAAAATCGAGCGATCGTTCATTCAAGCCATGCTCGAAAATCAACGCGACGCGGCGATCGTCCGCGCCGTCATCGGTTTAGCCAACGATTTGGGCCTCAGTGTCATTGCCGAGGGCATTGAAACCCAACCCCAAATTGATCACCTGCAAGACTTGGGCTGCGGCTTTGGCCAGGGCTATTTATTCTCCAGAGCCGTGCCCGCCGAGGAAGCTGGTCAGTTTCTCAATGCCGGATTGCCACCGGCCATTCGTTCCTTGCCCCGTTCCCAGTCGGCTCGCCATCCCCTTTGCTAGGTTGCTGATTAACCCCCATGGTCGCGATCGGGTCTGATCGATGCCCGATCGAATGGCAGTATCAAAACCGATACTTTTTTGCTGACGGATGCTAACAAATACATAAGTTGAGATGGTCTCTCAACCAAGGCGTATCAACCAATGCCCGTAGGAAAATCCCACGAGCACCATTGAGATCCCGATTCATTGATCGCCCATCAACCTTCGACTTGATGACCCGAGAGCCGCCAATCTTCACGATTTCACCTGTCCACGAAACAGTCTTGGATGTGTAGGCTTCGTTGATATTGGTCAAAGCAATCTTGCCCAACTCCCAAGCTTTCCACTCCAGATGTTTCTTGAACTGGTAATGCGATAGGGTCAACATCTGCCGCACGGTTTTCGACTTGATCTTGCGACGTGATTTGCTCACCATTTGAGACGATTCAAAGCTGGGCAACAAGATCACATCAAAGTTTTCAGTCAGGAACCGTGCGGTTTTGTGGTGAAGTTCTTTCACCAGATGTTGCACCTTGGAACGCAGGCGATCGGCGGCTTTCTTGAGGCGGCGCTTTTGGGCTGATTTAGCCTTGGTGATTTTGGCAATCAGGCGATCCAGCTTGAAGCACAGCTTTTGAATCAGCAAGTTCGAGTCATTGCCGATCCATCCGTAGGATGACTCAGCAAAGAAGGTCATGAATGTGCGAACACCGGGATCTAAGGCAACCACTCGCCCTTGGTTTTCGGACTGAATGGGTTGCACCTCTGTTGAGGTGATCAGGTAATACTCACCATAGGCAAGTGTCAACCGACCATCACTGAAGCCATCAGGAATTGATTCTTTCAGAGCTGCTTTCCCCAAGATGGTGTGGTAAACACCGTTTTCACTGATGGCTGATTTGGGGATGTAGATCGTTTGTTGTCGATCTTTGCGACTACGAAAACGGCACTTGTGAATTTGCCCGTCTTTTTTGAAGCCCTTTTTAGCTTCTCGAACGGCCGTGCAAGCATCTTTGACCGCAATCTTTTTGATCTGATAGGGAACTGACTTGGCCCATTCGGGAAGCGAACCCAGGATGATGGGCGCAACTGCCATCCAATTGGCTTTGGTTCCCGGCTCCTGAAGATGTTTGATCGTGGTGTTGTAGACGTATCTAGAAACGCCAAACCATCGCTTCAGGAGCGCTTTTTGATCAGGGTTTAGGAAGATTCGGATCTTCCTGGATCGCCTTCCGGTAGCTTCTGAGTCCGGGCATTCGACGAGAGAAGAGGTGAAGGGTGGCGAGCAGATCCGCTGTGAGTTCGGATTCTGGGCAGTGAACAGATTGGTCGAGAACCATGAGTTCGCCACCGTTTTGTTGAGCCATGAACTCGAACAACTCGAATCCGAATCGACACAATCGATCGCGGCAGGCAACCACAATTTGGAGCTGATCGCCGCGCATGAGTCTGACCAGTAGGGATTGCAATCCTTTTCGCTGGAAGTTGAGACCTGATCCGATATCTTGGATGATTTCGGCATTGGGATAGCGATCGCGCATGAACTGGACTTGTCTTGCGAGATCATCTCGTTGCTTGGCTGAACTGACGCGGCAGTAGCAAACAACGGCAGATCGAGTTGCGTTGCGTCCATACGACTCAACGTTGTAGAGCCGCTGGCCCGCCTCGTTTCGGATAGTCTCGATCTTTCCTTCATCTGCGTACTTTCTTAGCGTATTTGGATGCAATCCCAGAAATTCGACCGCTTTTCTGAGAGGAATATATGCCATGGTTAAATATTGGCATACGTTAGCGAATGTTAGTAAATTAATTACTGTTGATCAACCTCGATCGGGAATTGGCTCAAGAACGCGCAATCAAGATCGGACAAGGCCGCCACAGCTCAAGGCAGCAAAATTGAGTGCAGAAAAGATTGTTACTGTCATTTGTTTAAATATTGGTTAAACGCATATTATCAACAGATCAAATTTCAATAAACATCCCCTTAGCTCATTTCCTAAAAATATCCCCAAAAAAGATCATGAAGATCTCTTAAACCGATGATTCAATAATGATCTTATTGTCACGGCAAAGCCTTGCCCTGACAACGCCAGGCTGATTGAAATCAGATGCTTTGACAAGATTTCATGGTAGATCTATTCTGTCTTTCCTGCTGTAAGATGCTAGCCTTGAAAAGGATAGAAGTCGGGAACGTTTACCTGCAACCAAGTAATCTTAAGACCCCGATTCCAAGCGATCGATTCATCAAACCGAGTCAATTGACCGAGGCCACTGACCAAGGCGATTGGTTGATCAACACTGGATTCCCTTGGGGTTGTATGGCTATCTAAGGCGATGTCAATCGAGCGTGCCAGCCTGATTCATTCTTTCCCATGACATCTCGGTTCTGATATCGGCCCCAGGCTCCGAGTGCAACGCTCTGAACCTGTTGGCGGCTCGCCCGTCCCTCTGCACCCTCATTTCCTATGCTTGCCACTTCCACTTCAACCATGGCTGCTCCGGCTGTGCTGCCCAATCTTGCTGCCTCGCTGAATTTGGAGTCCACGCTCAATGACCTGTGCCTATCCTGCTTTGTCATGGATTTGTCACAGCCGGGGATTGAGCTGGCCCAAGCCTTGGAGGCGGATCCCCTGCTGCCAGGGGCCGTATTGCTCGATCGAGGAGCCTTTGCAGGGCTGCTGTCGCGGCGGCGTTTTTTTAAGCACCTGAGCCGACAATACGGCCCGGAGTTGTTCTTACATCGGCCCCTGCGCGTAATGTATCAATACGCCCATGTGCCGCTGTTGGTGTTGTCGGGCAGCACGCTTGTGGTGCAGGCGGGGCGGGCGGCCCTGGAGCGATCGCCCGATTTGCTCTATGAACCGTTGGCGGTGGAATCCCAGGAAGGCTGCTATTGCCTGCTGGATATTCACCAGTTGCTGGTGGCTCAATCCCAAATTCACGAGCTAGCCATGCAGCGAATTCAAGAGCAAACCCGCGCTCAGGTGATTCAAGCGGAGAAAATGGCCAGCCTGGGGCGGATGGTGGCGGGCATTTCCCATGAAATTAAAAATCCGGTGAATTTCATTTCGGGCAATGTGGTTTATCTGACTCAATACGCCCGAGATTTGATTGAACTGGTGACGGCCTATGAAGCCCTGTTGCCGGAAATTCCCGAGACCTTGCAACAGTTGCGATCGACCATGGAGTTTGACTTCCTGCGGGAGGATTTGCCCAAACTGATCGACAGCATGGCGATCGGGGCAGACAAACTGAAAAAAACCGTTGCCGGTCTCCAAAGTTTCTCCCATGTGGGATCAGAAACCTTTAAACCCGCAAATTTGCACGATTGCATCGAAAGCACCCTGATTGTGCTCAACAACCGCCTGCGGGAAGGGGTGGAAGTGATCCGCACCTATGGCGAATTGCCCCTGGTGGCTTGCCAGTCGGGGCACCTGAGCCAAGTGTTCATGAACCTACTGGCCAATGCGGTGGATGCGCTGCTGGAGGTACAAAGCCAAATTCCACTGCTGGAACGGCGACGCTGGCAACCGACCATCATGATCCGCACCCAATGCGTGGATGAGTTACCGGCGGATTTGGCGGCGATCGAGCCGGCCTCGATCGCGGCGGTGGAACCCCGCACCATGGATGTGACGGGCTGGGTGATGGTGGAAATTGCCGACAATGGCCCCGGCATTCCCGAAGCGATTCAGACCAAAATTTTTGAGACCTTTTTCACTACCAAACCGATCGGGAAAGGAACGGGCCTGGGTTTGGCCATCACCCACGAAATCATTGCGCGCCATGGGGGCCACCTCCGCCTGCGATCGCCCCGTTGGCCAGAAACCTATCCCGATCGCCCCTTTGACTTACCCGGCACCAGTTTTGAAGTGTGGTTGCCCCTCACCGCCGATCTCTAAGATCACTCGATCGCCAACCCGGGCCCAGCGCCAGCCGTCCATGGGCGATCGCGAGCCAAAACTAGGGCGGGCCAAAGCTAGAGCGAGCCAAACTGAAGTTGCCCCAAGCTCACGGGAGTCGGCGGCGGGATGACTCGATCGATACGCCGTTGCCAGTCTGCCGCATCCGGCAGCGTCAACACCACCTGAGCGTATTGATGGCCCGTCAGCCTCAACGTCAGAAACTCTCCACCGTCATGAGTGGCATACCAAAACTCCCGGCCGCGCCTTGTGTAGTAGGTTCCTGCTTTGATCACACCCGGCAGAAACGTACCCGGCGCACGCAGTTCTCGCCAGTCACTGGGCGGTGCTCCTAACTGCACGGCTTGAATTTGTGCGATCGGGACTTCCAAGTAGAGGGGCCAATGAAAAGCCCACAGCTTTTCCCAACCCTCCAAGTCAATTCTGAGGGAATCGCCCATCAGGCTTAAATGCATGGGTTTTGCTCCTTGTGCTCGGCACAGAGTGGCCCATGGAGCACAACTGGAATCATCTCCATTCTGGCGCGGCCAACGCTGATTGGGAGCAACCGCCCAGCCACGCTGCGAACAGGCAGCCGAACCCCTCCCCAGTGATCGAAAGCCAACACCCGATCGCCTGGGATACCAGCCCATTGATTACCAGCGCCCATGCACGCCATTAGTTCACACCGTCTCCCCGTTTACAGTGGTTAGGGGGTTATTTGCCGCCCTTCTGCCTGGGATCTCTCAAGACTTCAACCGATCCCGACAGATCCCCACAGATCCCCATAGATCCCGATCGCCCAACATCTGGTCAAATTCACGACCTACCCCCGGTCGCACTTCGCCTTAAAATCTGCTAAAGCTTAAGCCAAGCTTTACGCCGATCCGGCCAGGGCGATCCCACGAGCGATCGCCTCAGCCTTATTAATTGCGCTCTAGGACAATTGCTATGACCCTTGGCTATGTCGCCCTCGTCCTGCACGCTCACCTGCCCTTCGTCCGGCACCCCGAAAGCGACTACGTTCTAGAGGAAGAGTGGCTCTACGAAGCCATCACCGAAACCTACGTCCCCCTGTTACGCGCCTTTGAAGGACTCGAGCGCGATGGCGTAGATTTCAAAATCACCATGAGCATGACCCCGCCCCTGGTGTCCATGCTCCGCGACCCCCTCTTGCAAGACCGCTACGATCAGCACCTCGCTCAGTTGCAAGAACTCGTCGAAAAAGAATACGTCCACAACGAATTCAACGGACACCTGCGCTACCTGGCCGAGCACTACATCAAAGAATTCCAGGAAGTACGGGAACTGTGGGAACGGTACGATCGCGACCTCGTAACCGCCTTCAAGAAATTCCAAGACTCCGGCAACATCGACATCATCACCTGCGGCGCAACCCACGGCTACCTGCCCCTGATGAAGATGTATCCCCAAGCCGTGTGGGCCCAACTGAAAGTTGCCGTTGACCACTACGAAGAAAACTTTGGCCGCGCTCCCAAGGGCATTTGGCTGCCCGAATGCGCCTACTATGAAGGCCTTGAACGGATGGTGGCCGATGCCGGCCTGCGCTACTTCCTCACCGACGGCCACGGGATCTTGTACGCGCGGCCCCGCCCGCGCTTCGGAACCTACGCCCCCATCTTCACCGAAGCAGGGGTGGCCGCCTTTGGGCGCGACCACGAATCCTCCCAACAGGTTTGGTCTTCGGAAGTGGGCTACCCTGGCGCGGCCGAGTACCGCGAATTCTACAAAGACATCGGCTGGGAAGCGGACTACGACTACATCAAGCCCTACATCATGCCCAACGGCCAGCGAAAGAATGTGGGCATCAAGTACCACAAAATCACCAGCCGCACGGCGGGCCTCTCGGATAAGGCGCTGTACGATCCCTACTGGGCGCGGGAAAAGGCTGCGGAACATGCCACCAACTTCATGTTCAACCGGGGCCAACAGGTGGCCTATCTGAATGGCTTGATGCAGCGGCCCCCGATCGTGGTGTCGCCCTACGATGCGGAGCTGTTTGGCCACTGGTGGTACGAAGGCCCCTGGTTCCTAGATTTCCTGTTCCGGAAAGCTTGGTTTGACCAAAACACCTTCCAAATGACCCACCTGTCGGACTACTTGCAAAAGCAGCCGACCCAGCAGGTCTGTCGCCCGTCCCAATCGAGCTGGGGCTATAAGGGCTTCCACGAATATTGGCTGAACGATACGAACGCCTGGATCTATCCGCACCTACACAAGGGCGCGGAACGGATGATCGAACTGTCCAAACTGGAGCCGGCCGATGAGCTGGAATGGCGGGCCCTGAACCAAGCGGCGCGGGAGTTGCTGTTGGCGCAGTCGTCGGACTGGGCGTTCATTATGCGGACGGGGACGATGGTTCCCTACGCGGTGCGCCGGACGCGATCGCACATGATGCGGTTCACGAAGCTCTACGACGATATCCGCGCGGGCAAGGTGGATTCGGGCTGGCTGCAAAAGGTAGAGGCGATCGACAACATCTTCCCCAATGTCAATTACCGCGTCTATCGCCCGTTGTAATTTCCCCGGCATCAATGGGGCGATCGGGTAGGGTGAGTGGGAGAATGCTTGCGGGGTAACGATTTGGCTGGTTTGGCTCCCACGCACCGTCGATCGCCCCTCGGGAGTACGAGTTTGCCCGCGTCAATGGTAGTAGCGGTGCGTAGGGCACAAACCCCATCTCGGGAACCTGCGAACCGTTGCCCTACGCACCGCTACGGGGTTTCGGGTGGGGTGTTGAGTAGTTGCAGGATGAGAGAAGTTCAGCCGAGGATTATTCTGCCCAGTTTTGAATGGCAAGGTCGGGAACACGGCTAAATTCTCGGACATTATTGGTCACGATCGTCAGGCTCAAGCTGAGGGCGTGGGCCGCGATGAGTAAGTCCATGTTGCCGATCGATTGTCCCTGGCGTTCGAGGCTGTAGCGAAGTTCGCCATAGTGATGGCTGGCAGTGCGATCGAAGGGGACGTTAAGGGCAACAAGAAGCGATCGAGGGCGGCCTGATTGCGATCGCGCTGTTGGCTTTTGGCAATGCCGTAGTCGAGTTCAGCAACGGTAATACTCGAAATGGCAATATCGCCGAGTTCGCAGGCGCGGAAGCGATCAATAACTTGGGGCGGTTTGTGTTTGATTAAGTAAATACAAATGTTGGTGTCGAGGAGGAATTTCATGGAAACCATTCCTCGCGTTCTTGGGGAAAGTCTTGGGGGCGAGTTTCTGGCCAATCCTCGAAGTAATCTTCGGAAAATAGGGTGAGGCTCTCAAACAAAATTTGCCAGGGATTGGCAGCGGGGAGCAAAATCAGGGCGCTGCCTAGGGGTTTGAGATAAACTGCTTCGCCGAGGAAGTCGATCGACTCGGGCAAAATGATTGTCCAGCCCTGATCTTGTTTAGTAATTTCGACTCGTTCCATCGAGAATTCCTTCGGTGATGGTGTTGGCGGTCATTAATCGTGGGTGCAGGACGTTCAGGATTGCGTTGTCTCAATGGTATCGCGGGTCTTGGGGTGGGGCGATCGCCCCTGGGGATCGCGAGTTGCTTGCCTGCGTCAATGGCCGACGGGTAGGGTGCATGGGAGCAAGGCCAAGGGGTCACGAAATGGTTGATTTGTACTCCCATGCACCGAGAATTGAGCGCCACTCAACCGATCGGGGATGGTCGGTGAATGCGGCATGGGTGGCGGTGCATGGGAGATTAGGGGCAACGATCATTGACGGCCGAGCGTGCTCCCATGCACCCTACGGCTACCCATGGCTTTTCCTCGCTCGATCACTGGGGGTGGATCTGTCCTTAGGGCGATCGTAGCTCGCAAATGGTTGATTAACCCTGGCTTAATTTGGAGCGGCGGGGCAATCATCCATCCACTAGTTTTTGGCCGTAGACTGGCTGGGTTGGGACTGTTGGGATCAAAACAATGTCGAACTCGTTGCTGCGCGATCGCTTTCGTCAGGCCTATCGCAACTTGAACTTGCAACCGCTGCTGGATGAAAAAGCGATCGCCCAATTTGGCATTGAGTATGGCGAAGAGTCGATCGCAGAACTCGAAAATCTGATCGACCTAGCCGAAGCGCCCCACAACAAAATCATCTTTGCAGGCCATCGGGGATGCGGAAAATCGACCCTGTTGGCCACCTTGGAGCGGCGGCTGAATGCCGACCCAGAACAGCGGTTTTTTATTGTGCGGTTCTCGATCGCCGATGTGGTGGAACAGTCGGACGTGAACCATGTGAATCTGCTGTTTTCAATCGCCTTGCAAATTATGGAACGGGCGGTTGATGCTCAAGTAGACCTTTCCCAAGAGCAACGAAAGCGGATCGAAAATTGGTTTGCCGAGCACACCCGAACCGTCACCGAAACGCCCATTAGTGCCGAAGTGGAAGCCGGGTTTGACTTTGTGTTCTTTAAGGGCAAGATGAAAACCGATTCATCAGTACGAGATGAAATTAAAAAGAAATTTGAGCGTAGTGTTTTTGATTTAATTCAACAACTAGATGGCATCGCTTCTGTGATTGAGTTGGTCACTCAACAAGAGCTTTTGGTGATTATTGACGACCTAGATAAATTAGATTTGCCCGTTGCTCGAAATCTCTATTATGAAAATGTTAATGCCCTATTTGCTCCTAGCTTTCGGATTTTGTATACGGTACCAATCGGGGCAGTACGAGATATTACCTTGCTGAATAGCGTGAAGACTGCTTCAGATAACCAAATGCACTTCATGCGGGTCTCGAAGCTTTATAAGCGGGGTGACAGTCGAAAAGCCGATGTGCCCCCGAATCCTCAAGTGATAGAAGAGCTGACGGAAGCACTCTATCGGCGGATTGACCAGGACTTGATGGAGCCAGGGATTGCCGGGAAAATCGCTGTGACGAGTGGTGGGGTGCTGCGGGAATTAGTCCGGATTGCCAATGAATGCTGTCAGCAAGCTCTGTTGAAATTGCGGCGCGATCGCACCCTGGCGAATCTCAAAATCAATGAGGAAATCTTGCAGCTCGCGATTAATGAATTACGCAATGATATTGCTGCGCCTTTAACCCAAAATAATTATCGAATTCTGCTGGAGATTTATCATAACTATATCTACGATGCCCAGGACGACCAAGAGCGCCAAACCTTCTTGGATCTGTTGCAGTGGCTGTATGTGTTGGAATATCGCAATGCAGATGATTGGTTTGATGTGAATCCGTTGGTGGTGGATTTGTTGAAGCGGCGAGGATTAACCAACAGCCATGACGAGTCTCCAAGATGATCCGGCGCGGCAAGATGAGCTGACCTTTGAGCGGTTAATTGAAACGATTGCCGCCAGCAAGGGAATGTCGGCCCTGTTGGTGGCGGTGAGTGATGACCCGTTTCAGGAGGAATCGATCGTCCGGCGCTGTGAGGTGGAGTTGTTGCAGCAAGAGGGCATCCACACGGTGGAGGTGCAGTTGGCGCGGCGCGACCCTAGTATGCGGGCGGCGATCGAACAGGCCTTGACCACAGCACCCCACGTCCGCGAGGGGCGGCCGAGTGTGCTGATGGTGCGCGGGGCGGGGGGCTTGTCGGGGTTGAACTTGCGGGCGGAGGACGACAGCCCCACGGAAATTGATCGCTTTTTTGGGTATTTGCAATGGACACGGGAGGCGATCGGGCAGATTCCCTATCCGATCGTCTTGTGGCTGACACCGCGCCTTTACAAGCAAATGGCCCAGCGTGCTCCTGACTTTTGGAGTTGGCGACGGGGCACATTTCAGTTTCGCCAGCGCACCCCCGTGGAAACGGGGCCAGTTCGCTCCCCGGATTCCTTCGGCCAGGTCGCCCGTGATGATTCCGATGACGACAGCATTCTTTCCCTAGAAGACTTGCAGGCCGCAATCGCGGCTAACTCCGACAACCGCACCCGCCTAGCCCGTTTGTGGAATCAGTTGGGTTGGCGATATAACGATCGCAGCAACTATCCCCAGGCGATCGCGGCGTTTGAAGAAGCGCTAGACATTGCTCGCGAATTGGACAATCAGTATGAGGAGGCCTATGCGCTAAATGGTCTGGGCAATGCTTACTATTTCCTGGGTGAGTATCATCGGGCGATCGACTTTTACGAGCAATCCCTAGCAATCAGGCGGGCGATCGGCGATCGCCAAGGAGAGGCAGGTTCTCTAGGCAATTTGGGCAATGTTTACAAGTCCCTGAGTGAGTATCAACGGGCGATCGACTTTTACGAGCAATTCCTTGCGATCAGACGTGCGATCGGCGATCGCCACGGTGAAGCAGCTTCCTTAAACAATTTGGGCAATGTTTACAATTCCCTGGGTGAGTCTCAGCGGGCGATCGACTTTTACGAGCAATCCCTAGCAATTCAACGGGCGATCGGCGATCGCCAAGGAGAAGCTATTTCCTTAAACAATTTGGGCAATGCTTACGATTCCCTGGGTGAGTATCAGCGGGCGATCGACTTTCATGAGCAATCCCTAGTGATCAAACGGTTGATCGGTGATCGTACTGGAGAAGGCGGATCGCTCTGTAATTTGGGCAATGTTTACCGTTCCCTAGGTGAATATCAGCGGGCGATTGACTTTTTCGAGCAAGCCTTAGTAGTTTGTCGTGAAGTCAGCCACCAACAATTCACAGCTAATACCCTCGGCAGTCTGGGAAATGCTTACCGTTCCCTAGGTGAATATCAGCGGGCGATCGACTTTTACGAGCAATCCCTCGCGATCCAACGGGAAATTGGCGATCGCCATGGTGAAGCAATATCGTTGGAAAATAAAGGGACTTCCCTAGCCAAGCTGGGCAAAAAATGGGAAGCCAAAGAATATTACGAAGCGGCGCGGCAAATTTATCAAGACTTGGGGTTACAGTACCGTGTTGATGCTGTGAATCAAAATCTTCGAAATCTGCTGCAAGTGGTCGAGCCGTTTGGGTCGGTGGACTTGGCAAAATTGCAGGAGCCTCGCCAGCCGGAGCCTTGGGAATTGGAACGCTTCGACCAACCCCAGCCCCCACGACCCGCCGGCCCGCCCTGGTGGCAACGCCTTTGGCGGGCCTTTCGTCGTTGAGTTTGTCGCCTGTGGCAACCCTAGGGCCTCTGAAACAACCAATTCAGCCTTTCGTCACCGACTGGTCTGGTTGGTGTGCGCCCTCCCGTTTTGCTGGATTTGTGCATCATAAAGTTCACTGGCAAGGAGCAACAGGCGGCACTCCCTCAGACAGCGCCATGGTATCGGGAGCGATCGCCCTGGCCCAGGCCTATGGAGTTGGGGCAGGTGGTTCTAGCTGATTGAGGGCCCCGCAGATATATTTCTTGACGGTTTCGCGACTGGCAGTCACACCGCTGGGCAGCGTGAAAACCATCTCAACAGTGGTTTGGTTGTTTTCCGCCAAAGCAAACACATCAATCGGCAAGGCCCGCTGAAAGGCAGTGGCGGGGTTTTCCGCTCGCATCATGCCGCCGGCCACATCAGTGCTGAGGGTACGAATGCCTTCGCGGGCCAAAATCACCCGCAATTGAAAAAAGGCCCTTTCGACGGATAGGCCTTCAACCTGCACACGGGCAAAATAGGCGGAACCGTTGAAGAAATCGCCTTTTTTGTCGAAGCTTTCTTCACAGGTGGTGGCCAAGGCGGGCGTGCCAAGGCAGAGCAAGGCCAGGCTCAGGAACAGCGATCGCATGGTTTGCATGATCGGATCAAAGAACAAAACCTCAGGATTGCCGATCGGGAATGGGCATGGCCAGATCGGTGTGACACCAAGGAGCCACAGCAAGCGATCGTGTAGAGAATGATGGCGGCCCAAGCGATCAGAAAGGGTCGGTTTGCCCGATCCACCGATCCACAACCTCCGCGAAACAAGGCGGGTTTCAGTCGATCGCCCCAGGTTGTGGATCGGCTAACGCGCGTTCTAGCCGACCGTGATATTTGGCTCCTCGCAGAAATTCACCAACACCGTTTCGCTTTCCGACTCATCCTCAAACACAAAGCTGATGTACCACTCACAGGGCGAATCATTCGTATGCTCCGCCCAGGTGACCGTTGCCCCCTCTCCAGAAGCAATTCCCTCTTCTGGCAAATCGAACTGCGACCACTCCTCATCATCGGGCGAAACCCAAATTTCCAGGATGGCTTGGTCTGTGTTGTTGGTGACCACAAAGCTAAACAAATCGTCCGACATGGGGGGTACATCCCAAAATTGCAGAATACGGCTCCGTTCTAGACTTCAAAGCGGGTCGCTGTGGGCTTTCCTTAGCTTTTCTTCACCACGCCTCTTCACCACGCCGTTTCCTCGCCCGCAATTCAGATTCCAACTCCTATGCTGAAGGTAACCCCTGGTCGATCGGGCATTCCTGACCCGATCGGTCTTGGTTTTGATGAATTTTGATCAATTCAGGAGCAAGTAGGAGCAAGATTCAATGAAATGGACTGGTAAACAAGGCCCATGGCTCGCGGGATTGTCCCTCGCGATCGCCAGTACCGCCGCGATCGGGAGTTGGGGATTTAGCCAATGGCGGGCCCAACAACCCGCCGCAACGGCCCCAGGCTCCACCACCACCGCCCAGGCTAGCCCCGCCCTTTGTCCGCCTGGTGGGGACGCGGCCGGCGGCATGGCGCATCATATGCACTCGATGCAGGTGAGCAGCGAGTTTGAATTCATCAGCCACATGATTCCGCACCACCAGGAGGCGATCGACACGGCCAAGCTCGTGCGCGATCGCACCCAACGGCCGGAAATGCGGCAATTTACCCAGGCGATTATTGATGCCCAAAGCCGGGAAGTGAGCCAAATGAAAACATGGCTGCAAACCTGGTATCCCAACCAAACCAGCACCCAGGCCTACCAGCCCATGATGCGTCCCCTGGAACCCTTGCAAGGCGATGCGCTGGATCAGCAGTTTTTGCAAGATATGGTGATGCACCACCAAGGGGCGGTGATGATGGCCCAAAGCCTGATTCAAGGCCAATTGGTAAAACACCCGCCAGTGCAGTCAATGGCTCAGGATGTGATTCGCACCCAAAGCCAGGAGATTGGTCAGATGCAGACCTGGTTGGGGGCTTGGTTCCCGAATGGTGGCCAATGCGGGCGATCGACGGCAACGGATTCCACGGGCAACGGATTGATGAACCACGGGAATATGAACCACGGGAACATGAACCACGGGAATATGAACCACGGCATGAACCATGGAAAACAGCTTTAGGCTCCGTGGGATTTGCCATTGGGTTTGCACCGTGGTGATTCGCCGCTATGACTAATCTGGGTCAATAGTCCAGCAGGGGCCGTGTAGGGCCGGCCGCCAGCATCTATCGGGAATGGCATGGGATCACCATCCCGATCGCCCATCGATTTTGGTTGACTATGGTTGATTCTTAAAGAAATGGCTAAGGAAAAAGCAGCCATTAGGCACAACTTCAGCGAATTTTCTGAGGAAATGGCCCTGGCACTTTCTGGGACAATTTGGACAACCCAACGCCCAGGGGGCATTTTCTGAGCCAAAAAAACCGTCAGGAAATTTTTACAAATTCCACAGGAGGGCGATCGCCGGCCGGCGGGAACCTTGGTATCGTGGAGATATAAATCGTATACCGCAATACGAAATAAATCAGGAAGCTTATTTCCTAACGTTATATTTGCGCCGTTTTAGCGCTCGTTTGGCGCTGTTCTGGTGCTTTGCGGGGTTTCGCTCACGCCACCGAACTGCTCGATCGATTCATCACCGCCGAATCTGTTCCTCAAGAATTTCACCGTATGCTGGCCAGCGATCGCGCCCTGAAATTTAATCCCCTGGATGCGGGGCAACCCAGCCGCATCCTGATTGTTGAAGACGAAGAACTAATCCGCGATATGGTGGCTGCGGCCCTGCGCGACGAGGGCTATGAAGTGTTAGTGGCGGCCGATGGGGCTGCGGCCTTGAACCTGTTGAATCTCAACAATCCTGGCGACATGAACCGCCCGCCCGATTTGATTGTTCTGGATTTGATGTTGCCTCGGGTGAATGGGCTGGATCTGTGTCGGCTGTTGCGCCAGCGCCAAGATCCCGTGCCGATTTTGATGCTGAGTGCCAAGGGCAGCGAGACCGATCGGGTGTTGGGGTTGGAAGTGGGGGCCGATGACTACCTCACGAAGCCCTTCAGTATGCGGGAGTTGGTGGCTCGTTGTCGGGCCCTGCTGCGGCGCAATCGGATCGTGAGCGCGGCCCAGCCGGAAGTGCTGCGCTATCGGGATATTGAACTTTATCCCCAGGAATGCCGGGTGGTGGTGCGGACTCAGGAAGTGAACCTGTCGCCGAAGGAATTTCGATTGCTGGAATTGTTTGTGCAACATCCCCGGCGGGTTTGGTCTCGGGAACAGTTGCTGGAGCGAATTTGGGGCATTGACTTCATTGGCGACAGCAAAACCGTTGATGTGCACATCCGCTGGCTGCGGGAAAAGGTTGAGCTAGATCCCAGCACGCCTGAATACATCGTCACCATTCGCGGCTTTGGCTATCGATTTGGTTAGTGTCCTAGTCGGTTTAGGACTGGGGCTAGGGGTTGGGGTGTGGCAACAGGCGCGGCTGCGTTCTCGCCTGATGCAGCTTTTTGCGCCCATTTTGGCCGATGAGGTGGCGATTCCGTTGGGGCTGGAGTCCTTGGTGCGGCGCGGGGTGGTGGCGGCGCTCGATCGGGAAGTGGCCCTGGAGTCTCAGCTCGAAATTTGGGAGAAGGCCCTGGCGGCGGCTCCGATCGCCTTTCTGTGGGTCGATCGCGATGATGGATTGCGGTGGTGCAATGACCGGGCGCGGGAGCTGTTCGCCATCCGTCAGTGGCAACCCAACCAAGACCGCCTCTTGATTGAGGTGGTGCGCTCCTACGATTTGGATCAGTTGGTGCAACAAACCCGGCGGGGCCGGCTCACTTGCCAACGGGACTGGACGTTTTATGGAGAGCCGCGGCCGGAGCCAACGGAATCGACGGAGGGCCCGGAGTTGAGCGACCACGGGACGATCGATCCCCCTTTGCCGGGGCCAGGAACCGCTACCAAGGGGGTGGGGTTGGCCCTGCGAGGGTGGGGAATTCCGCTGCCCCATGGTCACGTGGCGATTTTTGTGGAAAATTGCCAGCAGATGGTGGATTTAGCCCGCAGTCGCAACCGGTGGATCAATGACTTGGCCCATGAGTTGCGCACGCCCCTCACGTCCATTCAGTTGGTGTTTGAAACCCTGCAAAAGCAACTGGAGCCGCCCCTGAGCCATTGGGTCGATCGAGCCATGCCGGAAGTGAAACGGCTGGTGCGCTTTGTGCAAGATTGGCTGGATTTGAGCCAAATGGAACAGAATCCGGGGCAAATTTTGCGCCTGGAGGTGTTGGACTTGGTGGAGGTAGCCCAGGCGGCTTGGCAGTCGGTGGAACCCTTGGCGGAACGAAAATCGGTGGCGCTGGTGCTCGATCGGGATGGGTTAGATCATCTCTGGCTCCAGGGCGATCGGGCCAAGCTCCATCGGCTGCTGTTGAATTTGCTGGACAATGCGATTAAGTACAGCCCGGAAGGTGGGCAAATTTGGCTGCACATTTCCCAAGATGCGCCGGCCTTGACCTTGCCCCAACCGCCCGGGGAGTTGGCGGAAGATTTGGCGGAGGAGTTGGGTTCGGCGAACCAGTTGGGCGATCGCGCCTCGGAGCCTGACCCGCACTGGGCCGCCGGAGCGCCCCAGCCCAACCCCCAAGCCGCCACCCCCCTCTCCGACCCAGACAACGACCCGATCGCCACCTGGGCCTATGCCGATGTGATTGATATGGGGCCCGGATTTTCGCCCACGGATTTACCTCACATTTTCGAGCGGCTCTATCGCGGCGACGCTTCCCGCACCCGCGAAACTGATGCCATGATTGCGCCCCAACTCCCCAGCACCGGCAGCGGACTGGGGCTGGCGATCGCCCGGCAAATTGCGATCGCCCATGGGGGACAAATTACCGGCAGCAACGACCCCAAAACCGGCGGCGCAAGGCTGCGGGTAGCCCTGCCGATTCGGGCCATCCGCCAACCCCTGGATGATTTGTAGTGCTTGACGATGGGGAGCAATCCCCAAAAACACCAATAACCAGGGCGATCGAGCTGTTTGGTAGCCAACAGCACCCCAATCGGTGCAAAACTTCTGAACAATCATCCCAGGGGTGAGGCTCCTCGGGATTGTGGCAGATCAGCCCACTAAAATTTGGTTAAATTCCCACTAAACTTCTGAGCCGGAACCCCCATCTTAAGAAAATATAAGATATAAAGGAAAGGCAATCTTTTGAAATGCATCCATTAATTTCTCATTTCCATTCCCCTTTTTGCCGAGGCATTTTTATTCCAATCCTTATCCATCGGACAATCACTAACTTACCCAGTGGCAACCCAGATTAATCCTAGATTAGTCCTACATAAATTGTCCTTCCATAAACCTTTGATCAAACAGCATCATGAGTAATTAGTCACCCCAACCAACATTCTGTTGCTATTCCCTATCATCTTCCCGAGCGATTTCAGATCGCAATCAGTATCAAAATT
This sequence comes from Limnothrix sp. FACHB-1083, assembly GCF_014696485.1. NCBI lineage: Bacteria > Bacillati > Cyanobacteriota > Cyanophyceae > Pseudanabaenales > Pseudanabaenaceae > Limnothrix > Limnothrix sp. FACHB-1083. Next base: position 94,861 of record NZ_JACJQD010000005.1, on the reverse strand, counting down.
GATTGAAGTTTGATCAAGCACTTCCTCGTTTTAGTCTCGATCATTGCCTAAAAATTTTCCAAAAACTTCCCAGAAATTTCCCGAAAGTTGCCCAACAGCTTCTGCCTCAGACCCTTTTGGGTAACCGAACTCACGGCGCGATCAGCCCTATCCCCAGCGCTGTTCAAAGTTCTAGTCAAAATGATGGCAGTCAAGCTCAAGGGCCCTCAGTTAGAGTGACTTTTTCCTTCTAACTTCAAAACCAATAGCCAGCAATTCATCAAGAATCTATGATGCAACTCCTGGTTTTGAGTCTTTACTTTCTTCAAGTTGCACTATCAGTGATCTATCCATTTTTCAACACCTTCTTTCATCGGTCAATGCGGCTCTAAGGCTTCTTGGGGGCTGGTGTCTTGATTTCCTGAAGTGGATGTTCTCAATAGAACTGGGTTGGTGGTTTCACTGCTGAGCAACGCCTAAATTCAAAGGGAAATCATTCTGAGCCAATCATCACGGTTTCCAAAGTAGGGTTGGGACGAGCTGTTGATTCATTCCGTCGTTTATGAAGGTTCCATGATTGCTGTAGACGTGAAACGATCTTTGTTTTCCACTGCTTCGGGTGCGGCCACCAAACCGACGGCGATCGAACGCAAAATCAAGCGAGTTTGCCAAGATGTGCTGCGGATGGGAGCGCTGGTTGAGGATTCGTTTCGCCTCACTCAGCAAGCCCTGTTTGCCCGCGACCTGTCCACGATCGAGCGGATTAATGCCCTCGAAGATCGCATCGATGAGTTCTATCGCCAAATTGAACTCGACTGCGTGGTCACCATGACCCTGAACGCTCCGGTGGCGGAAAATTGCCGCTGGCTGAGTGCCCTGATGCAGTTGGTGCGGGACTTGGAACGCATTGGCGATTATTCTCAGGACTTGGCGGATATTGCGGTGCGCCTGTTTCCCTATGGGCCCCATCCCCATTTGGAGGAGGTGGAAGCCATGGCTCGCCAAACCCTGACCATGTTGGGCATGAGTTTGGCGGCGTTGGTGGAGCCAGATCCCGAGGCGGGGGCCCGGCTCCAAGCGGCGGACAATGTGGTGGATGAGGCTTACGATCGCCTCTATGGCCTGTTGGCCACGCAGCGGGATGTGCCGGGGCCGATCGAGCCGGTGTTGCTGATGGTGCTGACCATTCGCCACATTGAGCGCATGGCCGACCATGCCACCAATATTGCCCAACGCGCCTCCTATATCGTGACGGGTCACCGCTCCTAGCCATCCCCTAAGCCCCAAACAGCCAAAGCCAGAGGGGCAGGGTGAAGGGCAAAACCACGGTTCCCAGGGCCACGCTGGACACGGCTAAGTCCCGATCGAGGTCGTAGGCTTCGGCAATGACCAAACAGGCAAAGGCGGGGGGCATGGCCATCTGCAACACCAAAACCAAAAGGGTTGGCCCCTGCCATCCCCAACCCCGCAGGGTCAACCCCACCACCAGGGGCACGATCGCCATTTTGATGACCAACAGGGCGATCGCTGGAGCCGTGGCATTGCCCCAACGCAACTGACTGAGCCGCATTCCAATTAACACCAAGGCCAGGGCCACCACAGTCCAAGCGATGGCCGTCAGCCCTCGATCGATCACCTGGGGCAGGGCGATCGATCGCGACCCCAAGCCCGCCAGGGCCCCCCAAACCGTCGGATTCACCAAGCCCGCCCGCACCATGCCCCAACCGTCGCTCGATTGGCCCCCCAGCCGGGCCGCCAGGGCTGAACCCACCCCATAGGCCCCCAAAGTTGTGCCCGCCACATCAAAAAACAGGGCCCAGGCAAATTGCCCACTCCCGACCAAGGCCAGGGCGATCGGGAAGCCCAAATAGCCCGTGTTGCCAAACATGCTCCCCAGCCAAAAACTGGCTCGCCGTTGGGGAGCGGTCACCCCTTGCCAGTGCAGCCATCCCCAAGCAAGACAACCGGCCAGGGCGATCGACCCCCAAGCCACCAAGGGAGCCAGCCAAGCTTGGCCGCTCAGATCGGTTTGGCGCAAAAAGGCCACGCAGCTCAGGGGCACGCCCACCCAAAACAACCCTTGCCCGATCGCCCCGGACACCCGCGCCGGGAGCCAGCGGCCCAACAACACCCCCAAACCCACCCCACCGGCCAAGGTGGCATATAACTTCCCCAACACAACTGCATCCAACGCCATTCGTTTCCCTGCCTTTGCCCAACAGTTCCCAATTCAGCTCCAATTGCAGACCCAATTCAGATCCCATTCAGACTCAATTCAAATTCAGCTCCCGATCCAATCCCGATCCAATCCAGACCCAATTCAAATTCAGGTCAAATTCAGTCCGGGTTAGTTTCGGGCCAAGATTCCACAAAAACTCGCCCGATTTCCATCAAACCCATCCCCACAGCGCTCCAACCGGCCGCCGTTGCCGCCAAACACTTGGGCAATCGCCATTCGATCGATCACATCCTCTCTTTCGCGAACCCCATGGCAAGCGCTACAGTGTCGAAAACCAAATAAGCCACGTCAGAATCTGGCAAGCCTCGCCCATTTCCCTTGGCTTGCTGATCCGACGATCGCACCGTTAAATAAAACGTGAAGCATTCCCGGGGAGAAGCCAGCTAAACCATGAAAGCCATGATCCTTGCGGCAGGCAAAGGCACGCGTGTTCGGCCGATCACCTTCACCGTGCCTAAGCCGATGATCCCCATCCTGCAAAAGCCAGTGATGGAATTCCTGATCGAGCTTTTGCGCCAACACGGCTTTGATCAAGTGGTGGTGAACGTCAGCCACCTGGCCAAGGAAATTGAAGACTATTTCCGCGATGGCCAGCGATTTGGGGTCGAAATTGCCTACTCCTTTGAAGGATTTGTGGAAGACGGCGAGCTGATTGGCAAAGCTCTCGGGTCTGCGGGTGGCCTGCGCAAAATCCAAGACTTCTCCCCCTTCTTTGATGACACCTTTGTGGTGCTTTGTGGCGATGCGCTGATTGATTTGGACTTGACCGCCGCCGTCAAATTCCACAAGGCCAAAGGCTCCCTCGCCACGATCGTCATGAAATCCGTGCCCCGCGATGAGGTGTCCAGCTATGGGGTGGTGTTGACGGATCCGGACGGCCGGATCAAGGCATTCCAGGAAAAACCCGCCGTGGAAGAAGCCCTCAGCACCAGCATCAACACTGGGATTTATATCTTTGAGCCGGAAATTTTCAACTACATTCCCCCGGGCTGTGAGTATGACATTGGGGGCGACTTGTTTCCCAAGCTGGTGGAAATGGGTGCGCCGTTCTATGGCATCACCATGGACTTTCAGTGGGTGGATATTGGAAAAGTGCCGGACTACTGGCGGGCCATTCGCAGTGTGCTGTTAGGGGAAGTGCAAAACGTGGCCATTCCTGGACGGCAGGTGCGTCCGGGGGTTTATACGGGGCTGAATGTGGCGGTCAACTGGGACAAGGTTGAGATCCAAGGGCCGGTGTATATCGGGGGCATGAGCCGGATTGATGATGGGGCAAAGATTATTGGCCCCACGGCGATCGGGCAAAACTGCCACATTTGCAGCGGGGCCACGGTGGAAAACAGCGTGATTTTTGAATATTCCCGCTTGGGGCCGGGCGTGCGACTGGTGGATAAACTGGTGTTCGGTCGCTATTGTGTGGATAAGACGGGCGCGACGATCGATGTGCAGGCGGCGGCCCTGGATTGGCTGATTACGGATGCCAGACAGGTGATGCCTGCTACACCCACGGAGGAAGGCCAGGCGATCGCGGAGCTGTTGCAGTTGGAGTGAGCCAAGGAGGGCGATCGGGATCAGGCCCCGATCGAGCCAGCCCCTGAAGTGAACTCGGCTGCGGGAATTTCCCGATCGACAATCCAGGAAATTCCCATCGGGTCTGCAAAAGACCGTCTACCCTTTTGCAGGATTGTCAGTTAGCATTGGCGAGAAGTTTTAGACAGGCATCAGTATGGCCGAGGGTCGAGTAGCGTTTTTAGCAGGCTGCGCCATTACGGGATCGCTGGCATTTGCGGTCGCGAAGGGATGGATTGCGGTGGGCGCGCCTCCGTCCTCGGTTCCCGGGCTGTCGGAAAATCCCAGTGGGGTTCCCCTGCTTGAAGGGGGTGGCCAACTGCCCCCGGCCCCCACGGTGACCATGCTGCCCTCGCCGCCACCCACGGCCTTGTCCGCCGCCCGCCCCAGTGCCGCCGCGAATGGTGCGGCTGATGCGACGGCCACCCCTCCCACAGGCGACAGCACGATCGCCAAGATTGAGGAGCGGCTGCGGAAAAGCGAAGACCAACTGAAGGAAATTCAAGCGGACTTGCGAGAAGACCGCAAAGATCGGGAGCGCCTAACGGCGGCGGTGGATAAACTGAGCACCGCCGTGCAGGGCCAGGAAAAAAACCTCACTTCCATGGCCTTGGATGACAAGTTGGCGCAAATTGCGGCTAACCGGGGCGAACAGCAACCCCCGGGCCAGTGGGGCAACGGCATCCTTTGGGCCCTGGGGGGCATGGTGCTGACGGTCAGCAGCATTGTGATGGCGGGGGTGATTTCCACCATGGCCCGGCAAAACCGAGGAAGCTATGGTGCGCCGCCCCACAGCCCGCAACCGTTCCACCCCATCCGAGTGGTTCCTACCTATTTACCTCGGGCCCGTCAGGATCAGACGGTGCGCCGGGAACCGGGGACGGCGGATTTTGTGGAATACGATTACTAATTAGCAAGCGATGGGCCGGTTCTAGGCTTTTGCGAGATAGTTGCAAGGTTTGGGTGGCGATCGGGAAATGACGGTGGGTGGCCTGTGGGTGGCCGGTGATGGCAATGCGTTCCTGATCATGGGGCGGTGATGCACGATCGGGCGTTGAGTTTGGCCCGCCAAGGGGATTGGCCGGGAGCGATCGCCCTGTGGCAACAGATGGCGGCGGCGGCCCCCCACGATGGGGCCACTTGGAAGAATTTAGGAATTGCCTATTACCGATCGGGGCATTGGCTCCAGTCGATCGACTGCTATCAACGGGCGATCGCTCTGCGGCCGGCGGATCCGGGCTTGCGGGTCAACCTGGGAGCGGCCCTCAAACAGGCCCAACAGCTCCCGGCGGCCGTGGCGGAATATGAACGGGCGATCGCCCTGGATCCCAATCATTGGGATGCCCATCGCAACCTGGCCAATGCTTTGGAAAAGCTGGGCGACCTAATTTTCGCCGAAATCCACATTCGGCAGGTGGTGGCAGCGTTGCCCCAATGCGCCAAAGCTCGCCACAGCTTGGGCAATATCCTTTGGGAACAGGGGCGCTATGAGGATGCGATCGCCCAATATAACCAGGCCTTGGCGATCGAGCCGGATTTCCATGAGGCGATCGCCAATCGGGGCATGGTGCAAATGACCCTCGGCCAATGGGAACAGGGCCTGGTGGACTATGAGCACCGTTGGTTTTGTGTGGAAACGGCGCGAGGGCTGCCGCCGGTTCCCTTTCCTCAACCGGTTTGGACGGGAGCGCAACCGCTGGCGGACAAAACCATTCTGCTCTACTCAGATATGGGCTTTGGGGATGCGCTGAACTTTGTGCGCTATGCTCCCCTGTTGGCGGCCCGAGGAGCGCGGGTGCTGCTGGAATGTCCGAGGCCCCTGGCTCGGCTGTTTGGGACGGTGACGGGTGTGGCGCAGGTGGTGATTCGGGGGGAAACGCCACCGCCGTTCGATTATTGGTCGCCGTTGATGAGTTTGCCGGCCGCCTTTGGAACCACGCCGGCCACCATTCCAGCGGATATTCCCTATTTTCAGCTAGGCCAATCGCTTCAGTCGCCGCAGTCACTTCCAGGGTTTCCACCGTCAACCCAGGGACCGATCGAGCCGGAACCTTCACCAATTGCCTCGCCAGCGGGTCAACGGTGGGGATTTGTTTGGGCTTCCGGCAAAACAGGAGCCACAGCCCGCAAGCGATCGACCGCTTTGGCCCAATGGGCGGCCCTGTTGCGATCGCCCGGTTATCAGTTTTTGAGTTTGCAAACGGAAACCAGCCCCGAGGAGCGGGCCTGGCTAGCCGATCGGGGCATTCCCGCCTTGGGCGATCGGCTCACGGATTTTGCGGACACGGCCCACGCGATCGCCCAACTGGATGGGGTGATCACCGTAGACACCGCCACGGCCCACCTGGCCGGAGCGATCGGCAAACCGGTTTGGATTCTGTTGCCGGCCGTGCCCGATTGGCGCTGGCTGCTGAACACCGATCGCACTCGTTGGTATCCCACGGCCCGACTCTTTCGCCAACCCAAAATTGGGGATTGGGCGGCGGTTTTTGACCAAGTACAAAGGGCGCTGGCCCCATGACCAACGCCCCAAAAATAGCCGATTCGCAAGATATGGCCCCCGGGCAATTCCCCCCGCCAGACTAACGACTCACGAGAGGGGCCAGCCGGGCGATCGACTCGCCCTAGAAACCCGTCCTAGAAACCCATCGCTTGGGCCACCGCCGCCAACTCCGGTTCAATCCCTTGGTGGTACTGGTTTTGGGAGGTTTTCAGGGCCGTATCCGGATCCTTCAACCCATTTCCCGTCAGCACGCAAACCACCGTGGCCCCGGCGGGCACTTGATCGCGCACCTTCAGCAGCCCCGCCACGGAAGCCGCGCTAGCCGGTTCGCAGAACACGCCTTCTTCGCCCGCTAGCAGTTGGTAGGCCTCCAGAATTTCCTCATCGGTGACCGCCTCAAAGCCGCCTTGGCTGGCATCCCGCACCGCCAGCGCCTTATCCCAACTGGCGGGCTTGCCGATGCGAATAGCCGTCGCGATCGTGTGTGGATCCAAAACCGGACGGCCCACCACCAGCGGCGCAGACCCGGCCGCCTGGAAGCCCATCATTCGGGGCAACCGCTGGCATCGTTGCTCCTGGTGATATTCACAGAAGCCCATCCAATAGGCGGTGATGTTCCCGGCATTCCCCACGGGCACACAGAGCCAGTCCGGCGCATCGCCCAGGGCATCCACCACCTCGAAGGCGGCGGTTTTTTGCCCCTGAAGTCGATAGGGGTTCACGGAGTTCACCAGGGTGATCGGATAGTCGTTGGCCATTTGACGCACCAACTCCAACGCCCGATCGAAGTTGCCCCGAATCGCCAGCACCTCAGCGCCGTAGAGCAGGGCTTGGGCCAGCTTGCCCAAGGCCACATAGCCATCGGGAATCAAGACAAAAGCCTTGAGGCCACCCCGGCGGGCATAGGCAGCGGCGGCGGCGGAGGTGTTGCCCGTGCTGGCACAAATCACCGCCTTGGCTCCGGCTTCCTTGGCTTTGGTTACGGCCATGGTCATCCCCCGGTCTTTGAAGCTGCCGGTGGGATTCAGACCGTCATATTTCACGTAAACTTTCACGCCACGCCCAATCCGATCGGCCACGGACGGGACGGGAATTAACGGTGTATTACCCTCGTGTAGGGTGACAACGGGCGTGGAGTCGGTAACGGGGAGGTAGCGGCGATAGGTTTCGATCAGGCCGCGCCAGCCTCCCGGGGGCGCTGGAACCTGTGCCGTACTGGCCGTGCGAGGATCAACAATTGAGGCGGATTCGACGACGGGTAAACGAGCGGTCACAGAGCGTCTACAACTCCAACGTGCTTGCAGATTACCCAAACAGTTTAACCTGACAGGCCCGAACGCGGCGACGACGAACCTATCAAAAGCTGGGGTCTAAAAATTGAATCATGGCCATTGAAATGATGCAAATGGTGATGAAAAGGGTGAGCAAAAGGTGAACAGAATATGGCCTTTCAACTGACGCAGGTGGTTCCTTGGGGGCGATCGTTTGCGGACTATCGGAAAATGTTTTCCCTCACGGGGGAGGATTTGGAGCGATCGATCCTCGACTGTGCCGGTGGGCCGGCCAGCTTTAATGCGACGATGCATCGGTTGGGAAAACGGGTGATTTCCTGCGACCCGATCTATCAGTTTTCGGCGGCGGAAATTGCCCAACGGATTGAGGAAACCTGTCCCAAAATCGTGGCGGGATTGCACGAAAACCACGATTGGTTTGTGTGGTCTGCGGAATTGTCCACGCCGGAAGCTTTGGCGGACTATCGGTTGCAAGCAATGGGGGAATTTTTGGCGGATTTTCCTGCTGGATTGCAAGCACGGCGCTACCAACCATGCAGCTTGCCAAATTTGCCCTTTGGGGATGGGGAGTTTGAGTTGGCGCTCTGCTCCCATTTGCTCTTTACCTATTCCGCTCAATTTTCCCTGGAATTTCATCAGCAATCGATCGTGGAATTAGCCCGGGTGGCGCAGGAAGTGCGGGTGTTTCCGTTGCTGGAAAACTATCAGGTGACCCGATCGCCCCATGTGCAACCCACGATCGATCACTTGGTCGATCGGGGCCTGCGGGTGGAAATTTTGCCCACCACCTACGAATTTCAGCGGGGTGGCCATGAGCTGCTGCGAGTTTGGCGCGCACCCTAGCCAGAGCCAACGGGCAAAAACGCCCTTGATCGTCAGTGCCTGATCGTCAGTGCGATCGAGACTGGCGCGATCGAGGCCAGGGGCAGGAATTAACCACCGGACAAGTTCCCAAAAGCGTGCTATCGATCGGATGATGTGCCACTCCTTGCTTCGTTATCGATGGTTACTGCTTTGGCGCTATTGATCCTGTTCTCGATCGCCCTGCTGCCACCGTTGCTGTCCCTGCGGGCCGTTCGCCGCTATGAAGCCCTGGTGCAAACCACGGTTGCCCGGGCCCGCCTGACGACCCGATCGCCCCGGCCGTCCTTTCCGGGGCCTCAGCCTCCGGAGCTGACCCACATTCCGGGAGCGGGTTATGTCATTGGCAATTTGAGCTGTCGGTTCAATGCCCGATCGCCCCAGTTGCGTTGTGCCGTAAATCCCAGTGGCCCCTGTGCGGGTTGCCATTGGTTTGAAGCCACCCCTTAGCAGGTGGTTAATCAGCTAATCAACCAATTAACTAATCAACCAATTAACTAATCAGCCGTTGGAATTGACCAGCGATCGCAAGGGCCGCCCGTGGCCAGAATGTTGCCCGCCCGATCGAACAGGGCCACGGCCACGGCCAAAGGGCGATCGGCGTATTTTTGGGCATAGACGGCCGATCGCTCACTAATGGCGGCGGCCAGTTGCCCCAAAACGCGCTGACTCCAGCCCAACCGTTGCAAATCTTGCACCGCTTCGGCCACTGTGCTTTTGGCCAGGATCGATCGCCCCAAGGTGGCATCTCCCCCCGATCTCAGGGCCGCCGCTGCCAAAATTTCCAATTTGCCGTCAGCAATGTGGCTGGAGGTGTTGAAAATGCCCCCAGCTAGCTTCAACAATTTGCCGTGATATCCCAGCAGCAACACCGATTCTGCTCCCCGCAAGGCCGCTTCCACCAACATGGCCCCAATCCAGTTCCCCACGGGCACAATGGTGGCGGCGGACAGACCGAGGCGATCGGCCACCTGCTGTCCGTTGCTGCCAATGCAGAAAATCACATGGCGATCGTGGGCCAGAACCGCTGCCAGTCGATCGCGCGATGCATCCAGTTGATCCGTCGCCGTGTGGGGCTGGGAAATGCCACTGGTTCCCAGGAGTGACAGCCCCTGCAAAACCCCAAAAGCCTCGTTAGACGTGCGTTTGGCCAAGTTGCGACCCTCTGGCAAAATCAATCGCACCACCGCCACGCGATCGGGCGGAACCAGGGGCAACAGGTTATGTTCCAGGAGCGATCGGGCAAAGCGATAGATCGCCGGCCCCTCAGCCGTTTGCCCAATTCCCTCGCCTCCTTCCAGCCGGAGCGGCGGGCCTTCGCGATCGACGCGATCGATCAATTGCACCCAAGCCCAAACGGGAGTATTTCTGGTCAGATCCAGGTTATCGCCCGGATCGCTGCGGGTGATGGCCAAGGCGGTGCGCTCATCCAATGGGGCGATCGACTCCAGCGCGATTTCTGCGGTTTGTCCGTCTAACAGATCCAGGGTGACCACCGCCGGGCGATCGCCTTGCAACCGCAACAGGGCCCCCCGGGCCGCCGCTGCCGCAAATACCGGTAAGGTGTAGCCCGATCGCGCCATAGTGCTCCTGAAAATGACCCTAATTCACAGTCATTCGATTGAATTTCGATTTGAATTTCGATCTTTGAATTGCGATTGATGATGGATGAAAGGGCGATTAATTAATGCCCATTAATCCATAACCGTTAATCCATAACCGTTAATCAATTAATCAATGGCCATTGGCGATTTACCCACGATTGCCCCCAGCGTTGCTGCCAAAATATCGGGCGTTTGGCCGCTGGTCGCAAAAATGCTAGCCTCGCCCTGCAATCGATAGGCGGGGTTGGTGGCCAGAATGCCTCGCCCCCCTTGGGCCACGAGGGCGACTTGGGTGGCTCGGCCCATTAGGGCGATCGCCTGGGCCCGCAGTTGCAGTTTTTGGGCATAGGGTTTGTCGATCGGGCGGCCATAGACCTGTTGCCGCAATTGGTCAAACTCCCGGCGCAAGGTGTCGTGGGCAACGGCGATCGTCAGCAGGCGTTTTTCCTGGAATAACACCGCTAGCCGATCGAGGGCCGCTTGGGTGCAACCGAGGGCGAAGTAGACCCCTTGCAGGGCGTTCCGGCGATCGAGTTGCTGAATCCAGTCGATCGGCTTGAGGCCGATCACGGCCGCTTCGGGAATGAGCCAGCGATCGAACGTGACTGCTGCTGTGTGGGTGGCGTTCATGGCTCCCAACACCATGGGCGGCTGCGGCTGAATGTTGCGATCGCCCGATTCCACCGCCGTCAGCGGCACAATGCCGAACAGCACCCCGGCCGCCGTCGGCACAGCCAACACCGCCTCGGGAAAGTGCCCCACCCCGGTCACCCAAGGAGCCGTGCCCGTAATTTCCCAGCCACCGGCCACGGCACGCCCCTCGATCGGGGGATCATCCGCCCGCCGCAGATGCGAAAAGGCGATGCCCAATTGTCGATCGCCCCGCGCGATCGCCGGTAAATATTGGGTTTTGAGGTTGTCATTGTCTCCGGAGGCAATCAGCGCCGCTGCGGTTTGGTGCTGGGCTTGCAAAAAGGCTAAAGCACCGGAACAGCGAGCCAGTTGCTCCCGAAACCAACCATATTCCGCTTCGTTCAGGCCTTTGCCGCCCCACTCGATGGGCACTTTGAGGGCTAACCAACCCTGTTGCCCCAGCCACTGGAGGGCCGCGGTCAGGGCTTCTGGCTGGCGATCGAGCAAATCGGCCTGGGGCCCCAGGGTGGTCAGCAACTGGGCCGCCGCTTGCTCTAACCAAGCAGGCAAATTGGGCCCGTCCGTCGCGGCCAGCGCCGAGGTCACCGGGTTGGTCTCTGCGTGGTTGGTCTCTGCATGGTTGATGACTTCGCCGTTGGTGTCATGAGGGCCGGTGTTGTTGGGGCTGATATCTTGAGATGGCTCCACCTTGGTCGATCGGGGATGAGTAGTGGTTTACGGCTATTGTGCTACGGCCGGGAGTTTTCGCCCCCTGGCCAGCAGCGTTTGAGCAGCGTTGTCAACGAAATGTTAACTCTAAAGTTAAGGTTTCTTGCACGAACGAGGCCGCCCGAAACGCGCCGTGATAACTTTCTTCTCGGTTAGCAAAGCGCCAACCGCCATCAATATCTCCCCACCCATTCGGAACCTTAATTTCGGTCAATTCGCTTGCTGAAATTAACATCGGAAGATCAGTTCAAGATAATCGCAGATTAATCATGAGCGCTTCCTAAAACTGATGGGTAATACCAATTGATTGGTGAACGATTGATCGTGAATTTCGTAAATTACTGATCAAACTGGTTGACCACATCAATTAGAAATTGGTGAGATTTTGAAGACAGTGGCTCCGCTTGCCAACCTGCTTGAATCACGCCGTTTTACTTCTCTGGCAGTAGCGATGTTGACCCACAAAAGCGATGCACCGGTTCGTGAAAGCTTCAGCGATTATGTAGCCGAATTGCAATTGCACATGAGTTTGCAAGCGCGAAACCTGGTTCCTTCATCGGGCCAAGCGGAAGAAAACCGTGATCGCTTGCTGCGAGAAACCCAAGAAACCGTCGAGAAAATGCTATCGCGGCAATTGGGCTAAGGTGCTTTGGTCAAGACATCTTGATCAAGGGGCTTGGTGATTCGCCACCAACAAACCATAACAATCTGAATAAAAACGCTCTTCGGAGTGGTTTTTAAAGCGCAATCAAAACTCAGTTGTTTGTTTTTTCTTTCCTTTTAATTGCTTTTTCAATTCCTTTCTTGAATGCCCGATCGCGCCTTTTTTTAGCGATCACTCTTTTAATTCCGCAAACTACTGTATAACCAAAAGCACGCTCCGATTCTGGGGCGTGCTTTTGGTTTCTGGCCCCAATGAACCTGGGGGGCAATTTTTCCGCTTGCCCGTTTTTGCATCATGACCCTTGCGATTAATTTGAGCTTTGCGATTCCCGAACCAACGGGCTTGGCAACCTACGCGATCGAACTGTTGCCCTATTTGCGATCGCGGGATCCTTTGCTATTTAGCCCCTGGGAAATGGCGGGGTTTCGTAACCAGCTTGTGCCCGCCAACATGACCTCAGATTTAGGCGCAAAGGGTCATCTACGGCGACTGTTTTGGACGCAATTTCGCTTGCCGCAACTGTGCCGTCGATCGGGTGTTGAGCTGCTGTTTTGTCCGGTTCCCGAGGCCCCAATTCAGTTTGGCACTCGGGCCCTGCGTACCCTGGTGATGGTGCATGATTTGATTCCGCTGCGGTTTTTTCCGCCCCGATCGCGCCTGCATCTTTACAGCAAATATTATGTGCGCCGTGTTGCTGAACAGGCCACCCATTTGCTCTGTAATTCCCAGGCTACGGCCGATGATTTGGGCCGTTTTTTCCAAATTCCTGCCCAGAAAATTACTGTCACTCCGTTAGCCCACAACGCCGATCGCTATCGATTTTTAAACCTGCCGCGCCGCCCCTATTTTTTCTATGTGGGGCGCAATGATCCTTACAAAAATTTACCGGGGGCGATCGCGGCCTTTGCCCAATTTTTGCGGGCGGCTCCGGCCAACGACTGGCAATTTTGGATTGCTGGGCCCATGAACCCGCGCTATCAACCGGCCTTGGCGGCCCAAATTGCGGAATTGGGTTTGGGCGATCGGGTGCGCTTTTTAGGGTATGTGCCGATCGAGCAATTACCGGTGTTGCTGAACCAGGCGATCGCGTTGGTTTTTCCCACCCGCTGGGAAGGCTTTGGGATTCCGGCCCTGGAGGCCATGGCCTGCGGTACGCCCGTGATCACCTCCAATCTGGCTTCGTTGCCGGAGGTGACGGGCGATGCGGCGTTGTTGATTGACCCGGAGCAGCCCCGCGCCATTGCCGATGCGATGGTGCAGGTGGCCACCGATGACCGACTTTGGCAGGAGCTACACCAACGCAGCCTCGATCGCGCCAGTCAGTTCAGTTGGGCCAAAACCGCAGCCCAAACTCAGGCCGTTTTCAGGCAATTGTGTTGAGGCCATTTCAGGCCCCTTGAAGGCAAGATGCTGGTAATTACAAAACCAGCGAACCCAAGGTGCTGGAATAGCCACTGGTCTGCGCATTCTTCACCACGCCAAGCGCTCAAACAATTCAGGGGACGATCGCCCGATCGCCCCCTGAATCTGGATGCTGGTTTCCTGAGTAAATTGTAATAAATTGTCCCCAGTGTCCGTTACCCAGTCAAGCCAATTGACTTAGCCTATTCAGCGGTGGCCAGCTCTTCCGTGCTGCCCCGGCTGCGGCGGCGGGTCAGGGTGTTAAACAACATTTGCCCGATCGCCTTGATCAAATTGCCTTCCAATTCCATGAACATTTTCATGTTCTTGCCAAACGCATCATTGGCTTCATCCACAATGCGATCGGCCGTGGCTTCATCGATCGGCAATTCGTTCAATGCTGCCCGATATTGGTTCTTGAAAGCCTTCTCATCAGAGATGGTTTCAAACTCATAGAAAGCCGTTCCTTGGCCATCGGTCAAGTTCATGGCATTCACGGCAATGTTCTTGAGAATTTGCCCACCGGACAAATCACCCAAATAGCGCGTGTAGGAATGGGCCACCAACAGTTCGGGAGCCGTGGCCGACACTTCCCGCACCCGAGCAATGTAGTCTTGGGCGGCGGTCGAAGGCTTCACTTCTTCACGCCAATTGGAGCCGTAATAGTAAGCCAAATCGCGCTCCAGGCTGCTCTTGCGATACAACTCTTGGAAGTTGATCGGCGCAACAACCGGGTGATCTTTGTGCTTCGTCATTTCCTCTTCCATTGCCGTGTAGACAAAGTAGAGGTTGCCCACCAGTTTGCGATAGGAGCTTTTTTCGACTACGCCTTTCAGAAAGCACTTCACGAAGCCGACATTCTCTGCCATGCTGTGTGATTTTTTCGTGCCTTCGCGTAGTTTGGTTGCTAAATTGACGCTCATGTTAAAGAAGTTGAGAAGTCTGCGAATACCAGTTTGCCAATTTTGTGCGGTTCCTGGGCAAAGGCAGCGGGGGAGAAATCCACACCCCCTACCGAACGCGAGCCCCTAAAACAGTTAGGTTGAAAACAGTTAGGTTGCGACGGTTGCCGACACAGGGCAGCACTTAACCACGGCGAAAGACGGCCAAAGCAAAATCCTGTCTCGATCGCTGGGTGACTCGATCGTTAGATTAGCGGGATTTTCTGAACGTTATGGTTAAGAATCATGACAAGCACCAAAATCATCGGGTTTGATCAAATCAATCATTTTCGTATCTCTCCTCGCTTGAATCCCTGACTGTGAGTTTTTGCCTAAACCCCCAGTGCGATCGCCCGCACAATCCCGATCAGGGGAATTTTTGCCTCAATTGCGGTGCTCCCTTGCTGTTGCGGGGGCACTACCGCGCCATTCGCCCCCTGGGCCGTGGCGGATTTGCACGGACCTACCTGGGCATCGATCTCGATCGGTTGGATACCCCTTGCGCCATTAAGCAATTTTTGCCCAGTGCCAAGACCCCCGCTGGCCGCGACAAGGCGATTGAGTTGTTCACCCGCGAGGCCCTGCGGCTGCGAGATTTGGGCGACAATCCCCAAATTCCCGCCCTGTTGGGATTTTTTGAAGAAGGGGGCTATCTCTACCTAGTGCAGGAATATATCGCCGGGGAAACCATCGATCGGGAATTGCAACGATCGGGCCCGTTCAGCGAAGCCAAGCTGCTGGCTTTCCTGCGGGATTTGCTGCCCGTGTTGCAATTTGTGCACGATCGCAGCACGATTCACCGAGATTTAAAGCCCTTGAACCTGATTCGTCGTCAGCGGGATCAGCGAATTGTCCCGATCGATTTCGGCGTGGCCAAAGTGCTGGAAGCCAACACCCAAAGCCGCCCCGGCACGAAAATCGGCACGGCTGGCTATGCCCCCGATGAGCAATTGCGCGGCGGCCAGGCCTATCCCGCCAGCGATCTCTACAGCGTGGGAGCGATCTGCGTGTTTCTGCTGACCGGTGTGGAACCGGAGGAGCTATACAACCCCCTGACGGGCCAGTGGCCTTGGCGAGAACAGTTGGCCCAATGGCGAGATGAGCTGTCGGGCAATGGAGATTCGCTAGATGCGTCCCAACGGAAGCACTTGCCGGTGTCTGACTCGGTGAGCGAAGGGTTGGGCTTGGTGCTCGATCGACTCTTGCAACCGGCCGTTGCCGATCGCTACCAAAGCGCTCTGGAAGTGCTGGCGGACTTAGACAACATCATCCGCACCATGCCCCCTTCTCCCTACCGTCGAGAAGAGTCCATGGCGGTCGATCGCGATCGGGCCAAGCGCTTTTGGCTGACTCGAATTGGCACATCTTCCGGCGGCAATTTTTCATAGAACTCGGGCAGTTTGACCTTAATTGTCCAGAGCACTGCCTTTTCAATTTCCAGGTGCGATCGGTAGCGATAAACAAACTTCCAAGCCAACCGATTGGGCAAAAAGATAAAGACCAAAATCTTGGTCAAAATCTTGATGGTGCAATCACGGTTTTCCCGCACAAATTCCCAATTATCGCGCCAAATCCAATAGGCCAAATAGCGCAGGGCCAAAAAAGCACGGTTGCGGTGAATTCCCCCATCCATCGCCTTATAAAGCAGAAATTTATAGCGATTATTCAGGGTCATTTGCACCAGCTTGCCAAAACGCTTGCGATCGGCTGGATTTTGACTGAGGCGTTGGCGCTCTCGGTTAATGATCGCCAAGCTCACCTGCTCCATCTTGATCGCATTGGTGGAGGCGGAACCCCTGACCTGGCGATAGTGTACCTGTAATTTCGGCACACAGATAAACTCATAGGATTCCGCCAAGCGCAACCAAAAATCCCAATCCTCGGCCGGGTGCAGCGATCCTTCGTAGCCTCCCAGTTCAAAATAGGCATCGCGTCGGATCATTGTGTTTGATCCCGACTGCACAATGTCAATCAATAAAATCTGTAAGTAGGTGTTATATTCCGTGTCAATAAAGCCCCCGTCACGAATATAATTTCCCTCTTCATCAACCCAATCAATCCAACTGTAAACGGCTCCGGCTTCTGGGTTGGCTTCAAGGGCATTAACCTGATCTTCTACCTTGTCCGATGTCCACAAGTCATCCGCATCAATAAAGGTTAGATATCGCCCTCGGGACACCATGGCCCCATGATTGCGGGCAGCGGCCACACCAGCATTTTCCTGTTCAATCAGCTTCAGGCGGGGGTCTGTGAATTGCCGCACCACGTCGGAGGTGTTGTCGGTGGAACCATCGTTTACAACGATCACTTCGATGTCCCGCAAAGTCTGATTCAGGACGGATTCGATCGTTTCAGCAATGGTTTTTGCCCCGTTATAGGCGGGAATAATAATCGATGCAGTGGGGACGGCATTCATGGGTGGGGCCATCAGAAATCAACTAAACCGGGAAGAAATCGTGCCTTGAGCATAGCCTCAGGCTTGGGGCTGCTGGTAGATCTGGTAGATCTGATTGTCTTCCCCATTTCTGAAGTTCACGCGGAATTGGCCCAATCCGCCTAAAACGCAATTCGTGATTGTTTTCGATCGGGTTTTTGATGGGTCACGATCGGGGCATGGAGGAAGCTGCAAGAACCGCAACGGGCTGGGTCAAGCGCTGAATAAGCTCGGGATGCGCTGAACTTGCTGAACTCGTTGAATAGGCTGAATTTACTGAATGGGCTGAGGCAACCCCTAGGAACCACAGCGGGCCCGATCGGCTGCGAGGCGCTCTTTCAGCTTCGGGGTGAGGCCGGTGGTGGCGTTGCTCCAGAGGCGATCGAACTCCCGCTGAAACAGGGTCGCCACGATCGGGTGCTTGACCACCAACAGGGTTTCATCATTGAGGCGATCGGCCGCCGCCGACCAGTTGTGAGAACCGGTCACCACCGTTTGCCCATCCACCAAGCCAAATTTGTGGTGCAGCAGGTCGCCCATGGGCAACTCCGGGGAACCAACGGTGGTGATCGGCGGGTTCCAAGGCCGCTGATTGGGTTCCAGTTCACAGGTTCTGCGGCGCAGGGTCACCCCCAACAGATCCAGCGCTTCGCTATAGTCCCGCGCCAAAAAGCTGGGATCCACCAACACACGCACTTTGGCTCCTCGGCGGTGGGCGGTTTCCATGGCATCCGCGATCGCCTGCTCAGAAAAGACAAACAGGGCCACATCGATTGATCGGGTGGCTGGGCCCACGGTGGCCGCAATCACTCCGTTGGTGCGTTCAGCAAAGGGAACGGCGGTTTTCATGGGTGAAAACTGAATGCCAATGGTGGCATCACCCACTTGGGTCGATCGTAGGGGGCGCAGGGGCTTGTTTGTGCCAAAACGGCTGTCGGGCTGGCCGCCCGGCCCATCTCCCCACATCAGCCCAAATTCCTCCAACAGCCAACCGGCCACCACGGGGCTGTCAATTTCCAACAGATTATTGGGATTGCCACGACTGGCGGGCCGGCCCATGTCGCCATGGACATCGCTGAGGGTGAAGTTTGCGGAGGTGATGATCGATCGATTGCCGTCCACCACGATGAACTTGTGGTGCATCAGGCCCGATCCCTTAGAGCCATCGGCGGTGTCGTCGAGGGTGGGCACGCCGGCCTGGGCCAACATCACCATGGCATCGGTTGCCAGCACCTCCGCCTCACTGACGGTTCCATCGCCGTTGCGATCGCCCAGCCGGAAATAATCTTCAATGCGCGATCGCTCCCGATCGCTCAGTTGCGCCAACTCCTCCGGGCTGTAGCTGCTCCAGGGACGGCTGGCGCTGTTTTCCAAAATTACCCGTACTTGCAGGCCGGCCCGGTGGCGATCGACCAAGGCTTGGGCCAACCGAGGCAAGCGCAATTCCTGCACGGCCACCACCACGGTCGATCGGGCACTTGCGACCAACTGCACCATTCGCCCTTCAAGGTCATCGCCCGATCGCTCAATGCCCCGGTAGGGATCTCGATATTGGCTAGCAGGATTGTGATTAAAAAATGCCCGCACGGGGCCCGGTTGGGCGATCGGGGAAGGACGACTTTCGGCGGAACCGGCTGAGTTGTTGAATTCAGCGGCCGGCGGCAAGGATCCCCCTTGAAACTGAGGGCCCGCCGACCCGCAACCCCACAGGGCGATCGCACCCAAAAGGCTAAACGTCCAAAGACTCGCCCAGGATTTCAACCGCCCGATCGCCCATCCGTTCGTTTCCATCACCCCGATCGCCCGTTGAACGGCAACTAGTCCACAACGACTGTTGAGCTGTTGAGCAACTCGTTCAGCCAAAGTTGAGCCACACGAGTTGAGCCAAATCAAGCCAACTTGAATTCAGTCAACTTAAGCAGTTACAGCCTTTACCTAGAGTTATTGGCACGCCATATTACAGATGCCATGAAGCAACGGTTTGGTGGGCAATGCCCACCCTACGGTCAACTGTGCTTAGTAATTGGGGTAAGGGCTGTAAGTCAACCTGAATTTAGCCAACCTAGATTTAGCCAACCTGAATTCAGCCAACTTGAATTAGGCCAACCTGAATTCAGCCAACTTGAATTAGGCCAGGTTAACTGCGCAATTACTGGTAAGCAGCCACGCACTTGTCAACCAGCGCCGCCACCTTGTCCGCCTCTTGCCAACCGAGAATTTCCGTCACCTTCTTTTCCAGGTTCTTGTAGGTGCGGAAGAATTCAGCAATTTCTTCCAAGCGGTGGGGGTGAATGTCCTTCAGGGAGTTCACACCGGCATAGCGGGGATCCGCAGCGGGAACACAAAGGATCTTTTCGTCCCGATCGCCCCCATCCACCATTTCCAAGAAACCGATCGGGCGTGCGGCAATCACGCAACCGGGGAAAGTCGGCTCATCCATAATCACCATCCCATCGAGGGGATCGCCATCATCCGCCAAGGTGTTGGGAATAAAGCCATAGTCAAACGGATAGCGCACCGAGGCATACAACACCCGATCGAGGGCGAAGGCTTGCATATCCTTATCGAACTCGTATTTGTTCTTGCTGCCACCGGGAATTTCCACCAGCACGTTCACAATTCCGGGCTTCGGTTGGGCAGGAATGCGCGACAGATCCATGGTCTCGATCCTAAAAGCTTGCTTGAATACTTGCTTGCGCCAGAGCAAACTCCAATTGATCGCGCTCGATCGTCCATCATCACTGACTCCCTGCAATGGCTGGATTGGGGCCCAGCTTCTTAACCCTCAGGCAATCGAGGGTTGGGCATCGATCCTGACAGACACCGGGCGCGATCGGAGCGCCCCTTTTGGCCCTCCAATAATTGCATGGAGCGCGACCCCAGGGGTAGCAACCGGCGATCGGGCGGCGGAATTGGTCGCTCAGAACGATCGACACTCAGGATCCTGAGCACTGCGAATCTATTTTGCGAATCTATCCAGTTTGCGAATCTATTTTGCGAATTTGTCCAATTTGCGAATCTATCCAGGGCCCAAAGCTCGCTTGAGCGATTAAGGCATCGGCTGTTCCGCACGGAAGACCGCTGGTGTTGGCAGGGCAGTGGAGGGCATCGCATCCCAATTGGAATAAACCACCGCCATCCAAGGCAAGGTCAGGGTTAACAGGGCGATCGTCGTTCCCAAACAGCGGGCCCAAACCGCCGAGGGGGGTTCCGTCAACATCGCCGGACGCGACAACAGAACGGGGGATGGAGGATCGTTAGATTTTGAGGCTGAGTTTAGGACAGAGGCTGAGGCTGAATTTTGGGGCGATTTTAGGGTGCGATTGGATGGAGAACGGAGGGGGAAGGCAGAATGCAAAAGCGGTTCGAGCGGACGACTACTACCGTCACTATCCATAGGGAAGTTTGAAATCAGCAATCGGATCTCCGCTGAGTAAACCAGCGATCGGGGGCTGGGGTTGGCCGTGGCTGCGGGTCGATCGGGCAGAAAACCCACCCCTCACAACCCAGCTCGGGCCGCCACCAGCTCGATGGGCGATCGATTCATCCAGTCAAATCGGGCCGCCGGGAGACACCGTGCCGATCATCGTAGCAAGTCCCCAGGCTGGGTTGGTGTTGGGAACTTGACCAAACCTACAATCCAGCAATTTGGGTGAGGGAAATTTCTCCCCGCAAAATTCCCACCACCAACACCAACGCTAAACAGCCCACAAAGGACAGGCCCAGCGTAAACAGGGCAAACAGTTCCCCGCCGGATAGGGGGCGATCGGTCGGATCCAAGTACAAATTGGAAGACTCGAAGGAACTGGGGGGCTGCAAATTTTGCCAGGGCTGCACCACCGTCCAGCGGGAATAGCCGATCGAGAGGTCATATTGCTCCCGGCGATCGGGATTGCTCAACACCGCATAGGCCTGGTTCAACTCTTGAAATTTGACCGTGGCGATCGGGAGCGGCAACTCGGTCGTGTCCGGGTGATAGGCCTTGCTCAGTTCGCGATATTGCCGCCGAATTTCAATCACATCCGCCGAGGGATGCAGCCCCAAAAGTTCGTAGTAGGTCATTTTGGGATCAAGAGAGCCAGACTGTGCCGTTCGATCGCCTGCCATAGTTGACGAACCCAATTTTGATGAACCCAATGCTGAATCAGGGTTAATCAACGGTCAATAGCCGCTAACCAAGATTCCGGTTTGATCGGTTTCCTGATTGTACTGTGATGGCCTCTCCGCCCTTGCTGCGGTGGTGCTGCGGTGGTGCTGCGGTGGTGCTGCGGTGGTGCTGTGTTGAGCGGTTAACGGGTTGCCGCTCCCAGCACCGTTTTGCCGCCCAGGTAGGGTTGCAGGGCTTCCGGCACGGCGATCGACCCATCCGGTTGTTGGTAATTTTCCAAAATTGCCGCCATCGTTCGGCCCACAGCCAGCCCGGAACCATTGAGGGTGTGCAGGAATTGGGTTCCCTTTTTGCCCGCCTCCTTA
The DNA here is from genome assembly GCF_014696485.1 of Limnothrix sp. FACHB-1083. Taxonomy (NCBI): domain Bacteria; kingdom Bacillati; phylum Cyanobacteriota; class Cyanophyceae; order Pseudanabaenales; family Pseudanabaenaceae; genus Limnothrix; species Limnothrix sp. FACHB-1083. The sequence continues at coordinate 73,539 of NZ_JACJQD010000005.1, read as the reverse complement.
AACCGCAAATTTCCCCGACGGGCTTGGAAATCGCCACAGTTCGAGCAACTGGAAATTTCTCGATATTTGTTTTGGGAGGGCAGCCAAACTTCCAAGTCGTAGCACTTTTGGGCCGAGAAACCCATGTCTCCCGTGCAAAGTTGCAACACCCGATAGGGCAGCTTCAGGGCCTGCAACACGCCCTCCGCATCCTGGAGCAATTGTTGGTGTTCTGCCTCCGAGGTTTCCGGCGACACAAACTTAAACAGCTCCACTTTGTTGAACTGGTGCAACCGAATGAGTCCGCGAGTGTCGCGCCCATAGCTGCCGGCCTCGCGCCGGAAACAGGGCGTGTAGGCGCAGTGGTAAATCGGCAACTGATCATCGGTCAAGATTTCATCGCGGTAAAGGCTGGTGACCGGTACTTCAGCGGTGGGCGCGAGCCACAGATCATCGCGATCGCACTTGAAACTTTCCTCCGCAAACTTGGGCAACTGGCCCGAGGCGGTTAACGAGGCGGAGTTAATCAGGATGGGGGGCAACACTTCCTGATAACCGGCGGCAATGTGGCGATCGAGCATGAAGCTAATCAACGCTCGCTCCAGGGCGGCCCCTTCACCAATCAACGCCACAAATCGGCTTTGGGCAATGCGGGTGGCCCGTTCAAAGTTCAACCAACCCAACTTTTCGCCAATTTCGTAGTGGGGCAAAATGTCCGATCGCGTGGGGATCAGTGCCTCGCCCCACCGCCGAATTTCCACGTTGTCGTCCTCGTCCTTCCCGATCGGGGTGGTGGGGTCGGGCAAGTTGGGAATGGTCATCAGGGCGCTTTCAATTTGCGCTTTCAAGTCCCGTTCCTGGGGTTCCAGCTCTGCCAATTGGGCCTTCAGTTGGTTGCCTTCTTCCTTCAGGGCCGCCACTTCTGCCCCCTGGGGATCGGCCCCTTGCTTCATCTTTTGGCCCACCAGTTTGCCAATTTCGTTGCTGCGGGCCTGGAGATCATTGCGCCGCTGTTCCAAGTCACGCACTGCCCGATCGAGTTCCAAAATCGGAGCAATGTCGTATTGGCCACGGTGGTTCAGGCGTGCTTGTACATCATCAGGATTCGCACGCAGTAGCTTCAGGTCTAGCACGATCGATGGGGGCTGTTTTCAGTAATATCTTGAGGTGCAACCATTCTATCGGCTGGTTTACCCTTGCTCGATCGCCCCGGCCCATTTCTCGTTGCCTTGGGTTAATTAACCGCCGGCCCTGTTGGCATGAACGCTATCCGTTGATTCAACTGATTCAACCCAACCCTGTCTATGGATTACGAAACCGCCCGCGGCTTTTTGATTGGCCAAGGCAACGCGAGTTCTGAAAATGCCGATGCATTTTTGAATCGGCTGAAGGCAGGCAAACCCCCAATTCCCGGACAAGTTACCTCCATTCTGTTGGCCCTGAAAATGGTCTACAACGCTTTGGAAGGAACTCCCAGCCTCAGCCGGGAGCTGGCCGGGCCGCTCTATCGGATTGCGGTAGAAAGTCGCGAGGCCTATGAACAGGGCGATCGACAGGGGGTGAACTGGCCGCCGCTGTTGGATGAAGACTTGGGGCGGATCGCGCGGGCCGCAGGCAGCATCTTTGCCGGAAGCTGGCAAGATTAGAACTTCAACAGCATTTCAAGAGCACAAGATTGCCGCATGACTGAGGGGAACCGTTGGGGCATCGCCATCCACACCGCCAGCGCCCAGTTGGGATTGGCTAAGGGAGACTCGCCCCGTGACATGGTGGGGCGGGTTTGGGAATTGGGCACAAAACTATCCAGCGATTTCCACGATCGACTGTCGGAGTTTGTGTATCCCCTGCCTTGGTCGGCGGTGCAGCTTTTGGCGGTGGCGATCGGCCCCGGCGGTTTCACCAGCACCCGCATTGGCGTGGTGGCGGCCCGCACCCTTGCGCAACAGTTGGATCTCCCGCTGTTTGGCTATTCCACCCTGGCGGCGGCGGCCTGGCGACAGCGCCAACGGGCCCAACCGGGTGAATGGCTGGCGGTGCAAATGCCGGCCCGACGAGGAGAATGGCATGGGGGCATTTATGAGGTTACGGCGGCGGGCTTGGTGACCCATTTGAGCGATCGGGTCTTGGCTCCGGAACAGTGGGAAACCACGATCGCCCAGCAACCGGCTCCCTGTGTGATCGTGACGGCGGAGGCAGATTTGGGCCAAGACGCGATCGCCCTTTTGCAACTGGCCCAACAGGATTGGGCAAAGGACGTTCGGCCCCATTGGTCTACGGTATTGCCGCACTATGGCCAACATCCGGTCGATCGATAGGGCGATCAACCGCAATTTCAGCGCCATCGATCGGCTCAAATAAACGGCCCAGCTTCATCAGCTAGAACCAATCAGCAGCTCCAGCCCATCAGCACAACCGCAGACAGACCCATGGCCAATCGATCGAGCCAGTTTTCGTGCCTTCCTTGGGGCGATCGCCTCCGCCAAGCCGGGCGATTGGTGGGCAAACTGTTCCGCTCGATCGGGTTGATCGCGTTGATCGGCTGCCTAATCAGCGGGCTGTGGGGCAGCGCCTTGATCCCCGCCTGGGCCGCCACGGAACCGATCCCGCTGGCCGCGCCCGGGTCAGCCGCCCCGATTTCACCCGATGCCAGCGCCGTACCGGCCGAAAAGGTGACCCAATTCGTGCGGGCCTATTTGCAAGTGCTGGCCCTGTTGGAGCGGCGGGAAGGAGAGCTGCGCCAAGCGGAAACTGAACCGGAAGCCAGCCGCTTGGAGCAGGAAATTGAGCTGGAGGCTTTCGAGGCGATCGAGCAGGCGGGTTTGAAACCCCAGGAATATGTGCAACTCCTGAGCTTGGCGAACAACGATCCCGATTTTGGAGAACGAATTGCAGCCAGGCTTCAGGAATTGGAAGCTGAACCCCGTTGAAATCAGCGATCTAGGCGATCTAAGCGACCTAAGTGATCTATCTGTTGCGTCAGTCCTGATGAAGCGATCGAGCCAACAACCGATCAATCGGGCGATTCGAGCGGGTGATTCAAGCGAGCGATTCAAGCGGGCGATTAAGCCGCCGCTTCCACACAATTCAACAGCGCCGCCAAGGACTGTTCCGCCACTGCCAAATCGTAGGGAAAGGGTGGTTTCATGGGTCGGTAGTCAAGGCGATGGGCTGCTCCGTGACGCACCACAGCATTCACCACCAAACAGGGATCTTGGCTGAAGTTCAAAGCACCATGGGGCACACCGGGCGGAATGGTTAAAACCACCGGCACACGATCGCTCAAAGGAATGTATTGATAGCGACGGTTTTGCAACACCACCATCACAAAACTGCCCCGCACCACCAACAATTGATCGGTCTGAAACCGATGCACAAATAAATCATCCCGCGCCATGGCTGGCACTTGCACCAACATTGTTTCATGGCAGGATTGGGGCGTGTAAAACTCTGCCATTCCCGACTTCATGGAGTCGAGCCGCTTCACTTGGATTGTTTGAGAAAGTCCCATGATCTATACCTCAAGAGCATTTGAGCGATCGATCACAATGGCGCTGGCGGTTAGTCTAACGCATTTTTTAAAAAGTCGTGGGAACTGGTTTTTTCTGGCTAATTTTTAGTTTTTTGATCTTTTTGATACAAAATTTCCATTAACCCAAGATTTCTCAGCAAAATTCTTAGGCGAAACTTTCCAGTTAAATGCCAACACAGGCTCTGGGTCAAAGCTCAAGATTCGCGCCCCCCAAAAGGTCAGCAAAGGCATGACATAAGCCACGCAATGGTAAACATCGGGGAGCAATTGATCGCGATTGATTCTGAAGGTTTTCTAAAAAGTCTGCTGAAGATTCTGGGGCGTTTTTGGGAGCGATCGATAGCAAACCCCAAGCCTAGCTGTCAGTATTGGAAGGTTTCCAATCCGGTGCAATTGATACAGTCTCCGAGAACGGGTTATCGTACAAATTAATCGCGCCGCCGCCGTTGAGGCTGCCCCCTAAAAACCGTGTTTGCGAAATCTCGTCAGTCGCCATTTCGATCGCCCCATGACACCGATCGCCCCAACGCCGAGGCCACCGACTCCCCGGCCCCGCCCGATCGCCGCCATCGCCTTTGTCGTCCCTTGGCGACCTATGCCTTGCGCGGCCTGGCGATTCATCAGGATCAGGTGCTGGCCTTGGATGCGGCCCGGGGCCATCTGCTGCTGGTGGACTTGGCAACCGACTGCACTGAAGTTCTGAATGTTTATCAGGTTGGGGATTTTCTGGATGCGATCGGGCTGGCCATTGGGCCGCCGTTGGCCGGAGCTGATGTGCCCTCGGTCTGGTTCACGCGCGATCGGGAAGTGCTCGCCTGCAATTGGGGCCAGTGGGAACCCAAACCCATGTACACCCTGCCCGAGTGGGTGGAAGGGGTGGCGATTTATCGATCGACCCTATACGTGTCCTCCCAGCGATCGGGCTGTATCTATGTGCTGGATTTGAACACAGGACGTGAAATTACCCGGTTCTATGCCCCCGGGATTGGGGTAGAAAATTTGGTGGCAAGGGGCGAAGAACTTTGGGTGTGCGATCGCCTGGAGCAAACGGTTTATTGTCTCGATCGGGCGACGGGGCTGGTGAATTTCAGCGTCCTGACTCCCTACGAATCGCCCACGGCTTTGGCTTTTGATCAAGCGGGAACCCTTTGGGTGGCCTACTCGGGCGAAGAACCCTACATCCGCGACAACCCCAACGATCCGGAACCCCTGCAAGTGGCGTTCCGCGATCGGGTGACGATCGGCCCCCTGGACTATGGCTTTTATCCCGATCGGGGCTATGCCCTCTCCAACGGCTACCGGATTGAGATGTTCTATGTGGAAGAACTGTCACCCTTGGAAGGGGTGGATTTCAGTCTGCTGAAGGATTTGGAGTGGCGCATTTCCTTGCCGGCCAACACCGATCGGCAAACGGTGCAAAGCGTCGAACCCGTGGGGATGCCCTTTGAAATTGAACTGTTGCCCGACGGTCAGCAGGTGGCGGTCTTCAAATTTGGCTCGATCGAGCGGGGTGAAGGGCGGCTGTTTGGTTGGAAAGCGATCATCGATGTGCGGGGCATTCGCTACCAACTCACGCCGCCGGATGTGGAACGGTTGCCCTCCCTGGCGGACTGCCAATTGCCCGCAGACTACACCGAAAAATATTTAGTTGATAACGACAATTTGGCGATGGATCAGCCTTCGGTGCGGGCGGCGGCCCGCGAGGCGATCGGCACCGAAACCAACTTGCTGCGGCAAATGTTGGCCATTCGGAACTATGTTTACGATCGCCTGGGTTATCGGATTCGTCGCAGCATTGAACCGCCCGATGCGGTGCTCGATCGCGGTTATGGCTGTTGCGGTGAATATGTGGGCGTGTTGCTGGCCCTGTCTCGGCTGAATGGCATCGCCACCCGCACCGTAGGTCGTTACAAGTGCCCACAACCGGCCGATCGCACCCAAGTGGCGCTCTATCCCGACTACAACCACGTTTGGCTAGAGTTCTTCATTCCCGGGTTCGGCTGGGTGCCCATGGAGTCCAACCCCGACGACATCCAAGAGGGCGGCCCCTATCCCACTCGCTATTTCATGGCCCTGCCTTGGAACCATGTGGAAATTGCCAAGGGATCTCGATTCCAAGGAATTCAGTTGGGTGGGCAACCCTTGGCGGAATTGTCGGATCTGAAGGTGGGTGATTTGGCGCTCAACCATGTGCGGTTCCGAATTTTGGAAGAGCTGGATCCACTCGATCGCCCCTAAAGTCCACGGCATCCGCGAGATCTCGTGTAGATCTCATGGGGATAGATCTACACGAGATCTGCATCGGATCCACAGGCTCCATTTTTGCGCTGATACTTGCAAGTGATTGGCAAGAAGCAAGCGAACGTCATAGGATGACCTGTGGCTGACCTTGCCCTTTGCCTTGTGGATTGCCCGACCATGACCGACGCTGCCGCCCGTTTGGATTTGGCCATTTTGCATTTAGACTGCGTAACCCGTCGCTATCAAACCGGGCCGGCTGCGGTCGATCGGGTAACGCTGACCCTGATGCAGGGCGAACTTCTGGCATTGTTGGGCCCCTCCGGCTGCGGCAAAACCACCTTGCTGCGACTCATTGCCGGGTTGGAAATGCCGAATGAGGGGGCGATCGTGTTGTCAGGGCGGCCCGTGGCGGGGCCGGGCGGTTGGGTTCCGCCGGAGCGCCGCCAACTGGGCATGGTCTTTCAGGATTACGCCCTGTTTCCCCACCTGACCGTGGCCCAAAATGTCGGTTTTGGGCTAGATCGATTGCGGAAACAGGCTCCCCAGGCATTACACGATCGGGTGGCCGAGGCGATCGCCCTGGTGGGATTAGAAGGCCTGGAAAAACGCTATCCCCACGAACTGTCGGGCGGCCAACAGCAACGGGTGGCCCTGGCTCGATCGATCGCCCCGCAGCCGTCCTTGATTCTGTTGGATGAGCCGCTGAGTAATTTGGATGCCCGGGTGCGCCAACGGTTGCGCCAGGAAGTGCGAGCCATTTTGAAACGGGCCGGAGCCGCCGCCGTTTTTGTCACCCACGATCGGGAAGAGGCTATGGCGATCGCCGATCGAGTGGCCGTGATGCGTCGGGGCCAAATCGAGCAAATCGACAGCCCTGAAGGTCTCTATTGGGAGCCGGATTCCCGGTTTGTGGCCGGGTTTGTAGCAGAGACTAATTTCCTGATCGCCACCCGATCGGCCCAAGGTTGGCAAACGGAATTGGGGCTAATTTTGCCGGAACAACTGGGCAACGATCCCCCGGGCGATCGGGTGGAGCTGGCGATTCGCCAAACGGATGTGACCCTGGAAGCCGATCCCCAAGGCCACGGCCAATTGCTGGAGCGCCAATTCCTAGGACGGGAATATGTTTACCTGGTGCAATTACCCAGTGGCGAGCGGTTGCAAGTGGTCACGGACTGGCGGTGCAAGCTGGAACCGGGCGATCGGGTGCATCTCAAAATCACCAGCCCCCGATTGCGGGCCTTCCCGATCGGCCCAGACTAATCCCGCTGCGCAACTCACGCGATTCAGCCAACCTAGGCCGCTTGGGAGGGTTGATCGATCGGGGAGACTTTGTGTTGGTCGATCGCAGCCTTGCATTGGTCGATCGAACCCCGATCGCGCAGTTGGGCCACCAAAGCACCATAGGCCCGCTCATTTTGTTGCAGCAGCGTCTTGGCTCGCAAAATCGACAAATTCATTTGGGCGGTGGCATTGGGGCGGTTGCCTTGGCCCTGGGTGCTGAGTTGGGCCCAAAGGCTCAGGAGTTTTTGGCGATCATCACTGCCGCCTTCTGCGTTGCCATAGACCAACTGTTCAGCAGCAATGCCCGCCATCCAAACGGTGGCGTAGTGGCTGAGAATGCGGGCCGGCACTTCACCGCGATCGAGCCATTGGGCCAGTTCCTGATCGGCAAATTGCACCCCACCGGAACCGGGATAGCCCTGCTGAAATGCTTCCCAAGCATTGAGGGCATAGCCAGAAACGGGAATTTCCAACAAGTGGGCCACCAAAAAATGGCCCGCCTCGTGGTGCAAAATGCGATCGCGGTGGGCCGTCGATCGGTTGGCAAACCAGTCCACCAGCAACGTGCCGCCCCGACCTTGCCACCCAAAGCGATCGACCGCCGCCAATCCCAAAAAGCCAGCGGTGAACAGGGCTGGCACTTCCGCCGGAAGGGCAATCAAGGGGCCAAACAGGCTAGACAAGGTGACCACAAACACCCCGATCGCAACCAGATTGAGCGTGATGTTTCCCATAGCGGCGGTGGCAAAGCGGCCAAAAACGGTATAAAGAACAGTATTTGTAGCTTAATAGTTTTTTCATAGAAACCCCTATCATGAGCGGAATTCCCCAGGATTTAGCCGAGGCGATCGCCCAAGCCCGCAGTGCCACCCTTGCCGCTTTGGATGAGGGGCTAACGCTCATTCAGGTGGAATTGGTTTTGCCGGAGCTGAAAGTGATGCCCGTGGCGGAAAGTTTCCTCGCGGCCTTGGAACCCTGGGGCGATCGGCTCAAAATCTTTTTCCCCGATGCGGGGGCGGCCGCCTTGGCCCGGCGCGATTGGGGCGATCGCCCTTTTCGGATCACCGATGTGGGATCGGGGCGCACTCCCATGACCGGCAAGGTGCAACCGGAGGATGGCATCTTTTTGTTCATTGAACCGTCGGCCGTGGAAGTGACTCAGGTGGAGCAACTGTGCCAAGAGGCGGGCGATCGACCCGTGATTTTCCTGAATCCTCGGATGGAAGACCTGGCGATCATTGGCATTGGCTACGCGGGCCGGCAACTGCGCGATCGGTTCTTAAACCAAATCGTCACGGCCTATTATCTGCGCCCCATCGAAGGAGCAGCCGTGCGCCGGGCTTTCCCGGGCCAGTGGGAAGTGTGGCTAGAACCCGCTGACGAGAACGCTGATTATCAATTGGTGGCCACCCGTCCCCAACGGCCCGCTGGCGAGGCCTTGGATGAAATCTTGCTGCAAGCCACTGGCGGTGAGGACACCAACAGCCCCAACGCGGCCGTGAATGCGGCGGCCCAGCGCCAAGGCTTCCTGGGGCAATTGCAAAATTTCCTGAAGGCCCTCAGCAACTAGAGCTTCCGCAGTTCGGGCCTTTGCCATTGGGTTAATCAACGAACTGAAGATGAGGGGAGCGGGAAGCGGGTTTGAACACAAGCCATCGGTTCGATCGAGTCCGGCCGCGATGGCTGATTCTTCTAACCCCAACCCACCCAGACAAGGGGTTTAAACCCCTTGTTCCCACGATCGAGCAGCGGCAGCTTGATCGGCTTGATCGGTTCGATGCGATCGGCTGGATCGGCTCGATCAGCTACATTCGTCACCGTAACTTGTGACGATTCTCACGGGCGATCGTGGATCAGGTATTAAGCGGTCAAAACCCGATGGCGCTAAGCTGTAAGTCGAATTAACGGCGGTCTGCGAAAAAATCCCCCATCAGATCGCGATCGTGAACTGGCATGTTGGGGCGATCGCACGTCAAGATAATAGGTATGGATGCGACTTCAGCGACTCGAAAAATTGTCATTGGTGATGTCCACGGACAATACGATGGCTTAATGCACTTGTTGGGCTTGATTGCACCTGGCCAGGATGATCAGCTCTGCTTTGTGGGTGATTTAATCGATCGCGGCCCCAAAAGTGCCCAGGTGGTGGATTTCGTGATGCATAGCCCCTACCAATGCTTGCTGGGGAATCACGAACGCATGTTGCTGGACATTTTGCACGAGGGTCAAGTGCTGCAACAACCGCTGCAAGCCTGGCTCTTCAGCGGTGGACAAATGACCCTGGTGAGCTACCAAGATTTTTATGGCGAGCCGGGAATTCCCCACGCGCACTTTGACTGGATGCGATCGCTCCCCCTCTACGTTGATTGGGGTGACTATTGGATCGTCCATGCGGGGGTGGATCCCACTTTGCCTTTAGATGTGCAAGGCATTCAGCAATTTTGTTGGATCCGTGACTCGTTCCACAGCTTCCCCCAGCCCTACTTCAACGACAAAACGATCGTGACGGGCCACACCATCACCTTCACGCTCCCGGGCATTGAACCGGGGCAATTGGCTCGGGGGCCCGGCTGGCTGGACATTGACACCGGAGCCTATCACCCCCGCAGCGGTTGGTTGACGGGCGTTGACCTCACTCAGCAAATGGTCTACCAGGTCAATATTTATCGCAGTGAAACCCGAATTCGGCCCCTGGCGGAAGCGACGATTTCGATCATGCCAGAGGCCGTGGTGGGTCGATTCTAGGGGCGATCGCCTGTTTTCAGTGCCCGTTTTTAGCGCCTGGCCGTTAGCGCAGGGCCGATCGCACAAATCCTTGATATTCCGCATTGTCCAGCCCCATGCCATTGCTGCCATTGGGGCCAATCAGTTGCAGCAATCGCGCCACCCGTTCATCACTGTTGGGGTGAGTGCTGAGGATGGCAGGCGGTTCCCGCCGACTACGAAGTTTTTGTAAAAAGCTGGGCAACCCGATCGGGGCATATTGGGCCCGTTGCAGCAGGGTCACCCCCACTTGATCAGATTCAAACTCCGCTTGGCGACTGCGGGGCAAATTTAACGCCAACTCCACACCCAGGCTGGTGGCCCGGCGGCGATCGAGACCCGTGGCGCTCAAAATTCCGTCCGACAGGGCCCGGCTCCGCAGGTTTTTGACCACATGGCGCTCGGTGATGTGGCCAATTTCGTGGGCCATCACGCCAGCGAGTTCCGCTTCGTTTTCGGCCGCAACCATCAGCCCCAAATTGACATAAACAAAACCGCCCATGGTGGCAAAGGCGTTGATATCGCGGCTGTTGACCACCCGAAAGGTGTAGGGAATGTTGGGGCGGCTGCTGACGGCGGCGAGGCGCTGCCCGATCGAGTCCACCAGCCGATTGAGGGGACTGTTATTCACCAATCGCAATCGGCGGCTCAGTTCCCGATCGATCTGTCGCCCTAAATCCACTTCTTGGGCATCGGAAAGATTCGAGAGTTGATAAACTTCAAAGCCGCGTCGGAGCAGGTCTAACCAATCGACCGCTTGGACGATCGGTGGCGTGCTGAGGGTGGTGATCACGGCCGCACAAAGGGCCAGCAAACCGTAAATCCAGCGGCGCGATCGCCCGGAGGTGAGGAAAGTCATAGCTTCAGTTCCTTTGCCGATCCCTTTTCCCATCTATCATTGACCGGGATGCCTCAAAACTGCGGGATTCGATCGGCCACTGACGCGATCGACCAATCCTGAACTAGGCTGCTCTGAATGACGGAATTTCCCATTCTCAAGATCCAACGACGCTGTACTTTGGAGATAGAAATCAGCAGGGGTGCATTAGCGGTCGAAATTGCCCAAATTCAACCATTCTCATCGCCAACATTTTCCACCTTCAGCATTTCCAGCATTCTTCAGCATTTCCAACATTCTTCAGCATTGAAAATTCCCAGGATTCAGCATTTCCAGGATTTAGCATTTCCAACACAAGGGTTAACCAACAGCTAGGCAAGGATTGAGGTATTGGCGTGGAAACAGCGGAGCAAGCAAATCAGCAGGTGAACCCAATCCAAATCACCTATCCTGAGAAAACGGTGCATCGAGCCGCGCGTGCTGTCCGTTGTGCGCCGTTTGGGGTGAAGTTCTACGAGTCCATGCGCAGTCGCAGTGTGGCGATCGCGGAGTTGGTGGGTGTGGCGGCTGTGCAACAATCAATGACCCGATCGCCCTTGGGCGAATTGGCCGCAGAAAACGAACTGATGTGGCTAATTCAGGTGGGGATGTTACGACGGGAGGTTGATGGTCAAGGCTTGACCGATCGATTCCGGCTCACGCCCCTGGGGTTTTTGTTGCTCGATCGGTGGCAGGCGAACCCCGCCGCCTGGACTCAGGGCCGATGGGGCGATCGCCTGCGGAATGGTCTGTGGCGCTGGGGACGATGGCCGCTCTAAGTTTCGGTCTCTCGTGATCATTGCTCAGTTTCAGCTTCCAGTTCTGTCGCCCGGCTTCGGCCCGGATTTCGACGCGAACTTCGGCATGAATCCTTCCCCGCCGTGGTGAAGGCTCTTGCCCCTTAAAACATTTCAGTAATCGCAGTATTTGGGATAACCGATCGTTTATCGGTTCCGAAGTTGAAGTTTATGGACACACAGGCTCTCAAAGCAATTTTGCTGATCGGCACAGGTAACGCGGCCGGGAAGTCGCTGTTGGCTTCGGCGCTCGGTCGGCTGCTGTATCGACGGGGCCTGAAGGTGGCTCCCTTCCAAGCCCAAAGCACCTCCTCGATGCTCTACACCACCAACCAAGGGGAACAAATCGCCTATTTCCAGGCGGTGCAAGCCTGGGCGGCCCGCACGGAACCCCAAGCGGATTTCAATCCCCGCTGTTCCGGTGATCAGTCTCCGGAACGGGTCTGGGCGGTGCTCAAACAATCCCTTGAGCGGTTAACTCAGGCCTTTGATGTGTTGGTGGCCGATGGGGTGGGCAGCCCGGCCGATGCGTATTTGACGGGGCAGGATGTTTGTAACTTGCACTTGGCGCAAACCCTGAATGCGCCTGTGGTGTTGGTGGTGGATGCCGATCGGGGGGGCTGGTTGGCCAGCGCGATCGGGACGTTGGAGCTGATGGATCCAACCGAAAAAGCATTGGTACGGGCGATCATCATTAACAAATATCGGGGCAATCCCGATCGGCTCAAGCCCGGTCGCGATTGGTTGGAACAGCGCACCGGAATTCCCGTGGTGGGAGTTATGCCCTGGCTCCAGAACCTTTTCCCTTCGCCCGAGTCGATCGACCTGTTTGCTCGCCGTCGTCGTCAATCGGACATTGAAACCACGATCGCCGCCGTGCGCTTGCCCCACATCGCCAGCTTCAGCGATCTGGATCCGCTGTCGGCCGAGCCAACAGTTTCCCTTCGCTACATTGATTTGGGTCAAGAATTGGGCTATCCCGACGCGGTGGTTTTGCCGCGATCGAACAACCTGGCCGAAGATCTCCAGGCCCTGCACCAATCCGGTTTTGCGGAAGATCTCCAGCAATACGCGATCGCGGGCGGCACTATTTTGGGCATTGGCGAAGGATTCCAGATGCTGGGTCGCCAGGTGGTGCAACTGCAAGGGCTAGACACCGCTTCCCAAGAACTGATGGGACTGGATCTGTTGCCTATCTCCAGCATCACCACAGGCGACTGGATCGATCGGGAACGCCAGGCCACCTCCAACTATCCCCAAGCGGGCTTGCCGGTCACCAGCCGTGAATTTCGCCAAAGCTACACCCAAATTTTGGACAGCCAAAGCGTGCAGTCCCTCTTTGACGATGCCAAGCTGGGCGTGGTGTCCAGCAGCCAACTGGTTTGGGGAACCTATCTGACGGACATTTTTGATAGCAGTCCCTGGCGGCGGGCTTGGCTCAACCGTTTGCGCCACCAACGGGGTCTGTCTTCCTTGCCCACGGGAATTCCCGACTACCGGGAGCACCGGGATATGTTGCTGGACTCACTGGCCGACGATGTGGCGGTCAATATCAATCTCGATCGACTCTGGGCCGCCATCGGCCTTCACTTTAAATAACGCAAAATAACGCAACAGAATGAGCGATTCAAGACGCGGCTCAGGGTGTTGCTTCAGAAAATGGGTGACCTGGGATTCGAACCCAGAACCAGCGGATTAAGAGTCCGATGCGCTGCCGTTGCGCCAGTCACCCTGGTTGCTTGTGGGTCAAGCTTGTTTATATTGCCAAAGATGCTGAAAAAGTTCAAGCACCTTTGCCAGAATTCACCCAGAATGGGAATGGAAAACACGATCACCCCCGCCAAGGATCGCGATCAGCCAGCAAATTAGCCCCTCAGCGGCGATATTCTCAGGTGCTAGACCCTCAAGCGCCAGATTCTCAGCCAGAGCACGACAAGGTTAGTTTGCCGTTTCCAAGCTTGGCATTTCCCGATCGGCTCATCTCCAGCATCCGCCAACCCCCGCGCACCCCGCCCAATCCGCTGCCCGATCGTCCCTTGGCAGCCGCTGGTGGTGATGCCCAGTGGCGAAAAGCGGCCAGTTCCGCGATCGGGGCCCCGCAATTCGGGATGAGTGATACCTTGGCTAGAGTTGGCATTCACGGCGGCGAGTTGGGAGAGCAAGGTTATGAGCGATCGCGATGGGTCCGGCATCTTGGCCAGTCCCGAGGTTTCCAGACTCAATGCTGAAATCGATCGCCTCAATGCCCACAACGCTGCCCTTCGTCTTCAGCAGGAACTGTTGGGCAGTTGGATCGTGACAGCCCGAATGACCACCGCCACCGGCTTGGTGCTGCGGGCCCTGACTCAACAGATCTTGGAAGCCCTGCAATCCCTGTGCCAGGCAGAACAGGGCAGTATTTTTCTCCTCGATGAGCACCTGCAAGCCACGGAATGTTTATTGGCCCGAGGCTCCACCATTCGGGAGCAAAAGCGAGAAATCGTTAACCAAATTCTGAAAGAAGGGCTGGCAGCCTGGACGATCCAGCACCGACAAATCGCGATCGTGATGGACACCATGAACGATGAGCGGTGGTTGCAACTGCCCAACCAGCCCTATACGGTGCGATCGGCCCTTTGCATCCCCATCCAGCGCGGAAAACGGCTGTTGGCGCTGGCCACCCTCATGCATAGCCAACCGCACCACTTCACCCCCTTGCGTGTGGAGCAGGCCCAATTTGCCGCCGACGCGATCGCCCTCAACTTAGAAAACGCCTTGCTCTATGACCAGCTCACCAGCAGCCTAAACGAAAGTAAAGAGGATCCCCTCAGCCACGAAGCGCCGTCCTTTGGGGGCGAGTCCAACGCCTTGCCCTCCTTGGCGAACCCCTTTGAAGACTCGATCGCCAGCTCCAACATTCTCCCCAGCAGTATCCAAAGTGCCGTCAACGCCAGCGAAGCCCGCGGCCTCGAAGAAACCGGCCTTTACATCACCACCGCTGAAGGGCGATTACGTTACGTTAACCGCTGCTTTGCCCAAATTTTTGGCTATCGGCGGCGCGAATTGGCGCGGGTTGAATCCATCCTGGATTTAATTCCCGTGGACTATCAAGCCATGCTGGTTCACAAGCTGGAAGACTGCATTCGCGACAACCAGCGCCCCTTAAGCTGCTTGCTGCCGGGACTGCATCGATCGGGGCGGTTGATTGGCCTCGACTTGTACGGTGAGCGGATTCACTTTTCCGGCGAACCGGGCGTGATTGGCATGGTGCGCCGGGTCGATTCATCGCCCTATCGCACGGGCAACACCGTTTAAGGAGAGTTGTTGAATTAGCCAGTGGTCTACGGGTCAGGTGGGCAATGCCCACCCTACTAGCGCGGCTGCCTTAATTTGCTGGGTCAACTTACATGGCTGTTATCGTCACCTGATCGTTAAGCAGCAAGGGGCTTAAGCCCCTTGTTACCACGATTGGCTCCGCAACTTTGACCCAGTGTATTCAGCCTGTCGTGCTACTACCGGCTGTTGATTAACCCTTGACCCGATCGCACCCCGGAGTCCTGGTGGTTAGTAGTGGTTACCCACTTTGCGGTGGTGAACGGCCGTGAGGGCATTTTCCTTCGAGACCCGACCGTTATCCACGGCGCTGTAGACCAGCCAGTGATCCCCGCAATCCATCCGGCTGCTGACCTGGCATTCCAGATAGGCCAGCGCGTCGCTGAGGATGGGGGAGCCGTTGATGGCTTGCTGAGTTTCCACACCGGCAAAACGGTCTTCACCGGGGCCAAACCGCTTCAGGAAGTGCCGCATCAGGTGGCCGTAGTTGCCCTCTTCCAAGATGTTCAGCACGAAGCGATCTCCCACTTGCATCAGCGACTCGATCGCCCGGTCTTTGGCCACCGCGATCGTGATTCCCAGGGGCTGGAAGCTGGCTTGCACCACCCAAGAGGCCAACATGGCGCTGGCCACATCGCCCTTCTTGGCCGTGATGATATACAAGCCGCCGCTCAAACGACCCAAGGCCTTATCCAAATCGGAATCCAGGGACTTCATTTGCTTGACGGTCTCTTTAACCATCAATGCCTGGCCCAAGTCCGTGCCCGCTTCTTCGCAAAGTTGGTAAGTGAACGCTTGGGGCTTGGTGCTAATCCGAATTACGTCAAAGGCTGGCTTCAGACCCAAATCCCGGAAGCGGTTGAACAGGGGATAGCTCGGCTCGTCTTGGCCACCGCCAGACTCAAACACACCAATCCGCTGCTTGTTGTTGGCCACGGTCAAGATGGTGCCGATCGCCGCTTCGCATTCCCCTTGGGGCGGTGCAGCCAAAACCAGCGCCACCGATCGCTCCACCAACTCCCGCAACTCCTGAGGATCAGCCGCTTTCAGATCCATCATTTCCACAGCCACGCCGGTTTTGGTGATCCCCTTGGCGATCGACTGGGACAGCCGATCGCTGTAGCCATAGTCGGACACATAGAACACGGCGGCAGTGGTTTCCGCTTCGGCCTTGGTTTGGCTCCAGTGGCGATAGCGACCGGTGAGTTCAACCACGTTGTGGCGCAACAGGGGGCCGTGGCCGGTGGCGATCGTGTGGTAGCCGGGGAGGGCATCCATCCGCTTCATGGCTCCCAAGACCGATCGAGCATTGGGGGCCATCAGGCACTCGTAATAGAACCGAAAATCCGGCTCGATCGCCCCTAAATCCGCATCAAACAGGTCATCGCTGCAATAGTGCATCCCAAAGGCATCGCAGGTGTAGAGGGTCTGCGTCCCGTGGTCATAGGTAAAGATCGTGTCTGGCCAATGGAGATTGGGCGCATTCAAAAACTCCAGCACATGCCCTTGGCCCAAATCCAGGCTCTCGCCGCTTTTCACCAGCAGTTTGCTGAAGGGCTGGTGAATCAGATTTTCCAGAAACTGAATCGCCACCTTGGAAGCCACCACGGTGATATTAGGATTCAGGGCCAGCAGATCCGCCACCAAGCCGCTGTGATCCGGTTCCGTGTGGCTCACCACCAGGTAATCAATCTGGGCCGGGTCGATCGCGCCCTTCAGGGTATCCAGATAAAGTTGGCGAAATTTGGCGTGGGAGGTGTCCACCAGGGCCACTTTGTCCCCGCGAATCAGGAAGGAGTTATAGGTTGTGCCGTTTTGCAGGCCAAATTCAATATCAAAGCGATCGCGATCCCAGTCCAGCGATCGAATCGTCAGGGTTTGGGCGGCAATCTCGGCGGTTTGAATCGTCAACCGCTTCTCGGTTTGCGGACGTTCTGTGGCGACAACCATGCTCGCACCTCCTGGGCTTGACCGATCTGGATGGGGGATTTGTTAAGTTGTTTTACCTATCTTGACACAAGGGATACAGAAATACTGGGCGATCGGGCGGGGCGATCGTTTGCAGTCGTGATGCTGAAAATTGAAATGGCTTATCAGTAAACCTGAAGCGCTTCAAGTTTACTGATAGGTCACAGTGCTATGCGAGTTGTCTGGGTGGAGCTGGGCTGCTTGATCTGCCACTCGATCGCTCGATCGCCAGGCTATTGCACTTGAGCAGCGGCCTTGGTTTCGTCGATCACGGCGTATTGGACTTTATAGGAAGACTTCACCGCCTCGATCGTGGCGGCCATCAACGCTTCAAAGGGATCCTTGGGTTTGTCAGTAGCGGCGATCGGGCTGCTTGCGCCTGCCAGGAACTTTGCCGGATCCGTCACCACCCAACCTTGGGCCGTGAGCTGACGAACTTCAAAGTGCAAGTGCGGCCCCGTGGACATGCCCGTGCTGCCCACACGCCCAATCACTTCCCCTTGCTTAACCGTAGCTCCCGGTTTCACAAAAATTTCCGATAGGTGACCGTAAAGGGTCTTTTGCGTGTCGCCATGATCCAACACCACCGTTAGCCCATAGCCCCCCAAAAAGCCCCCGATCGAGACCTTGCCATCCAGCACTGCCACCACGGGTGTGCCCAAGGGAGCCGAAAGGTCAGTGCCTGCATGAAAGCGGCTGTAGCCCAAGATCGGATGCACCCGCCAACCAAAGGAGGAGGAAATTGGAGCCAGGCTGGTGAGCGGAAACAGCATTTTTAGGTTGCCATTGCCCAACAGGCCCTTGGGGCGACTGCTGCGGAAATAGTAGCTGTTGGCATCGAAGTTCACGCCGTTTAAGCCCACGGTTAGGGGGCCAATTTTGACGGAGATGGGCGATTGGGCCGGCAGGGCACTGCCCACGGAACCAAGGCGCATGGGGCTGCTCATTTGTAGGTGGGAACCCCGATCGCCCGTGGGAATGGCCACAATTCCGGGGTGGCCAGCTTGGCCGGGTTGCCCAGGCGATCGGGTCACGGTGCAACCGGCGCTGAGGCGGCCGCCCACACTGGCGCAACCGGTGGAGCGTTCTGTGAACTGAATTTCGCTGGGCGGGGCCTGGCGTTGGGTGGCTCCCAAGTTGAAATCATTGGACTGGTCGATCGGGCCGCGGCTGGTGGAGCGCTCTTCCGGGGAGGGGGCCAGGCGAGGAACGTTGGGCAGTTCCCGTTGGGGAGTCCGCTCCACGGCCGGTGCGGGCCGCTCAATTCGGGTTGGGCGATCGGGATTCGCGGCGGGCTTCGGTTCCGGCGGTGCAGCGGGTGCTTCCGGGGCCAAGTCTGCGGAACCGCCGCTGGGGGCCGCGTCGATCGCCCGGATTGGGGTTGCCAGTCCGCCGAGCAAGCTGGTCATTGCGCCAACCCACCCGAGACCTTGCAAAATGCGACGGCGACGGCGTTGGAGACGGGTGGGGAAGTTGGGGCGGTGGTTCATGGCGCGGTTGGGAGCGCAATGCATGGCGTAATGGGACGGGGACAGCAAAAACAGCGTGAAAGACCTGGTTCCAGAAGGAGCGCAGTGGGCTTCGGGCGGACGAGCCGCTGGGGAAGCGTCACCGAGCCTTAGACGGCGCGATCGCCCAAAATGTTCAGAAAATGTTGAGCCACGGTCTGAAATTACAGCCAAAAACGGCTGGCGCACCCTTTGACCGGGGCTTTGGAGCCAGGACAGTTGCCAAAGCCTGAGGACGTTACTGCTCTCTTCAGGAATGGCAATGACGGGTCAGGGGGTTCCGGCTCAGTCCTCAGTCATGATAGCAAGGGAAAAAGCAAAAGCGCTTAACACAACCTCGCGGAAATCGAAAAGACTATTCAAGGATTCTTTAAAAAATCCGTAACCTTTCCACCATCTGGGCCAGGGGGTTCAGGCGCTTGGGGCGATCGGGCATAGCCTAATCGCACCGCGCCGGGGGGGAGATGCAGTTCCGCAGCCAGTTGATCGGAAAACTTGACCCGGAGTTCTCCGCGCGGGGTAATGCCCACGGCGATTCCGGTGCGATCGCCCACTTGCACCGATCGCCCGCAGGTTTCCAGCAGTTCCAAATAATCTGCCAAAAAACTTTCGATGCCGCCCGTTTGGAGTTGTCGATCGCCCCGGTCTAAACCCGCGATCGCCAGGGCCGCCAACTCCGCCAGCGATCGAATCGGTGGCCCACCCTCCGCAGGGAAATCAGTCAGCGGCAACAGGGGCGGGGTGTTCAGTTGACTCGCCTGATTCGCCAATGCACTGGCCCCATGCAGCGAATTAGAGCCATCAGAGATCTTAGAGTCATCAGAGATCTTGGACGAGTTCGATGATCGATCGACCCAATGACCTGAAGGATCTAAGTGACTTGAAGGATCTAAAAGACCTGGGCGATCTACTAATTGACGATCTACTGATTGATCTGATGATTGATCATGCGATCGTTCTGGAGACCCTAATTCTGGAAACTCCAATTCTGAAAACAACTCTGTGGCATTGATCCCCGTCTCGGGAACCGGATTAGCCCAATTCAATCCCAACCCCGTAACCGCGCGGGCAATCTTGCCACCCACCAATCGGGTTTCCGTCAGCAGCCCACCCCACTTGCGCCCCCGAACTACCAAATCATTGGGCCACTTCAGCGCCACCGGCACACCCCGATCGCGCAGGGTTTGCCCCAGGCCCCAAGCGGCCGCCAAGGTCAGTTGGGCCCCATCCTCCGGCAGCAACTGGGGTGCAAAATAGCGCGAGAGATATAACCCGCCCAAGGGCGACGACCATTGACGGCCCCACTGCCCCCGCCCTGCCGACTGTTGCAGCGCAATCACGATCGTTCCTGGCTGGGCCCCCGCTTGGGCCAGCTCCCAGGCCACCTGATTGGTGGAGCCGGTCTCCGCTAGCACCTGCAACCTGGGCAACCGAACACCGAGCCGCGCCGTTTCGCGCAACACGGCGGCGCTGAATTCTGCGGGGTCGATCGGGGTGGGTTTCAACACCAATGGTTTTCTAATTGCTTGCTGATTTTTGAGGTCATGCTTGCGGCGATCGCCCCTTACCCTACCGCGATCGGGTCACCCAGCGGATCGCCCCCATTTCATTTCTCCAGCCCAGCCAGCCAAGGGGTTTAAACCCCTTGCCCCCAGCCAGCCAGCACCAGCCATTTTTGGGATCTCTAGAATTGGGATCTCTAGAATAGGGATTGAATTGACCCGCGATCGTCCGATCGCCCCGCCGATGTCGAGCTTGTCCACTGCCCAGGAGTCCACCCCTGACAGCGCGATCGCACCAGCGGCCTCCTCGGCCCAACTAACTGAGATCGTTTATCCCTCCGCCGACGGCAAGCGCATCGCCGAAACCTATCTCCATTTCAACGCGCTCATCACCATTTTGAAGGCACTGGAATGGTACTTGCGGGGTCAGCAAGCCACCGTGTTAGCAAATCAGTTTCTCTACTACAGCCAAGGCTATCCCCGGCTGCGAGTGGCTCCCGATGTGATGGTGATTTTTAATGTGGCTCCCGGTGGCCGAGACAACTACAAAATCTGGGAAGAGGGGGAAATTCCCAGCGTTATTTTTGAAGTCACCTCCCCCGGCACTCGCCAGGAAGACCAACACCATAAACATTGGCTCTATCAACAAATGGGGGTACAGGAATACTGGCTGTTTGACCCCAAAAATGAGTGGATTGAGGGCCAATTACGCGGCTATCAATTGGGGCCGAGTCGCACACCGGACGGTGACCCCTGCGAGGCATATTTACCCATCACAGACAACCAAAGTGCTGTGTTGGGATTGCGCTTAGAAGTTTGTGGGCCGCTCTTGCGATTTTTTAACGAGGCAACAGGGCAATGGCTACCGATGCCAGACGAGATCGGTGATGTGTTAGCTGAGCGCGATCGAGCGGCGACAGAACGCGATCAAGAACGCCAAGCCAAAGAAGCCGCCCTGGCAGAGTTAGCAGAATTACGGGAGCGCCTGCGACAACTGGAGACCGACGAATAAAGACGCATAAAAATGCATCAATTTTGTACGCATAGCGCCAATTTCGATCGCCTGAACCATCTCCCGACCCTTGAAACTTTCCAGCATTCAAGTTAGGAGAAATTGCACATTCCACCTATCATGCCAACTCAGAACCCTTGGGAGGCTCGATCGTGACTGGCTGGCATTGGCGCAACTGGCAAGGACTGCCCTATCTCACCTGCTCCCTGCTGGAGCCAATTCCCCACGGTTTTTTTACCCGGCACTTTGCCCCCCGCCCGCCGGCCGAGTTGGCCCCGGTGCTGGATGAAGCGGCCCAAACTTTCCGAGTCAAGCAGGTGCATGGCGATCGGGTGGTGGCTCCGGCGGAAATTGCAGAAATCACAGCAGGGGCCGTGCTCCAAGAGGCGACGGCCACCGCCAGCGAACAATCCACCTATCCCCAAGCCGATGGCCTGTTGAGCGATCGCCCGGGGCAGGTGATGTGGGTTTGCAGTGCCGATTGCACCCCGGCCTTGATTGCGGATTTAAAAACCGGTCAGGTGGCGGCGGTGCATTCCGGTTGGCGAGGAACGGCGGCGGCCATTGTGCCCAAGGCGATCGAGCGGATGCGCCAACAGGGCAGTCAACTGGCGGATTTGCGGGTGGCGCTGGGCCCGGCCATTTCCGGTTCGGTTTATCAAGTGACGGAAGCGGTGGCTGAAGAGGTGGTGGCCTCGCTGGCTGTGCCCCTGAAGGAGGCCCAAGGTTGGGAACAGCCGCCCGTGTTGCCGGATCCGGAGCCGGGAAAGGCGCGGTTGGATGTGCGCCAAACGATCGTCCAGCAGGTGTTGAATTTGGGCCTCGATCGGGAGCAGGTCACCATTGCGCCCCACTGCACCTATTGCGAGGGCGATCGGTTTTTTTCCTATCGCCGCGATGGCACGAAGACGGTGCAATGGTCAGGAATTGTTAGCACTTGATTGATGCAAGAGGTCTAATCAATTCCGGCCAACTTCAGCAGGGCCTTCAGGCGATCGAGGTTGATCGTAATGTTCTGTTGCACGGCCGTGGCCTGTTCCGCGCCGGGCGCTAGATCCGCCGTTAGGTGATAGTGCTCCAAGCCGCCCAAGTTGCTCAGGAGCCAGTAGGTGTTTTGGCGGTGACTGGGCTGGAAAATTTCAATTACCTTCGTGCCCGGCTCTGCAAACACCAGGTTCGTTAGCCCGGCCCCATGCACCGCCACAATCACCTTGGCCGCTGCAAAGGCCGCTGCCTGATCGACCAGCGGCAGGCGGGCCGGGTCGATCGCCCGAAAGCCGAACTGTTCCAAGGTTGCAGTCACCTCCCGATCGTTCAGCACTTGGCGGTAGGCGGCGCTGCGGCGGGTGATGTAGAGGCGATCGGGAAAGCGGGAAATGCGGGCCGGCTCCAAAAAGGTATCGCGCAAAAACTGATGGGCCCAGAGCGATCCCCGATAGATTCGCAACTCGGGAATCGCTGGAACCAACAGCCGATCGGCCGTTAAGTGGGGAATTCGCCCTTGAACCGGATCCACGGAACCAAACCATTCCGTATGGCAGCAGGCCACCACTTTTTCGAGGGGAATTTGCAACCGCTCAAAACTTTGGTGCTGAAAGGGCAATTCATATAGATTGACCACAAAGCGATCAATCGAGTCCCACGCAAAGCCCGATCGCCGCAACACCTCCAACCGAGGCAACAGATCAAACATCCAGTGAAAATAGGTGACCTTGCCCCAGCGCGTGGCCAAAAAAGCCACTGTTCCGGCGAAGTGTTGGGGCGGCGGCAGGTGGGGCGAACTGGCAACGATGGCGCTGTAACCCGTTGAACAGTCACGAATCACTTGATTTTGGGCATTGAACACCACGCTGCACAGGTTATCGCCCCAGGCTCGCCCTTGGGGAATCGCAACGGTGTAGGCGGCCGGCGCATCCAAGGTACGGTCGATCGCCTGTAATTCCGGCAGGGGATCGCCCAAGCCTTGGGAATCGCGGAGGGGATGGGTTTCCGGTTCAAAGGCGGGAAAACAGTCTGTCCCCGGCAGCTCGGCCGCCACGCCCTGCCAATTGGTGGCCAGGAGGCTGGTGGCTTCCGCCAGACCATCAGGCAGTTGGCAAAACAGGCTCGGGGAAGTGGGCGATGGATCGGCCGGCGGCAATCCGGCGGCCGCCAGTACGGCTTGAATGCCGTCGTAGGCGGGCCAAAATTCCGGCTGATAGCGTAGGGCGGCCATGAAATGGTCGATCGCCCGTTGCCATTGCCCCTGTGATTGGGCCCGACGAGCCAGGGCCGCTTGGCGCTCCGCTTGGAACCAAACGCTATCGGGGGCGAGCAGACTGGCTTGATCCCAAAACCAGCAAGCCAGCCGCCACCAACCCAATTGTTGCAACAGGGTTCCCCCTTGTCGAAAGGGAATATCCAAACGTCGGCCGGCGAGCAAAATGGCTCGACCGTAGGCGGCCAGCGCGGCGATCGGGTGGTTGGCCGCTTCCAGGGTTTGGCCATAGTTGTCATACACCCGGGGATCGGTGGGGTTATCTTGCATGGCTCGCCGCCACAGGGCCAGGCGATCGGGCAATGATGACCGGGGCTGGGATTCGGCATAGGCATAGTAGACCCCACCCTGATTGGCTCCGGCGGTTAAGGCTCGTTGCCAAGCCAGGCTGGCCAGGTGGTCTTGTCCCGATCGCGCGCAGAGATCCGCCAAGGCGCACCAATCACTGGGTGGGGCCTGCGGATCCAAAGTCAAGGCCCGATCGAGGGCGGCCATGGCCGCTGGCCAATCCCCCGCCTGACTGGCCAGTTGCGACCAGCGGCGATAATCGGCGGCCGTTTCAGGAAAGTCCAAGTCCGGCGCACTCTGCAACATTTGCCAAGCCCGTTGCCATTCTGGGCGATCGGCACATTCACTGACCTGGGGAAACCAACTCCAGGGATCCTTGGCTCCCACTTGCCAGGCCCGCCGCAAACAGCGGTTACCCGTGGGGCGATCGCCCCGTTCCCGGTGGGCTTGGGCCAACCGATGCCAAGTCACGGCCCGATCGCCCCCCAGGGCCAGGGCCGTTTCTCCGGCCTTGATCGCCCCGTCAAAGTCGCGATCGCTCAGGAGCACAAAGCAGAGTGCCTCGTGCCAATCGGGTCGATCGCTCGGTTCCCAGGCGATCGCCGTCCACCAAGCGCCCTTGGCCCGCGTCCAATCCTGACGACTGGCCCAAAAGCGGGCCGCCCGCTCCTCTAAATAGGTGGACTGATACTGATTTTGTTTGGCCTCGTCGTAGGCGCGCATGGCTTCCGACCACTCGCCCATCGCCCAATACAAGTCCCCCAAAGCGGCCCAGGCTCGCCCGGCCACCCGGGGCCGCACGGCCACCAACCGTTGCACCGGTCGCCAGGCCGCCCGCCGATAGCCCGCTTGACCGTAAGTGTCCAACAGTTGCCGCACCAATTTGAAGGAGCCAGGCCGCTGGATCACCGCCGTTTCCAGCGCGGCCAAAACCGCTTCCGGTTCGCCCGCTGCGGCCCAAGCCTGGGCCCAACGCCACCAGCGCCCCACAGGGATTCGCTCTTGGGCCCAGCGCGATCGGGCAAAGGTGCAAAATGCGGCCACAGACCAAAACTTCAGCACGATGAATCCTCAAATCCTTGCGGACAGTGCCTTTACCCCTAAGTGATTGCCCCCGTTGGTTTCCCTTTGGGCAACCCCTGAACTATCCCTTTCATCACTCACTCCATGGCCTTGGTGATCGGTACAGTTCGGCAGAGTTCAGCGCAGTTCAGCCAAATAGCTCAGGGTCACCCCTGGGCCGATCGCCCCCCAAGCACCACCAGCACCACCCCCAGCAACACAATCACGCCCCCCAACAGCACGCCAATTCCCGGTTGTTCCCCAAACACCACCCATCCCAAACTACTGGCCCCCACCGGCTCAAACAAAATAGCCAGGGTGACCCACAAGGGCGGCATTTGGGTCACCAGCCAATTAAAACTGGTGTGGCCAATCAGTTGCGGAACCAACGCCGACAGAGCGATCACCAGCACCGTCGTGGGGGTGATGGTTTGCCAACCGCCGCCCCACAGGGCCACCAATGGACTCAGCAACAGGGCCGCACTGCCATAGGCCAGAGCCGCGTAGGAACCAATGGTCAGTCCCCGTTCTTGGGCAACCCGCCCAAGGAGCAGATAGCCCGCTGCGGCCCAGGCTCCTGCCAAGGCTAACCCATTCCCCAACAGAGGATTGCTGCCGATCGTCGCGGCATCTTGGCTGAGGGCAATCACGGCGCTGCCCACCAAGGCGATCGCCAGGCCAGCCCAGGTAATCCAACCCGCAAATTTCTGCGTGATAACACTGGTAATGAGGGCCACCCAAACCGGCGTGGTGGTCACCAACACGGTGGAAGCGGCGATCGAGGTATAACCCAAAGAACTGAGCCAACAGACGAAGTGCAGCGCCAAGCAAGCCCCCGCCCCCACGGCCCAGGGCCAGGCCGATCGGGGCGATCGCCCGGTTTGGGGCCAAGCCGGAGCCACCGCCAGCGCCGCCAACGTCACCCGTCCCGCCGCCAACCACAGGCCAAATCCCCAGTCCGATCGCCCCGCCGACTGCATCGCCCAGCGAGCAAAAATCGCCCCCGTTGAAATGGCCGCCATTCCCGCCAACAGCACTCCCCACCGGAGCGATCGGGCCCGGTGTCCAGCATCGGAATTCACAGCGGCGTGAGTTGAGGGTTTCAAGTGCCGACCTTTTGAGTGCTGATTGTTTGAGTTTGCTCTTTGGGATGCGGATCTTTAGGGATGCCAATCTTTACAAATCCCGACCCTTGGCCAAGTGCAATCCATCCCGTCCTACAATCGCCATCAATTCTCTAGTGTTTTTCCATGTTTTGCCATGAGCACAACCACTACTATTCAGCTTGAATCGCACCCCACTCCCGATCGACTCGCGGCCTTGGACGTATACAACTGGCCCATTTGGACAAAACAAGTTTCAGAATTTCCATGGACCTATGATGAAGCGGAAACTTGCTACATCCTTGAAGGTGAAGTGACCGTCACCCCCGAGGGCGGCGAACCCGTCACCATTCGCAAAGGCGATTTGGTCACCTTCTCTGCCGGTTTGGCTTGCACATGGAACATCACCCAAACCATTCGCAAGCACTACAAATTTGGCTAGGGAATTTGGCTAGGAAATTTGGCTAGGAAATTTGGCTAGGAAATTTGGCTAGGAAATTTGGCTAGGAAATTTGGCTCAAGATTGGCCCAGACCAGAATCTGATTCAACGCCTCTGATCAGAAGCACCTGATCAATAACATTAGAAAAACCCCGGATTCCCATCATTGAGAATCCCGGGGTCTTTTGATCAACTTCGACTCAGTTCAATTTCTGCAAAATCCTGACTGTTCAGACTTCAGAACCCGGAGAGTTCAGCAACCCTAGCCCAACTCCTGCTATCCGCAGATGTTGAAGCCCTAGGATGCGGTATCAGACTTGCGCGAGCGACGCTTAGCCGACCCGGCCAGACCCAGACCCACCAGGCCCAGACCCATCATGATCGTCGGTTCCGGCGTGGCTACCCCTGCAATTTCACGGTTGTTCTTGCGGCCGAAGTCGATCACGAACACCGTGTCGTTGAAGTCTTGGTCACCACCGCCCCACAGATCTTCAAAAGCCAGCACCAGCAAATCTTCGTAGAAGTAGGACATGGCATGTTGCTTGCCATCGGGATTGTCCTTCGCATTGGCCCGGAACTGACCCGGAACCGTCTTGCCAGTGCGCACATCCTTGCCGGAAATGCCGCCGTTAATCCAGTTGGAAACCAGGCTGAAATCAAAGATCGTGCCAGCCTTGAACTTGCCCAGGTTCACCCAATCGCCCACGTTCAGGGGGCTGTCCTGAACCGATCGCCCTGCGACAGCAGCGTTCGGATTTTGGCAAAAGCCGCTGAAGTTCACCAAGGTCTTGCTTTGGCTGGGGCTGCAAGAGGTGTCCCCAAAAATCTTCGTCTGCGCTGTAACCGTTGTTCCGGTGGTGGCAAAGTCTAGACGGTTGCGATAGCCGCCAGCCGTTTCACCGAGGAAGTAAACCTTCACATCGTGGTCATGCTTCAGTTGCAGCAGCGATTCATCCAAGGTGCGGAAGTTAATTTCGTTGGGGTCTAACTTCCGAGCTTCCTTGCCGACAAAGGGAGCCATGGAGGGCAACACTTCTTGGAAGTAATCCGGCGCTGTGCTACGGGGATTGATGTCAAATGCCTGGGCCGATCCGGCTGCAACACTCAGGGTTGCTACGGAGGCGGTGACGGTTGCTTTGAGCAGGAAGGAAGGAATGTGGTTACGCATGAGTAGAGAAGACTTCAGAGAGTGGAACGGTTGCGAAGTTAGAGAGCGGTTTCGCCTGAATCGTTGCAAGTATAAAAAGTTACTTTGGCTTGCAATTGAAGCTTTGATCTGATGGCTAGAAACCGGAGACACACCCAAAAGGTTTAATACTTTCTCCCCTGATCGTAGGGGCAGTTCCTGAGTTTTTTGATGAATTTTTGGTCAAGCCAATGGCCGATTAACGGGCCAATATGAAGTGAAGGGGGCAAAGGGTTGATTGCCATGGCTCACAGTCCCGCGATACGATCGCGCCCGGGCCATGGTCTCTGGCCGATGCAAAAACACTGAGACCGATGATCAACACCCAGGACACCTCAAGCGTGCAAACTCCCATGGATACGACTTCAGCGGGCCTGTGGCTCAAGCGCCCTGTGATTGTGAAGGCCGTTGTTACGCCGCGCTGGAAGGAAGACGCGCAGGTTGAATTGCAGCGGCAAATTGACCAGCTCGATCGCCAGTTACAGCAACTGGAAACCCAAGGTCAGCGGGCGATCGCGGAAATTCAGCGTCAGAGCATTCAACCGCCCGGCCCGGAAGTGACTCGCCAAATTGAAAATATTCAGGCCCAGGTGAACGAACAGAAATCCCAAATGCTGGAGCAAAAAAACCAAGTTTTGCAACAGCTCAATCGGGTTCACTCCTTGGAGCTGGATAAGGAAGTGATTCAAACGCAAATGGAAAGCCTGTTTCAGGTGCAACAGGGTGATAATTTGATTGACAAGATGCAGGTTGAAATTCTGCTACGGGATGGCATTGTTGAAGAAATTCGTGGTGAGCTGTAACTAGGTTGCGTTTTTTGGGGGTGTGAAGTTTACACCCCACGATTTGCTCATTATTTGCTCATTATTTATGAGATGAAGTCAATCTAAATTCTTAAAATCAAACCGATCAATTCAATCAAGTTATCTGTGGGGTGGGCATTGTCCACCTAATAGTGGCTTCATAGTATCTGTGATATAACGTACCGATCGCTCTAGGTAAAGACTGTGATTTAAAAATAAATTGAATCAATCAGTTTAGTCAAAAAATTGAGTCAATTAATTTAATTAAGAAACTAATCAAGAAGTTGATCAAGAAGTTAATCAAAAATTACCCAGAAAATTAACTAACGAGCCAGCTCAAGTCAATTCAGAGGCTAAATCAAGCCGATCGAATGAATTACGATTGGGGAGAATGCAACTACTCATCATTCGAGGACGATCGTGTTTCAGACAACGCGGCGACGGCTGGCCCTTTGGTACGCGACCGTAACAGCAGTGTTGGTGCTGGTGGCGGCGATCGCCTTTTATGGTTACGCGAGGGCCACGCTGGTCGATCGGGTAGATGACACGATCGAACATGCGATCGAACTGGTGGCTCGATCGTTGGTGATTGAATCGGTGCAGGTGCGCGACCTGGCCGCCATCGATCCACAGCAGATGATTACTCGGGCCCGGGTGAACCTGGAAGCCAGCTTTCGGGACAACACGGGCACGGTTTGGAATGATGTGGAAGATGATCGAATTGATTTGGAGTGGTTTAGCCCCACGGGCCAGCAGCTTTGGACCAGCTTCGCGGAACCCTTGACCATTCCCCTGCATCCCACTCGCAAAAGTGAAACGGTGAAAGTGTTGCGCGACGGGCCCGGGAAGTCAGCCGAGGGGCGGGGGCCGGTGGAACCGCCGTTGGTGTTGCGGCAACGCACTCAAGCCATTGCGCTGGGTGGGCAACCCTTGGGCTATTTGCGAGTCAGTCACCCTTGGTTTGAGGTCACCAAGCCGGCCCAGCAGTTGGCGATCGACCTGAGCTTGGGGGTGGTGGCGTTGATTGGGGCCGTGGGGGCGATCGGGTGGTGGCTGTCGGGGTTGGCCATGGAACCGGTGCGCGAGTCTTACCAACGCTTGCGGCAATTCACGGCCGATGCGTCCCATGAACTGCGCAACCCGATCGCCACCATTCAAACCAATGTGCAGGTGGCGTTGGCGGAAACCAACCCCCAAATGGAGCGATCGCAGTTGGAAGCGATCGAACGGTTAACTCGCCGCCTGGGGAAATTGGTGGACGATCTGTTGTTTTTGGCCCGCCAAGATAGCGGCATTGTGCAACCCCAGTGGGGAATGGTGGATCTGTCGGAATTGCTGCTGGAGGCGATCGAGGAGCAAATGGCCCTGGCCACCCGCCAAGCATTGGAATTGATTCCCGAACTCAGCGAAATTCCCGATCAGCGGGCCTGGATGGTGCGGGGCGATCGGGATCAATTGGCGCGGCTGCTCACCAACTTGATTGGCAACGCGATTCAATACACGCCGTCGGGTGGGCGGGTTTGGGTGCGGCTCGATCGGGACTTGCGCAAACCCACCTTAAAACTCGAAGTCCAAGACACCGGCATTGGCATTGCACCGGAAGCTTTGCCCCATCTGTTCGATCGGTTCTACCGTGCCGATGTGGCCCGATCGCGCCATCGCACCGGTCAATCTGCCGGGTCGGGGTTGGGGCTGGCCATTGTCCAGGCGATCGTGCAAGTCCACCAGGGGCAAATCCGCCTTGATAGTCAGCTCGATCGGGGAACAACCGTCACCATCACCCTGCCCAGCTTGGTTGAACCCCCGCTGGAGGTCGGTAGCTATCAGAACAGTTAGGCAATTACGCACCATAGGGACGCGCCATTGGCATATTTGGCCTATCCCTAACTGACCTGAATTCGCAATTTTAATGAAGAGAAATTTATAAATCTTCAGCAAACTGTCTCAAGGAATACTAAAACCAAGGGACAACTCAGTTGAGCATGTTTAATCGCTGTGAATATGACCAACGTTGAGACAATCGAGCAACACTTTAGAAGCAGCCGAAGAACGATTGATATCATTGATATGATTAATAAATAATCAATAATTCTGCTGCCAAGAATCAGCCCGATCGTCAGTCCTTAGAGCGCGGTAGGGTAGAACCATGGGCTAGTTATGATGCAGCAGTCTCTTCGACCATTCATTCGATCGCTCACTCGGGCGTTGATGCCGAACGTTGATGTCGAACGCTGATGCGATCGCCCATCTAATTTGGTGTAACCCGGCTTTAGCCATAAATCCATGAAATTCATGGTTATTCATAATTGCTGCCCATTGCCGCGATCGCCCGTTTTCGGCAACCAACGCAATCGATTGGTTTCCCGCTCAAGGAAATTCAAATCGTCTCCGTATATGAATTGCTCCATTCTGTCATCTTTTTGACCTGCTATGACGACCCCGTATATGCCCCGCAAAAAGGTTGTGCAGAAGCGTCGAGAGTATAACGCTTGGGTCGCCACCGAGACGATCGAGGACTATTCCCTTCGCTATGCACCCCAGTCTTTTCGGAAGTGGTCGGAGTTTTTAGTTGCCAATACGGCCTTAGGAGGAATTTCCTTCCTGGCCCTGGAAGCGATCGGTGGATCTTTAGTGATTAGCTATGGATTCAGCAATTCTTTTTGGGCAATTTTGGTGGTAGGGCTGCTGATTGGCCTAGCTGGAATTCCCATTTCCTATTACGCCGCCAAATACAATGTCGATATTGATTTGCTCACCAGGGGCGCAGGCTTTGGTTACATTGGCTCAACCATTACCTCGCTGATTTACGCCTCTTTCACTTTCATTTTCTTTGCGCTGGAAGCGGCAATCCTGGCCCAAGCCTTAGAGCTTTATTGGCATCTTCCCCTGTGGTTGGGCTATATCCTTTGCTCTTTGGTGGTGCTGCCGATTGTGTTTTATGGCATCACGGCGATCGAGCGGTTGCAGTTTTGGACGCAACCAATTTGGCTGATTTTGATGGGGTTGCCCTTTGTGTTTGTGGGCCTCAAGGAGCCGGCCGCCCTCGATCGCTGGCTGCACTTTGCCGGAAACTCCCCCAGCGGAGCCGCCTTTGATCCCTTGCTGTTTGGCGCGGCGGCCACCGTTTCTTTTTCGCTCATTGCCCAGTTGGGCGAACAGGTAGACTATCTCCGCTTTTTGCCGGAATGTGGCCCCAACAATCGGATTCGCTGGTGGTTAGCGGTGTTGGCGGCGGGGCCCGGTTGGATTGTGCTGGGAGCAGCCAAGCAGTTGGGCGGGGCCTTTTTGGCCACTTTGGCGATCGAGCATGGGGCTTCCTTTGCTAAGGCCAAGGAGCCAATTCAAATGTATCTGGCCGGATTCGCCACCGTTTTTGACGATCCCCAAGTGGTGCTGACGGTGGGGGTGTTTTTCGTGATCATCTCCCAAATCAAAATCAACGTCACGAACGCCTACGCGGGATCCCTGGCCTGGTCAAATTTCTTTTCGCGGCTCACCCACTCCCACCCCGGGCGAGTGGTGTGGTTGGTGTTCAATGTGTCGATCGCCCTGCTGTTGATGGAGTTGGGGGTTTTTGAAACCCTAGAGGCCGTGTTGGGCCTCTATTCCAACGTGGCGATCGCTTGGATTGGGGCGATCGTGGCGGATTTGGTGATTAACAAACCCCTCAAGCTCAGCCCGTCCTACGTTGAGTTTAAACGCGCCTATCTTTACAACTTCAACCCCGTGGGATTTGGCTCGATGGTGGTGGCTTCGGTCATTGCCATGGTGGCTTTTGTGGGGCTTTTTGGGGAAACACTGCGGGCCTATGCGCCGTTTTTGGCCCTGGGGATTGCTTTCGGCCTGTCGCCGTTGATCGCCTGGGCAACCCAAGGCCGCTACTACATCGCGCGTCCCAATGAAGTGCGCTTGAATTTTCCGGCCGCCACCCTGGTCAGTTGCTGCGTTTGTGACAACGAGTATGAGCCATCGGATTTGGCCTTTTGTCCCGTTTACGATGGCCACATCTGCTCCCTCTGTTGCAGTCTGGATGCCCATTGTCATGATTCCTGCAAGCCCTCCGTGGGTGAGCAGGTGCGCTTGGCCGCAATTGTGGCCCAGGCCATTTTTGGCGATCGCCTGTCTTTGCGGTTGGGCAAGCGGATGGTGCGTTTTTTGGGGCTGTTTGCGGCCATGGCAGCCCTGCTGGGGGCAATTTTTGCGCTGGTTTATACTCTCGGGCCGATCGCGGAGTTGCCCCTCGCGCAACCCGATGCTGAATCAATGCCGCTGCTGGAAACCTTTGGGGTTTTGTACGCGATGTTGCTGGTTTTGTCGGGGATCGCGGTCTGGTGGTGGGTGCTGACCGATGAGAGCCGCGAACTGGCTGAGGAGGAGTTAGACAACCAAAACCTGCAACTTCAGCAGGAAGTGCGCGATCGCGAGGCCGCCGAAGCCGCCCTGCAAGACTTGGCCAAGGATTTGGAGCAGCGGGTGAAACAACGCACCGCCCAACTATCGGAAGCCCTGACGGTGCTGAAAAAAGCCCAAACACAACTGGTTCAAACGGAAAAAATGTCCAGTTTGGGGCAAATGGTGGCGGGGGTGGCCCACGAAATTAATAATCCGGTGAATTTCATTCACGGCAACCTCGAACATGCCTGCAACTATGTGCAAGATGTGTTGGCGTTGTTGGTTGCCTATCAATTGGCCTTTCCCAAGGCCACGCCGGAAATTTTGGAGCTGGCGGACGAAATTGATGTGACGTTTGTGCAGGAAGATTTGCCCAAACTGTTGAAATCAATGCGGGTGGGAACCGATCGCATTCGAGAAATTGTTCTGTCCTTGCGCACCTTTTCGCGGCTGGACGAAGCGGAGGTGAAAAGCGTAGACATTCACGCAGGTTTGGATAGCACGCTGATGATTTTGAGCAACCGACTGAAGGCCACGGATCAACGCCCAGCGATTCAGATTCAAAAACACTACGGCGAGTTATCCCCCATTGAGTGTTACGCGGGGCAAATGAACCAGGTGTTTATGAATTTGCTGACCAATGCGATCGACGCGATCGATGAGGACAAACGGGGCGATCGGGAACCGCCGCAAATTGCCATCACCACCACCTTGGCCGATCCCGAAACGGTGCAGATTGTGATTACGGACAATGGGCCCGGAATTGCCCCTGAGGTGCAACGAAATTTGTTTGATGCTTTTTTCACCACCAAAGATGTGGGCAAGGGAACCGGTTTGGGTCTGTCCATTGCCCAACAGATTGTGGTGGAAAGGCATGGCGGCCGGTTAACTTGTCGATCGGAGTTGAATCATTCAACTAGCTTTTTGATTGAAATTCCCATGCGGCAATTTGTGGAAGATTAGGCGATCGCCTCGCAGATCCCAATCCCAATCTCAATCCCAATCCAAGTCCCGATCGCCCCGGGCCAGAACGGTTAGTCCCTTGCCCTCAAGATTTGGCAACGGAAACATCAAGATCCTAGGGTTTCAATTACAGGGCTTCAATCACCAACCCTAAATCCCCGTTGCCGATCGCCCCTGTTTGCCCAACCGGAACACCACAAAATAGGCCAAATAAATGACATAAATCGCCAAGCCTAAAACCCCCAACACGCCCAGAAAACTGGGATTGGTGTTGTTGTGGAAATATTCCCGATAGAGCCAAGTGGGTTCCAACCAAACACGACAAGCCGCATCCTTCACCAGCACTTCGCTGGGTTTCAGGGCACAGGGCAAGGTCAACACCTGCGCCACCGTCCCGATCGCGCAGTAAATGGTCATGGCCCAGCGCCAAGCCTTAAACGCAAACTTCAGCCGCCCTTGGGGTTGGTCGTCAATTTCTTCATTTAAATCGACCCAGAACCACAGCCCCAGCGGAATCAACACCCGCGCCCCCAGCGCCGCCACAAAGCTCACGGGCAAAGAGCCAATCATCAAATACACCGTGATGGCCAGCAGGCTCGAAACCCGCCAATAGATCACCATCAGCTTTTGCAGCGCGTCGGCCTTGGCCACAAGCGCCCACAGCAACAGCCCTAGCGGTATCAAAACGGTAAACAAAACCGCCACGCGGTAGTCCGTCCAAACCAAGGATTCCAACCAGTTTTCAGCCATAGGAAGGGGCGATCGAGCCGACAGATTTTGAAGTTTTGGGTGTGCATTGTGTCGCACACTTTGGCGCACTCTATGCTACCGCGCTGTTTCCCCTTATGGGCCGCGCCGTGGATGGCGATCGCTCCGACGATGCCCAACCGGTTTGGCTGAATCCCCCCAAGTGGCTGCGAGTACCCACAATTTAATATGTACTCGTTATGATTATGGCTAATTAATGATGACCAACTCCCAAACGTCATGGCTGATTCTGCCCAGGTTGCTCCACCCAAACGCCGCCTCAACAATGCCTTCCAAAATTTGATGTCCTTGCATTGGTGGATGGCGCTGGCCTATCTCATTTTGTTTGTGGGAGGAACCTTCATGGCGCAACTGCCGCGCGAGGTTTCCTTTCGCCCCGGTTTCTATGATTTCCACAAGTCGATCGGGATTTTAACCATTGGTTTGTTGTTGGGACGGGTGCTGTTGTTGTTCCGAGTTTGGTGGCGAAAATATTCCCGTCGGCTGCCTAAACTGTCCACCCATTGGTGGCGCGTGTTTCTATTGCACAGCAGCCTCTATATCTTCATGATTGTGGTTCCAGTCACGGGCATTTTTCTGTCTAATTCCGTGAGGCCTAATAATGTCAAGTTTTTTGGCATTGTTGTGCCGGAGCTGTTTCCCCAAAATGCTGAAATGGTGGATTTGGGGCGTGGCTTACACTTTTGGTTTTCCTATAGCTTTTTGGTGTTTGTGATTGCCCATGCGATCGATCAATGGAAAGTTGTTCGTGCCCTGTGGCGGCGTTGGACAGGTTTTTGGAAGAAGTCATCATCCAACAATTCCAAAACGGCTCTCAAGTAATCTCAAGTCATTTCAAGCAATCGCCAGTCATCTTCAGTGACCTCTAATCATTTGAGGAAAGCCGATCGCCTCCGGTGAGAAAGCCCCGAAAGATGGATGCCGCTCCGCCTTCCGGGGTTTTGTCATTTGTCTCACTTGCCTTGAAAGCCTAGGGCGATCGCGCTAGGGTATCGAAAGCGCTGCCGTTGACCTATCAGCACCGATTGCGCATCATTTTGAACAGATCAGCCCCCCTCGATCGCCCTGTGAACCATGGCCCAAACCGCAACCACCGAACAAATTGCCTACGAACTTTCTTGGGTTAGTCGGATGGCGGATCTGAGTCCGCAGGAGTGGGATGCATTAGCCAAACCCCTAAAAACCCCCTTTTTGGAATGGGCTTGGTTGAATAATTTGGAAACATCGGGCAGCGCAATTCCGCAGGAAGGTTGGTTGCCATCCCACTTGGTTGTGCGCCGATCGGGAAAGTTGGTGGCCGCAGCTCCCCTCTATCTCAAGGGACACAGTTATGGCGAATTTGTGTTTGACCAGCAGTGGGCAGATTTATCCTATCGCCTAGGGGTTGATTACTATCCTAAGCTGTTAGGAATGACCCCTTTTACGCCAGCGGAAGGCTATCGATTTTTAATCGACTCTGCTGAAGATGAACGGGCAATCACTGAAATGATGCTGGGGGCGATCGATCATTTTTGTAGCCGACATCATGTGTCTGGCTGTCATTTTCTGTTCGTGGATCCCCAATGGCAACAACTCATGGAATCCTTGGGCGATTTCATTACCTGGAAACATCACAGCTACATTTGGACAAGTAATAACTATCAAACATTTGAAGATTATCTAGCGAGCTTCAACGCCAATCAGCGCCGCAATATTAAGCGCGAGCGAAAGTCCATGGTGAATAGTGGCTTGGAGTTCAAAACCTGGCAGGGTTCACAAATTCCCCACGGCTATTTTTCCAAGGTTTATGATTTTTACAGCAGCACTTGCGAGAAGTTTTGGGGCGGCAGCCAATATTTAACGCGCAAGTTTTTTGTGGATTTGGCCGATCAATTAGCCGATCGCGTGGTGTTGTTTACGGCCCATGCCCACGGTGACGATCGCCACCCGATCGCCCTCTCCTTTTGCATCACCAAGGGCGATCGACTCTACGGTCGCTATTGGGGTTGCACGCGAGAAATTGACCATCTGCACTTCAATGCCTGTTATTACGAGCCGATCGACTGGGCGATCGCTCACGGAATTCAACTTTTTGACCCCGGCGCAGGGGGGCAACACAAACGGCGGCGCGGATTCCCGGCAACCCCCAACCACAGCCTGCACCGGCTTTATCACCCCCGGCTCGATCGGATTTTGCGAACCTATATTGATGAAATTAACCAATACGAACAACAACAAATTGATACCATTAACGCTGAGTTGCCGTTCAGCCAAGCTCAGCCAGAACTAAAACTCTAAATCAAGATTTCAGCAAATTTTTGAATCAAGACTTGAATCAAGACTTGAATCAAGGCTTTAAGCAAGTCTTTAAGCCGTTTTGCAGCAGAACCTTCACGCAGTTGTTAAACTGGCCTTCTACCTGAAGCGATCGTCCCGTTGCAGGGCATATTCAACAGTAAGGCTGTAGCAGCGGTGTTGCAGGGATCGGGCTGTGGGGTCAGGCTGAGCGATCCTGCGATTCAACGCTGAGCGCCGCAACCCATGAACATCGCAGCACAATCACCCCGATCGGCTGGTGTTGTTGAGTGAATTCAATTTCTGGCTACGATCCGCTGGAGTGCCCGTTTTTATGAAGCGTCTGATTCAAATCGCGAGCATGGTTTTGTTGGGGTCGATCGCGGTGGCCACCGTTGAAGATGTGGCCTCCGCCAGATCTGGAAACCTGGCCGGGCGCTGGTTCAACCAAATGGCCAGCCATTGGCAAGCGGGCAAACAACAATTGAGCCAAGTGGGCCAGGGCGATCGCCTCAGTTGCAACTTGGTTTCCGTGGGTCCCAAGCGCCAAATTACCCGACTTTGCGCAGCCCAAAGCCACCTGTAATCTGCGATCAAATCTGCGATCAAATCCGCGATCAAATTCTTTACGATCGCCGCACATTAATACAGCACCATTCCTGACGCTTCCACAACGTGGCCACAATCCAACCACTTTGTTCCAACGTGTCAGAAATGGCCTTGGCTTGATCTAACAAAATGCCACTCAACACTCCCCAAGTCTTTTGATGGCTAATTTGTTCTAATTGCGGAATCAAATCCACAATTACCTCCGCCAAAATGTTGCAGAAAAAGCCATCCACTTTGCGATCGCCCAACATCTCTTGCAACTTCTCAAAAGATCCCTGCTCCAGATGAACCCGATCGGGCTGAATATGGTTCAGCGAAATATTTTCTTGGGTTGCCCGCAAACATAGGGGATCAATATCCACCGCGTAGGCAGTTTTGGCCCCCACCAACAACGCCCCGATCGCCAAAATTCCCGATCCACAACCAATGTCTGCAACGATCTGCTCCGTGGGCTGGCCGTCAAAGCGCATCTCCATCGATTCCATGCAGAGTTGCGTTGTGGGATGGGCCCCCGTGCCAAAGGCAACCCCCGGATCCAAACGCACCACTACCCGCTTACCCGCTTCCGGCACATCCAACCAAGCCGGACAAATCAAGAACTGATCGCCCACTTCTTGCGGCTGCCAATGTTCTTTCCAACTGCTCGACCAGTCCTCTTCATCAATCAAATTCCATTTGACCGTTGGTTCAGGCAAATTGGCCAAAATGGCATCTTGGCGCAACCAAAGCGCCAGGGCAGAAAGATCTAAGAGTTGCGCCTGCTCTTGGGGCAAATAGGCGGAAATCAAACAATTCTTGCCTTTATATTGGCTAGAGGTGCCTCGGCAACCAAAATCTTGAGTTCGCCAATAAACGGTGTCTTCGAGTAATGGGTGGCAGCGAATGTTGATTTCCCACCAACTATTAGCCATGGATCAAGTCCTGAAGGGGCGCTTTTGAATTTCTGTCGCTTCATTGTCCCATGGCCCTTGCGATTCCTCAGGCATCAGGCATCAAACATTAACCAGAATTCATTAACCAGAATTGAGCAGAATCAAGATCCAGCAGGATTAATCAGCATGAACCAGAATTAAGCAGGATTGATTAAGACCAATGACCGATGAGGAGTCCAAAGAGGAGTTCAAAGAGGAGTCCAGCGGGGTGATGATGGGCAACTCACCCATAACTGCCATCGTAATTGCCATCGTAATTGCCATGACCGGCAACCGCGATTATGGGCGATCAAACAAAAAACAATCGATCGCTCCCCACTGATCCGCCAGTCCGCCGCAATTTCGGTTGATAATGGCAAGCGGTGTTCCATCGCCATCCACCGGTCGTGCGCCCAGCCACCGACTTGTTTAACGCGGCGATCGCCCACACGCGATGCCCAGTGCAACCACCAACGGAGACCGATCGATCCTATGACCCGGATTGAAACCAAAACCGAACCGATGGTCGTGAACATGGGCCCCCATCACCCGTCCATGCACGGCGTGTTGCGGCTCATCGTCACCCTCGACGGCGAAAACGTCATCGACTGCGAACCCGTCATTGGCTATCTCCATCGCGGCATGGAGAAAATCGCCGAAAACCGCACCAACATCATGTTCGTGCCCTACGTCAGTCGGTGGGACTACGCCGCCGGGATGTTCAACGAAGCAATCACGGTTAACGCTCCCGAAAAGCTCGCCGGCATTGAAGTGCCCCGCCGCGCCAGCTACATCCGCATGATCATGCTGGAGCTGAACCGAATCGCCAACCACCTGCTGTGGCTTGGCCCCTTCCTGGCCGATGTGGGTGCGCAAACCCCCTTCTTCTACATCTTCCGCGAACGGGAGATGATCTATGACCTGTGGGAAGCCGCCACTGGCGCACGCCTGATTAACAACAACTATTTCCGCATGGGCGGCGTGGCCGCTGACTTGCCCTACGGTTGGATCGACAAGTGCCGCGACTTCTGCAACTACTTCGCGCCCAAAATCGACGAATACGAAAAACTGATCACCAATAACCCGATTTTCCGCCGCCGCGTGGAAGGCATTGGCACGATCAGCCGCGAAGAAGCAATCAACTGGGGTCTCTCGGGCCCCATGCTGCGTGGTTCGGGCGTGAAGTGGGACTTGCGGAAAGTTGACCACTACGAGTGTTACGACGAACTGGACTGGGATGTGCAGTGGGAAACCGGCGGCGACTGCTTCGCTCGCTACCTGGTGCGGGTGCGGGAAATGCGCGAGTCGAACAAGATGCTCTTGCAAGCGCTGGATCAGATCCCGGGCGGCCCCTACGAAAACCTGGAAGCCCAACGGATGCTGGGCGGGCCAAAGTCCGAATGGAACGGCTTTGATTATCAATTCATTGGCAAGAAGCTGGCTCCCACGTTCAAAATTCCCAAGGGCGAACATTATGTGCGCCTCGAAAGCGGCAAGGGCGAACTGGGTGTGTTCATCGTGGGTGATGACAATGTGTTCCCCTGGCGCTTCAAGATCAAGGCTCCGGACTTCACCAATTTGCAAATCCTGCCGCACTTGCTGAAGGGCGTGAAGGTGGCGGACATCATGGCGATTCTGGGCAGCATCGACGTGATTATGGGATCGGTCGATCGCTAAATTTGCCAACCAATTTGCATTCCAATTGAATTCCAATTAAATTCTGAGCGAGGTCGTCCTTTGAGATGATCTCGCTTTTTTAATGGCCTTTTTCAATGGCTTTAATAGCTTGATTGGTGCTACCACAGGCCGGGGATTGGCTCAGAAGAACCTCGACCCAGAACGGTGAGCGATCGAATTTCAAATTCGTATTGGGTGCGATCGGCTCCGGGGCCAGTGCTGCGCCGCAACGTCCCCACGGTACTGTAAGACCGATCGAGGCTCCAGGCTTGATCCTCAAGTCGGGCACTTTCCCAACGAATGGTGCGATCGACCTGACCGCCCGGGCGCAAGGTCAGTTGTTCAACGCCCGTACACCGCAAATTGCTAAGGGCTAGCCATTGAGACCCCGCTCGCAATCCGGCGGGCCCTTGGCAGCGATTGCAATCTCGCTGGTCACCGGGCTGGGCGCTGCTGGGAAAAGGACAGGCCATGCGGGTACAGCCGATCGCCCCTTGTGGATTCGGGCTGGGTTGCAAACGGCCCTGCACTTCAATGAGTCGATCGACCCACCGTTGCGGATTGGCTAACAGATCCGCGATCGGGACAAGCTCCACTCGCCGTTCCTTGACCTGAATCGGTTGTTTGGTTGAATCCGGCAGCACAGCCCGATCGCCCGCCAGGGCCACGCCGCCGGTACAGAGCAGCACGGAGAGCAAGGCGGCCCGCCCAAGGAAATGTTTGAACAAGGCTGGATCCTGGAACATCAATCTGGTTTCTAAGCAATCTGGTTTCTAAGCAATCTGGTTTCTGAATCCTGTTTCAAGGGCGATCTCAACCCAAGGAATCGGCCCTTGGCCGAGGCTGCGATCGCCCTAGGGGGCTAGCCGTCAAACATGGTGGCAATCAGGTCTGCAAACCGCTCAAACACCACATTTCGCCGCACTTTCATGGTTTGGGTCAACAGACCATTTTCGATCGACAGGGGTTCCGCCAAAAAACGAAAGGTGCTGATCCGTTCCTCGGCTTTGTAGCCGGGGCGATTTTTCACTTCCCGTGCCAACTCATCTCGAATCAAGGCCTGTACCCGATCGCTTTGGAGATCTACCGAATCAAGCCCCTGTTCTGCGGCCCAAGCGGCGATCGCCTCCTGGTTGGGCACAATCAAAGCCCCGAGCGTCTTTTGGTCTTGACCCACCAACACAACTTGGCTGATGTAGGGACTGCGAATGCAGGCATCCTCGATCGGCTGGGGTTCAATATTTTCCCCATTGGTCAGGACGATCGTGTCCTTAGCCCGCCCGGTGATGGTGATGTCCCCGATCGGCGACAGCCAACCCAAATCTCCCGTATCAAACCAGCCTTCCGAGTCGATCGCCTTCGCCGTTGCCTCCGGTTTGCCAAAGTAACCCGCCATAATCTGTGGGCCCCGGGCCACAATTAGGCCTTTGTCGCCCACCGGGAGCGGCTGGCGGGTTTCAAGATCAACCGCTCGCAGCTCCGTGGCCGGCAGCGGCAGCCCAGAAGTTCCCCGCAAATTTCGCCAGTTGCGCCGCACCGTCAGCACCGGGGAAGTCTCCGTCAGGCCATAGCCCACCAGCACATTCACCCCCACAATTTCAAAGAACATTTCCAGGTGGGTTGCCAAGGAACCGCCGCCACTGATGGCATATTGCAGCTCGCCCCCGGTGGCCTGCCGAATTTTTTGATACACCAGTCGATCGCCCAAGCGGTGCAGCGGCCAATGGGCGATCGCCCGTGCCCCCGCCAACAATTTTTCCAAACCCGCCGCCGGTTTCGATCGCAACTCCAGCCCTTGCCAGCGGCGCTTGGCCCGCACGTAGCGCTCACTGAACCCCAAAAAGGTTTGGGCAATTTTTTGGGTACTGGCCGGTTGGGATTGGAATTGCTTTTGCACCCCTTCATAAATTGACTCCCAAAGACGCGGCACCGCCATCATGTATTGAGGCCGATGGGTTTTCAGATCGGCCTTGAGCTGGCGAATGTTGGTGTAAACCAAAACGCAACCTTGACAGAGCAAGTAATAGTCCCCGATGCGGCCAAAGGAGTGCCAGGTGGGCAGCAGGGTCAACACCCGATCGCCCGCTTGAGGAGCCACCACCGTCCGGAATGCACTGAGCTGATAGAGATAGTTCCCATGGGACAACATCACCCCTTTCGGTTGCCCCGTGGTTCCGGAGGTATAGATCAGCGTGGCTAGGGTTTTTGGATCCTGTTGGGGCGGTTGCCAGGGGTGAGTTTTCAGGCGATCGCGTCCCCGCTCCAGCAACGCCAAAAAATTCAAAAGCAAGATATCATCCCTGATCGCGCCTGATCGCACCGGCTCCTCATCCGACAACAACACGATCGCCACCAAAGGCAAATCTCCCAGGCGATCGGCTAACCGATTCAACGTCTTTTGATTCTCAACAATCAAGAGCCGCGCCTCACTGTCCGCCAGGATGTAGCGCAACTCCTCCGTTTCCGCCAAAGAACTCCGCACCGCATTGGCAAACCCTGCCGCCATCGTGCCCTGATCCGCCACAAACCACCGAGCACTATTGTCCGCAAACAGCGCAACCCGAGGCGGCACAACCAATCCCGCCTCCTCCCGCGCACTGGCATCCTCAGGACTCAGCAGCGTTTGCAGTCCCGCCGCAAACGTTTGCAGATATTCCAGCAGTTCCGCAAAATTTAGCTCCAGCGCTGGTGACGAGTGGCGATCGCGCAGGGCCGGCAACGTGCCAAAGCGTTGGGCCGCCCGCACCCACACCTGAGTCAAATTTTGTGCGCCCGAATAGTCCACGGCACGGCCCATCTGGGCCCGATCCTGGGGAAATAGCTCCGATTCGGCAAAGGCAGAAGCAATCATGGCAAAGGGGTGCTAAAACAGGCGATCAACAAAGCAACACAACCCTATCGGGTCATTTGCCGCTTCAGCAACTCTCCCCGGGCGATCAGGTCAATAAGAAAGAGCGTGAGTCCCATTATTCCTGATGCCTTGTTGCCCAGGTATTGTCTTTAAGATCATAAGGATCATACTTACTGAGCCAGCTCCCAGCAATCATGCTTATTGAAGATGGTGATATGATAGCGCCTAGTTTTTGACTAATCTTCAGAGTCGAGCAGTACCCTATGGCAGTCTATGAAACCGAGAATTGCATTATTGGAATCGACATCTCCTGGTCAGAGGGATTGTGGTATTGGGTCAGAGGGTGGGTTGTAGGAAAGGACAGTGCAGTTCATGAAATAAACCTAACTATGCCTCAGGCTGAGATTCATGAATTTTCCTGGCATAGTCGCAAGGACATCGCAAGCTCGTTGAAGCAGTATTCTCCACCTGAAAATTGTGGCTTCACTGCCTGTTTTAAGAAAAACCAGCCAGAGCGGTTCCAGCTTCAGTTAAAGAGTGATCGTGGCAACTATATTTGGCAAGTCCCTTACAGCCTAGACAAACCCAACCATAGAGACGAACTCCAGCCTCAAGAAGGAGAGCAAAATCTCTTTGACCAGTTTGTAAAAATTGTCAATGACAACCATTTAGATGTTCTAGAAATTGGTTCTCGGATTGTTTCACCAGGATCTCAAAGTCAGCGAATTCATTTTCAACAAGCAAAATCATATACAGGCTTTGATTACTACAAAGATGAAAATACAGACGTTGTTGGAGATGCTCACCGACTCGCAAGCTATTTTGGTGATCGAAAATTTGATGCCATTTTCTCAGGATCAGTTTTCGAACACTTGGCAATGCCTTGGCGGGTTGCGTTAGAGATTAACCGCCTACTGAAACCCGGTGGTATTACTTTCCATGCAACTCACCCAGCATGGCCTATCCATGAGATGCCATGGGATTTCTGGCGATTCTCTAGTGAAGGAATGAAAGCCCTTTTCTCTGAGGCAGTTGGCTTTAGAGTCCTCTCATGCTCTATGACTTCACCAGTACGAATGTATATGGAGAATCCACTAGAGTGCCTAGACCTCCCTCTGCACAGGGGTTATGCTGGTGTTGCAATTTTGGCACAAAAAATTCGAGATTTTGATGAAAATGTTTTTTGCTGGAATGCACCACTGACGGACGTAGTTGGCGAAAGTAGCCACTACCCTGAACCTCAGAAAAATCAGTCCACTAACCAGTCACAAGCCACAAGCCACAAGCCTGTAATCTTCTAGCTTGATCGAGCTGCATAACTCATTTTTGCTAATGAATGTTATGACTGTTCTAAAACTCACCGTAATCAGACTGAATGAAGAAATCTTCACGATTTCGAACTATGCACGCTTTAAGTGATATACACTGAGCGTGTCGACTGCTGACCTACACTTAAGACTTCTTTCATGAAATATAGTCTCAGCCAGTTCACAGATGTTGTACCCGACTCAGAGCGCCCTCCGCTCGATCGCGTCGTTGCCCCTCCTAATTTGACTCCTGACCAAGAATATTGGCGCAAATATGGCTACCTCATCATTGAAAATCTCATTCCTCACGATCTGATTGATCGATATTGTGAGCGCTTCACTCAAGAAATTCTAGGAGTCAACAAAATCGGCTACTTCAGTCCTACTCCTTACTTGGAAGTAGATGAGATCAAAGATCTTTGCTTGTATCCACCTCTATTACATAAGCTTCAGGAATTAATTGGCTATGAGATGGCCATGCACCTGAACTTGACCAACTGGAAGTCAACTGAGCGAAATTGGCATCAAGATGACTATTTAAATCCTGTAGGAGTCAATGCTCACTATGCAGGAGTTTGGTTTGCGCTCGATTACATCCATCCAGATGCCGGGCCTTTTGAGTTTGTGCCCGGTTCTCATCGCTGGGAAGTT
Source organism: Limnothrix sp. FACHB-1083 (assembly GCF_014696485.1). Classification (NCBI taxonomy): domain Bacteria; kingdom Bacillati; phylum Cyanobacteriota; class Cyanophyceae; order Pseudanabaenales; family Pseudanabaenaceae; genus Limnothrix; species Limnothrix sp. FACHB-1083. The sequence continues at coordinate 29,225 of NZ_JACJQD010000005.1, read as the reverse complement.
TGTCGTAGAGAAAGAATTCTAGCAGCGCTGCCGCCTGATCTACGGGATGATCCAGCTTGGCCTTCCCATTCTGAAAAAATTCTCACTCCTCTTTACGAGGAAGAAATACCCCGCAAGGGCATTAAACCTGTGACTTGGTGTGGGAAAAAAGGAGATGTTCTGATCTGGCATGGATGGCTGTTACATCGCGGAAGCTATCCAAAAGACTCGGAAATTCTTCGCCCAACTATTATTACGCATTACTCTAGCATCCAGCATCGGCCAGACATGCCCTACACTGCCGAGCACAAGTATCATGACCAGCCAGGGAAATATTTCGTGTTTGAGCGCCCTTCTGAAGCAGAGTTAACAGCAGAGCGAACAAAATCTAGAGAAATGGAGAGAATGTTCGGAAAGTCATCATGTTGACAGCGTTTTGAATTACTACTCAATTTGGGTTTCTGTGCTCGACTGTATCCAGACCATTTCAACATTAGTAAATCCTTTTGCTGCGTCTTAATCATGATGACTCAAGTGGGGTTAACCTCAAGAAAATTAAGTCCGTTTAGAGTGGATCTAGGCTGCGGCAGTTGCAAACGGGAAGGAACGATTGGGGTTGATATCACTCGACAACCAGGTGTTGATTATGTTCTTAACTTAACCGTTGACAGCATTCCTCTTCCTGACAGTAGCGTTAACTACGTCTATTCATCACATTTTCTTCAAAATATTCAAGATGATGACTGGACTAGACATCTCTTTCCTGAAATTAGTCGCATCTGCATTTCAGGTGCACAATTAGAGATCTGGACTCCATACAACTGGTCTAATTCCGCATCCTTAATTGGGCATCGACAATATATCAACGAGGATCACTACCTACACCTCTGCGTTGCTCATTACTCATTTTGGGAAGCGACGCTCAAGGCGCGTTGGTTGTTGCGGGAAATTTGCTATGTGATTCCAACCGATGTGTTGGTTGATTTGCATCGTCATGGCGTGTCTTTAGATTTTGCGCTGCGCTATTTCAAAGGCATTGTTCAGGAAATCGGGGTTTTTATCGAAGTGCAGCACGACTATGATGGGCCGCCGGTTGAGCCAAAGCGGACTTTTGCCATCACCCGCGATTCTGAGCACTACCCTGTGAAACCCGATCGGGGCCCGGCGGAGTGGTCGGATGTGGAAGCGGCCATTCATGCTTTTCGGGGTTAGGCGCTGGATTGACCCCTAGGCATGGTGGTGCGGCCGATTGCCAATTGCAGGTTAATGGGCCATTTTCCGGATGTTCGAGTTCAGTCCATGGCCAAATGTATTGAATTGAGAACTTCCTAATCCAATTCTGTGCTGACTGTTGCGATTCCGACCTATAACGGGGCCGATCGCCTGCCGATCGTTCTGGAGGCGTTGTTGGCCCAGGTGGAAACCCAGGCGATCGACTGGGAAATTTGGGTGATTGACAACAATAGCGACGATCGCACCCGGGAGGTGGTGGCTGCCTTCCAAGCTCGATCGCCTCGAATTCATTGGGATCAAGAGCCACAACAGGGCGCGGCCTTTGCCCGGCAGCGGGCGATCGCGCGATCGGGTGCGGCTTGGGTGGCTTTTTTGGATGATGACACCGTGCCGGATCCCGATTGGGTGGCTCGGGTGTGGCAGTTTGCCCAGGGTGATTGGGTCGATCGAAACCTGGTGGGGGCTTTTGGGGGGCGCATCCTGCCGGTTTTGGAGGGGCCGGAGCCGGTGGGATTTGCACGGATTCGATCGCTCTTTGCCATTGTCGATCGGGGCGATCGGCCGTTTGTGTATGAGCCAGGGCGCGGCCTGTTGCCGCCTTCGGCGGGGTTGGTGGTGCGTCGGGCCGCTTGGCTGGCGGCCGTGCCACCTCGGTTAATTTTGGGCGGGCGAACGGGAGACACCTGGCTCACTTCCGAAGATCTGGAAGCGCTGGTCTATCTCCAACGAGCGGGCTACTCTGTGGCCTATTGCCCCGCCTTGCGCCTCAGTCACCGGCTGCCGGTAACTCGCTTCACGGCCGATTATCTCCGCTCCTTTGCTCAGGGAATTGGCTGGAGTCGCTATGTGGTGCGGCTGTTGCGGGTGGATCGATCGCGCCGATTCCTGATCCTGTGGTTCTATGGTTTGTCGGATTTGCGTCGGTTGTTGAGCTGGTGGCTGCAACATCCGGGGGGTTGGCGATCGCAAGATCCGGTGTTGGTTTGCGAGCGATCGCTCCTGATCAGCACCCTAACCAGTCCTTGGGTGATGGGTCGCTGGTTTCGCGATCGAGAGCAACGGGGCGATCGCCAAGTCATTGCCCGTGCGGCCCAACGGGCGGCCGGCTCGTCGCAGCCCTTGACTCCCCAAATTGCGATCGCGATTCCGATTTACAACGGAGCCGATCGACTGCCTGCCCTGTTTGATCGGCTCCAAGCTCTGGAGATTCCGCCCGGTTTGCGGTGGGAAATTTGGGCGATCGACAACAACAGCAGTGACGGTACGATCGCCCAACTGCGCCAAATTCAACAAACTTGGAACCGCTGCCCTTTACATATCAGCCAAGAACCACGCCAGGGAGCCGCCTTTGCCCGACAACGGGCCGTGCGGTTGACGGTGGCCCCTTGGGTGGCCTTTTTGGATGATGACAACTGGCCGGAACCGGACTGGCTACGGGAGGCGATCGCCTTTGCGGAGGCTCATCCTCAGGTCGGGGCCTTTGGGGGCAAGGTCTTGGGAGCCTACGCGATCGACCCGCCGCCGGCCCTGCGTGACTTGGAAGGCTATTTAGCCATTCGTAGCTATCCTGAGTTTGCTGATCGCCCCGGCCCCTTCCTGGCTCAGCAGTTGCGTCTCCCGCCCGCTGCGGCGTTGATTGTCAATCGAGCTGCTTGGTTAGCCACTGTGCCCCCGGAACCCCAATTAAGCGGGAAATTAGCCGGCCGCTTCGTGCAGGGGGATGATTATGAACCCTTGCTGTATCTGGCGCGGGCGGGCTGGGAAATTTGGTTTGCACCCCGCCTAAAAACCCATCACCAAATTCCCGCTTGGCGACTCGATCTCGCCTATCTCATTCGCCTGGCGCGGGCCTGTGGGTTGGCTACGTTTGCCCTCAAACGGATCATTACCCCCCCGATCGCCTGGCCCGGGTTGGCGCTGCGAATTATGGTTGCCAATGGCTACAAATCGCTGAAGTTGCGATCCTTGCGCCAAGATGCCGATCCCTCGATCGCGCTGACTGCCACGGTGCGCCAAGCTTTTTTCTGGGGTTGCGCCCTCAGTCCCTTGGCGCAATTCCGCTTGCCTGGGGGGCGGAAGCCCAAGATCTAGGTGCGATCGACTGGGAGCGATCGACTAGGAGCGATCGATCAGAGAGCGAGGAGAGGGCTGCGAGTCATTAGGCTGCGAGTTATTAGAATCCTGAGAATCCTGGCTTTCGCGATCTTGCTGATCCACCGCATCAGGACGCGACTTGATCGGGGAGTCCATCTCATCAGACTCAGAGGATGAACTGGGGCGATCGGTTGGAGTTGGCGTAGATTCAGGAACCTCAGTCCCAGCGGGGTCACTCCCCGATCGTTCAACCCCTTGCTGACGAGCCTTATAGAAGGTTTCCAGACTGTTGCGATCGCCCACAAAGCGCCAATGCCAAGGTTCATAGGACACCCCTTGACGATTGCCCTCCGGAAACGACAACTCAAAATTAAACCGAGCCGCATGATCCGCCAGCCAGCGAAAAGCTCTCGTTCGTTCAAAGTTCTGATTCAAATTGGTTGAAGGCGCATTGGCATCCCCAATATCCACCGCATAGCCCGTGTGGTGTTCGCTATAGCCGGGGGGCGCACTCACCTCAGCCCGCTTGGTAGCCGCTTGGTTGCGGGCAGCCTTGATGTTAAAAAACACGGACTGTTGTTGTTCCACGGAGCGAAACGCCGACAGCACCACCAAATTCACCCCATCCGCCCGAGCCGCAGCGGCCATGGAGCGATAGGCCCGAGCTGCCGATCGCCGCAATCGCATCTGGCCATCGTTACTAATGGGGCTAAGTTCCGATTGGGGTGCTTCTTCGTAGGGCAAATGGCCCAACAGGGAGTTGGGATCCGGCGTAGGGCTGGCGGGAGCCGTGGGGCTGGGGGTGCTACCGATCATTTGGTCTAAGCGTGCTTGCCAGGCATTGGGCAACTGCCGCACTGACCAAAGGTAGGCAAAACCGCCCGCCGCGATCGCCCCAAGACCCAACAATCCCCCCAAAATACCCAGCCAGGGCCGCCCCTGGGGCCGCGCCGGCCCATTCACCGCCTGTTGATTCGCATCGCGTACCGCTTCCGGCACTTCGGCACTGCCCATCACCGTCAGCAAGCCAGCTTCCAACTCTGAAGCGCGATCGGGGCGCGAGCGTTTTGACACTTGGGGGCCAACTCCCGCCGCCGAGGAAGGCTTGGCAGTTTGGTTCGATTCAGCCTTCTCAGCCCTATCCGAAGCATCCATACTGAACCACTGGGGCGCGTGCTAGACGATTGCAGCAAAAACTACGCCCCCATTCTAGGGATATTCATCCGCGCCATGGGCCCAAGACCAAAAAATCAGCCCTTATTTAACCGTCAGCCGGAAGTTGAACCGCAACCATAAGGGACTGATTGTTCAGGATCCCAGCGCGAGCACCGGAGTTTCGGAATTCGGATCAGGCTATTTCTGGGTGTTTGCTCTGTGTGCTAGCTTGAGGCGCTTAGAGGATGTTTGAAAAGTATCTTTTGGCCTGTGCCAAACACCAATAGTTGTGGGGGCAAGGGGCTTAAGCCCCTTGTCTACGTCGATCGCTGGAGCGGACAGAGTAGCAATTTTGGCTTTTCAGAGATCCTCTTATGGGTGGATGAGCAGGCTATTTCTTTAGATTGAGTTAATTCTGCTAATTGAATAATGTTAATTTGCGAATTGCCCATTGGGTTAATGCTAATTTGGGGATTGCTAATTTTGTGAATTTCGAATTGGCGAGTACCAAGCTGGCTAGTATGAATTGAGTGCCCTCACGGGGTGATCATGGCCCACCTAATCACTGATTCATGGCATCTGTGATGAGACGTAGCCATGGTTTCAGGGAAAGGCTGCAATTGGGTGAATACTCAAGGAATTGGGTTAGTGCCAATTCAATTCAATTCAATTCAATTAACGCCAATTCGATTAACATTCATTTAATCCGTGATTTCTGAGGAAAATGCTAGAAAATTTCCAGGTTTTTGAACAAGATTTATCAGCGGAAGCCCTGGCTGACTATCGCCAAGCCTCTGCCCTGGCGATCGATACGGAAACCATGGGCCTTAAACCCTGGCGCGATCGCCTCTGTTTGGTACAGATTTGTAATCCGGCGGGGCAAGTGGCCGTGGTGCGAATTGCCCGAGGGCAGACTGGTGCACCAAACCTGAAGCAGCTTTTGGAGAATGAGGCGATCGAGAAGGTTTTCCACTTTGCCCGTTTTGATGTGGCCATGTTGCAATACCACCTGGAGATTGCCACGAACCCCATTTTTTGCACCAAAATTGCTAGTAAATTAGCCCGCACCTACAGCCCCAAACATGGCCTCAAAGACCTGATTAATGAACTGGAAGGGGTGGAGTTGGATAAACGCCAGCAGAGTTCCGATTGGGGAAATGCGGTGAATTTATCGGTGGCGCAATTGGAATATGCTTCCAATGATGTGCGCTATTTGCTCAGTGCTCGACAGAAACTAATGGCAATGTTGCAGCGTGAAGAACGTTGGGAGTTGGCCCAACAATGCTTTGTGGCTCTTCAAACGATCGTGCAACTCGATTTGCTGCAATACGAGAATATTTTCGAGCATTAAAGGCTGCGGTTGTTGCCCCTCATTTCTGCAAGCTAGGAGCGCTTAAATCAGGTTCAAGATTTCCTGGGCTGCCCGATCGGTTGCGCCGTCGCCCCCGAGCCGATCGCGCATGGCTTGGTAGTCCTGCTGAAGCTGGGCGGCCCGATCGGGTTGCAGCAGGGCGATCGCCTCTTGGGCAATTCGATCGGGGCTGGCCTGTTCCTGCATCAATTCCGGGACGATCGCCTGTTCGGCCACCAAATTGGGCGGCGACATGAATGTAATTGAAAACTTCAGCAGATGACGGGCGATCCAAGCGGTGATTGGACTCACTTTGTAAATCACCACCTGTGGCACTTTCAACAGCGCCAACTCCAAATTCACCGTGCCAGATTTGGTCAAGGCTAAGTCGGCGGCGGCCATGGCCAGCAAGCTATCACCGACAATTTCCGCCTGGAGACCAAATTCAGCGATCGCCTGTTCAATGGCGGGTCGGTAAGCGGGCAGAGAAACCGGAATCAAAAACCGAGCCTTGGGGTGATGATCCTGCACTTGGCGAGCGGCCGCAAAAAGGCTGGGCATCAAGAGTTTTAGCTCTTGGCGACGGGAAGCCGGCAGCAACACCACCGCCAATTCATCGGCGCTCAGTCCCCAATGTTGGCGGGCGGTAGCCCGATCGGGGGCTTGGGCCAAGCGATCGATCAACGGATGCCCAATCCACTTCACGGCGGCTCCGTAGCGCTGATAGTAGGTGGCTTCCTGGGGAAAAATCGCCAGAATCACATCCGTCAGCCCCACCACCTGCGTGGTGTTGCGATCGCCCAAAGACCACACCCACTCTTGGGGCGCAATGTAGTAAGCGGTGGGCACTTGGGGCAATTGGCGCTTAAAGAAATGGCCCATGGTCAAATTGGGGCCAATGTAGTCAATAAAAACGGCCACATCGGGCGGTTGCTGGCGGAGGGTGGCCTTGGTTTGCCATTGGAGCTTCAGGGTCGGAATGACGAAGGGCAGAGCTTCCCAAAGGCCGATCGAACCGATCGCACTCGTATCAAAAATCAGCCGGGCTCCCGCTGCCGCCATGCGCGGCCCCCCGAGCGCCGTAATTTCCAAAACCTGGCCCCGAGCCGCTGCCGCCCGCTGTAAGGCCTGGATCAACAGGGCCCCCTGCAAGTCCCCGGACACTTCCCCCGTGCTCAGAAAAATCCGCAAAGGGCGATCGGGCGTTCCCAATTTAGTCATGGCTGTTGCGGTGGGGTTTGCGGCCGGTCATCGGGCCCCGCCGTCCCGCCTTAGACTGCTGCAAAAACCGAATCAAGTGTTGCAACGCTTCGCAGGAGGGCAGCAGCATTAGCTCCTCAAGGGCTTGCTCCAGCGTGGCCTCAGAACGATACAAAATCCGAAAGGCTTTGTTCAGGGTTTGGGTGGTCAGGCCGTTGTCTAGCTCGTCATAGCCGGCCCGCTTCAGCCCCACACGGTTCAAGGTGCGCACCCGGCCGGGGCTGCCCTCCACCAACATAAACGGCGGCACGTCCCGATCGATCCGGCTCATGCCGCCGACCATGGCCAACCGGCCAATCTTGACAAATTGATGAACCCCCAACACGCCGCCAATGGTGGCCCGCGACTCGATCGTCACATGGCCCGCCAAGGCCACCCCATTGGCAATCACCACCCCATCTTCAATGAGGCAGTTGTGGGCCACGTGGCTGTAGGCCATCAACAGGTTTCCGTCCCCCACTTGGGTCACTTCCCCTTCGTGGGTGGCGCGGTTGATGGTCACGTATTCGCGAATTTTGTTGTCGTTGCCAATGATCGTTTGGCTGAGGGCCCCTTGATATTTGCGATCTTGAGGCTCTGTGCCGATCGCGGCTCCTGCAAAAATTTGGTTTCGTTCCCCCAAGGTGGTGTAACCGTCAAGGATCACATGGGGGCCAATCTGAGTTTCGGCCCCGATCGAAACGGCGGGGCCAATGACGGCATAGGGGCCGACTGTCACCGTGGGATGGAGTTCTGCGTCGGGATGAACGATCGCCGTCGGATGAATCGCTGCTTTCATGGGATCGGTGCGATCGCGCTGCCCTGACACACTAATACGTTTAGCCAATGCTGAAAAGTCTAGTTCGTCAACTAGTCCGCTAGTCCACCAGGGAGAACATCAACTCGCCTTCACAGGCCAGTTGCCCTTCCACTTCCGCCCGGCCGTGCATTTTGCCGAAGCGTTTTTGCTTCACCCAAAGCAGTTCGACGGTCATGATCAGTTGATCGCCGGGAACCACGGGCCGACGGAAGCGCACCTTGTCAATGCCCCCAAACATGAACAAACCTTGACCGGGGTTGTCTTGCATTTGGGTGAGCACCACGCCGCCCACCTGAGCCATGGCTTCCACGATCAGCACCCCTGGCATGATCGGGCGATTGGGAAAGTGGCCTTGGAAGTGGGGTTCATTGAAGGTGACATTTTTTAGCCCCACGGCCCGCTTACCGGGAACATAGTCGATGATTCGATCGACCAAGGCGAAGGGGTAGCGGTGGGGAAGCAGCCGGTGAATGTCTTCAACGGTGAAGGTGGTGGGCCCAACGGGGCGATCGGCCTGATCCGTTGTGGTTGTGTCCTGGGTCTGGGCGGTGACAACGGGTTCTGGAGCAGAAACAGTGGACATAGGACTTTGCAACCTAAACAACGGGCCAGTGGGCGATCGAGCGGGCAAAACCACGGATGGTCACGAACTCCTGTGAGGGATGGGCGTGCCTATCCGCTGCTGGGCAATTGGATGGGTGTTGACTGAGCAATGGCGGGACTCTGGGCGAGCGCTGATGGTCGAGGACTCATAGCTGATCGGGTTCCGATCAAGGTTCGATCGATGACTGATCAAGGTTCGATCAATCAATTGCCGACCGACTTTCGATCGAAGACCTATTGCCAATCATTGCCGCCAGTTTGGCCACCAGTTGCCCATGAAGACGATGGCTGGCTTTGTAGGCCAAGTAATGGGCGCGCGGAATGGTTCCGAGCAGGGCCAAGTCGCCAACTAAGTCTAAGATTTTATGACGCGCTGGCTCATTTTCATACCGCAAGGGCGGATTCAGCCAGCCCGCTTCGCCACAGACTAGGGCATTGTCCAGGCTGCCACCTCGGATCAGGTTGGCGGCCCGCAGTTGTTCAATTTGGTGGGCTAAGCCAAAGGTACGGGCGGGGGCAATGTCGTGGGCAAAGGAGCCGGGTTGGGGTTCCGGTTCGATCGGGCAGAAGGCTGCTCCGGGTGACCAACTGTGCCATTGGTTGCCGATCGCGGGTAGGGCAAAGTCAATCCCATAGCTAAATCGCAGTTCTGCGGCGGGCAAGGCGGCCACAAAAGCATCGCCCTCATGGATCCAAAGGGGTTCAGCAATGGTTGCCGGATCGGTTGCTGGCGTGCGGGTGCTCGGCAAGGCCCGCAGACCAGCTAGGGCGATCGCCCGACACCATTCAATGGCGGAACCGTCCAACAGGGGCACTTCGGGCCCATTAATTTCCACTTGGGCCGCCCCCACGCCACAGGCGACCAAGGCGGCCATCAGGTGCTCGATCGTGCGGACGGTGGCTTGCGGATCTTGGGGTGATCGAACCTCCGTGGACAGTTGCGTTTGAGAAACCAAATCCCAATGCGCGGGAATGACCGGGCGATCGGGCAAATCCGTGCGCACAAACCGAATACCCGGTTCCAAGCTGGGCTGCACCCACAGGGTTACGGGCAATCCGGAATGTAGCCCCACGCCCGATCGACTAAAGGCCTGGCCGAGGGTGCGTAGGGGGGCGATCGGGCGCTGGATCTCCGGCGCGATCGCCATAGCCTCCGAGGACGGCCCGACCATTGCGGGTTCTGGTTGGGGTTCCGCTTGCAGTTCTGGTTCTAATGCCGTTGGTAATTCCCTTTGCATTGCCCCTAGAACCGCTCACCGATACCAAAGTGCAGTCGATTGCCGCCCTCGCTGTTCCAGCCATAATCCAGACGGATTGGGCCAAAGGGCGTGCGGGCCCGCAGCCCAACCCCATAGCCCACACCCCAACCGGGCTTTTCACGCACCACGGCCGGTTGCCCGGGCACATCTTCCCCAGAACCAAGGTCGGTGGCAAAGTCCAGGAACAGCACGCCGCCCACGGGAATTTGTTCCGTTACCTTCAACAGGGGGAAGCGATATTCCACCGAAGATTGGAAGAAGTAGCGACCGCTGCCCACCTCGCCTTCATCAAACCCGCGCACGGAGTTGGTGCCGCCCAGGGGGAAAGCTTCATAGGGAGGCAAGTCTCCAAACACGCCGCCCGCTTGCAGGTTCACGGCGATCGTTTCGGGGCCGTTGGTGAACTTGGTGAATTCCACCGGGAAATAGCGGCTGTAGTTGGCCCGCAGTCGGGTGAAGAAAATACCGGTAATGGGAATGGCTTGATCCAGACCCACCCGGAAGAAGGAGCCTTGGGTGGGGGTGACTCGATCGTTTCGGCGATCGTTGGTCAAGGCCAGTTGCAGGGTGAAGATGTCGTCCTTGCCGTCCTCGTTGAAGGCCAGTTGGTTGCCATCTTCGTCTTCGGGGCTGAGGTCGCCATCGCGATCGACAATGCGCACATGCTGGAACTCTGCCCCCAAGGAGCCGCTCCAGGTGCTGGACAGGGGCCGGCTAAAGACCACGCGCCCCCCGGTGCGATCGACCCGAGGCAGATCGCCATTGTCCAACTCCACTTCTCGCTCACCCCCATCAAAAATCAGCGAGATCGATCGCCGCTTGTAGAGGTTGACCGTGTAGGACGTTCGGTTGGGGTCACCCGCAATCCAAGGATCCGTGAAGCTGAGGTCAAAGCCCAAACCCCGCTCCGACAGTTGCACTTCTGCGCCCAACTTTTGGTTATTGCCCCCCAGGTTTTGTTCCTGGAAACTGACGGAGCCAAAAATGCCGCTGGTGGAGCTAAAGCCCACTTCCGTTCCCAAAACGGCGGTGTTTTTTTCCTGAAGATTCACCGACACATCCACCTTGCGCGGATCCGTGCCGGGATTGAGGGTTAACTGCACATCTTCAAAAATGCCCAGCCCAAAGACGCGCCGCAAATCCTTCTGAATCTGATCGCGGTTAAACACTGCGCCCGGTTTGGTGTCCATTTCGCGGAACACAATGAAATCGCGGGTGCGGCCGGTGACCGTTGTGCCGTCTTCGTTTGTGGGCTTGCCGTCGTCGTTCAGGAAGGTGATGTTGATGTCTTCAATTTGCCCTTCCGCCACTTCCAGGGTCACGTTGCCGTCTTGACCCACGCGCGGCGATCCCACCACTTGGGCTAGCACATAGCCATTGGACTGATACCACTGGGTGAGCTGTTTGATCGACTCTTGCAGCTTGTTCAGGTTCAGGGTGGAGCCATACAGGGGGCTGAAGATCCGATCGATTTCCGTGGCTGGCAGCACCGTGGAGCCTTCGATTCGCACCGCCTGTAAAACCGGGTTGGGGGTGACCTCAAAGGTGACCCGTACCCCCAAGGGGGTGTCGTCCGGCACGGCACGCACGTTGGCGAATAGCCCCGTGGCAAAAATGCGGTTGATGTCCTCTTGCAGTTGGCTGCGGGTGGCCGTTTGACCTGGCCGGGTGCGAATGACTTTGTAAACCTCTTCTTGCAAGGTGGCTTCTGCGCCGGCCACAACCACTTCCGCAACCAGAACTCTGGCTTCGGTTGGGGTTTGCTCAGGGGCGGCGGGTTCTTCGGTGGCTGGGCTGGGGGCGGGTTCCCCTTGGGCGATCACCCCGGTTGAGGGCTGGGGGCTGGGCTGTGCGGGCCCGGCGGCGATCGGGCCGTTGACCGGGTTGGTCGTCGGGGTTGGTGCTGTCGGGCCGGCGGCCACCGCGATCAGGGCGGGGGGCACAGGATTGGCCGTGACCGCTGGGGAAACCGGCGACAACTCCGGAGTCGCGGCCATGGATTCCGTGGCTAGCTCCGCCGTTGACTGGGTGGCCGATGCCGAGTCCGTGGTTGGCTTCGTTGCCGATTCCGCCGTTGATGCTGCTGCCGATTCCGTCGCCGTGGGTGGTTCTGTCGCCCGGGCTGCTGGACTGGTCACCGAGACGATCGTGGCACTTGCAGCCAGCACTGGCCACAGGATCATCAAACGCAAAACACGCATACACTCCTCACCTTAGGACGCAGCCAACTTTCGATGTGGCGGTGGAAACAACGGGTTAGCGTCCAATTTAGCCATTGAGATGGGTTTGAGGCTCGCTGCTGCGCCGTTGCTCCGAATTTAGGGGTCGGACATCGATCGAGGATTGCAATCGACCACGCGCCACCGGGAGCCATCTCACTCCATCTGAATTCGGTTCGCTAACCGACAACCCAACCAACAACCAAAACAGTGCAATCCTACCGCAGGAGCTTGTCGCTTGAGAGTGGCCAGGGGATCTCTAATTCGCCAAAACCTTTTCCAGGACTCGCTGATAAGCCCCTTCCACGTTTCCTAAATCTTGGCGGAAGCGATCCTTATCCAACACTCGGGCGATCGGGTCGGTTTCCTTGGCATCCCACAGGCGACAGGTATCCGGGCTAATCTCATCCCCCAGCACAATCCGCCCGCCGGAGTCGATGCCGAATTCGATCTTGAAGTCCACCAAGATAATGTCGCACTGCTGGAAAAAGTCGCGCAGGATTTCGTTAATCCGTTGGGTCAGCTCCGTAATTTCTCGTACCTGAGCTGGCGTGGCCAACTTCATGGCGTAGATTCGGCCCTCCGTCACCAACGGATCCCCAAATTCATCGTTCTTGTAGCAGAACTCAATCAACGGGGGTTCCAGCGGCGTACCCAGGGCAATGCCCGTTTGTTTGCAAAGACTACCGGCGGCAAAATTCCGCACAATCACTTCCAACGGCACGATGGTCAAGGCCCGCACATTCATCTCATTGGGAGCGGGGCAGTCCACAAAGTGGGTCGGCACGCCCGCCGCTTCCAGCTTGCGAAACAGGTGTTCCGACATGGTGCAATTAATGCGCCCTTTACCCGCGATCGTCCCTCGTTTTTGGGCATTGAATGCCGTGGCATCGTCCTTGTAACAGGCCAACAGAATGGTGGGATCCGCCGTGGCGTACAGGATTTTGGCTTTGCCTTCGTAAAGCTTTTGTAGAGCGGTCATGGATTCCTGAAGCGCAATAATTCCTGAAGCGCAATAAATTTCGACCCATCCAGCTTAGGGCCTGTCGTCCATGGCCAGCCGCTGAGCGATCGCGACGGCTCGATGGCAACCCGTTGGCCGGGTTGGATTGCTGCAATTCTGCACTGCTGTGTGGCTGTTGCGTGGCTAGAGTCCCGTTTGGTTAAATCCCCACCCGATCGCGATCGGGGTTTAGCCATTGCCACAGGAAATCGTAGTGATGGATATAGCCTGGTTCCTCAGCCACGCGGGCGGCCGCCAACAGGGGCGACACCAGCGCCTTAATCGTCAGGGCAATCAGAAACGGAATTCCGACCAGGGCGCTGCAAAGGGCGGCCGCTACCAAAACGTTGAGGTGAAAATTCACAGCCGATCGGGCGTTGGCCTGGGCCCGGGGGTCAGGAGCCGCCACCATAATTGCGATCGCCAAACCGCAGCAAACCAATTCCAATAACACTGCGCGATCGACCCCGATCGGGGCCAGGGTCACCATTCCCAAGCCGCAGCCCAGGAACACTGACCAGTGGGCCAACGTTGCCAGCCAATCCGACTGATCCGGTTGGGGCGGATTGGTGCGCCAAGGCTCGAACTGCCATTGCCCAAGTTGCCATCCCATAAACACCTCCTGACCGGTCAATGCGGGCGACGATGTGCGGCGGCCGTCTCAACCGAGTTTCAACGTTTCAACCCAAGGTCAACCGACTTGTGTTAGCAACCACCACACCACAACAACACGATCGAGCAACCAAAACATCGATACCTTAGTTCTATCGACTTTTGGGGACAGCATCCTGAGGACTTGGCGGCTTGTAATGTTTATTTGCACTCATTTGTGCCGATCGTGCCGCTTTGCTTCCCCGCTGCTTCAGGGGGCGATCGCAGGGCGCAAGTCACCCAAACCTATTCCTGAACCAATAATCCTGCGTAGATCCTGCGTAAATCCTGAGCAAATCCCGAACCAATTCCAGGCGAATTTCGAGCAAATTCTGAGCAAATCAGTGAAGCCTGAGCACATTTTTCCTGATCAAACTTTACGTATCTTTACGCTCTCATCTCCGTTGGCCCCTCAGGCTTTACGCTAAAAACGCCGATCGGCCTCCCTGTTTTTGAGACTCAATCCTTTAACACCCTATGTTCCCCACCCATCGCCCTCGTCGTTTGCGGACTAGCGAAACCCTGCGCCGCATGGTTGCGGAAACCGTCGTCACCACCAACGATTTGATCTACCCGTTGTTTGCAGTGCCGGGTGAAGGGGTGGCGAACGAAGTGAAGTCGATGCCGGGTGTTTATCAACTCTCGATCGACAAAATCGTTGAAGAAGCCAAACAGGTTTATGACCTAGGAATTCCTGCCATCATTTTGTTTGGAATTCCCGCTGAAAAAGACACCGATGCAACCGGTGCTTGGCATGATTGCGGCATTGTCCAAAAGGCAACCGAAGCCGTGAAAAAAGCCGTGCCCGATTTGGTGGTGGCGGTGGATACTTGCCTGTGCGAATACACCAGCCATGGGCACTGCGGCTATTTGGAAACGGGCGATCTCAGCGGACGAGTTCTGAATGATCCCACCTTGGAATTGCTGAAAAAAACCGCCATTGCCCAAGCCAATGCCGGAGCCGACATCATTGCACCTTCGGGGATGATGGATGGGTTTGTGAAATCCATTCGGGAAGCCTTGGATGCAGCCAAGTTCCAAGACATTCCAATCCTCTCCTACGCCGCCAAATATGCCTCGGCTTACTATGGGCCGTTCCGGGATGCGGCTGAATCAACCCCGCAATTTGGCGATCGCCGCACCTATCAAATGGATCCGGCCAATGGGCGGGAAGCCATCAAGGAAATTGTCCTGGACATTGCTGAAGGGGCGGATATGTTGATGGTGAAGCCGGCTCTGGCCTACATGGACATCATTTGGCGCGTGAAGGAAGCGAGCAATTTGCCTGTGGCGGCCTATAACGTTTCCGGTGAATATTCGATGGTGAAGGCGGCGGCCCTCAACGGTTGGATTGATGAGCAACGCGTGGTGATGGAAACCATGACCAGCTTTAAGCGATCGGGCGCAGATTTGATTCTGACTTACCACGCCAAGGATGTGGCTCGCTGGCTGAAGGGCTAAGCGGATTCCTGAGACGTATTTTCAGACACTCACCAAGCACCAGTTGCTATGGGGCAAGGGGCTTCAGCCCCTTGTCTTTTTTGATTTGGGATTGGTTGAGTTTGTTTTTGTTGATTTCTGATTTTGAGCAATGAGATGATTGAGGAGCCGGTTTTATAGAAATCGGTTTGGACTTTTTATTGGCTTCTTAAATTTGGCTTTTTAGATTTGGTTGTTTAGATCCAGGGTGCTCCTGAGGTAAGTGGCACAGGCGGCGGCACTCGAATTGAGGAAGCTGCGTCTGCTAAAACAGGCCTCAACAAGTCTCTCCTGGAAATCTATGACACTCGTTACCTCCCTGGCCGATAACGGCCCCGGTTCCCTGCGTGCGGCCTTGGCGGCGGCCCCCAATGGCGACACCATCACCTTTGCCCCTAACTTGGCCAACCAAACCATTCGCCTCACCAGTGGCCAACTGTTGGTCGATCGGGACATCATCATCGATGGAGCTAATGCGCCAGGGTTGGTGATTAGCGGCAACGAAAGCAGCCGGGTGTTTTATGTCAGCAAGCAGGGCGGTTCCGCCACGTTTCGCAACCTGACCGTGGCTGATGGGCGCACCCGAGGAGCCACCAACGTCAGCACTTCCGGCGCGGGGATTGGCACTGACATTCGCGTTAACCTGACGATCGATAACGTCACCTTCCGCAACAACGAGGCGGAAAACTTCTCCGGTGGTGCGGTGTCCCTGGAGTTTCAGGGGAAGGGCACGATCACCAACAGCCGCTTTGACAATAACCGAGCCAGCCAAAAAAATAGCGGCTCGATCGTGGAGTTTGGGGCCGGCGCGGTGCAAAGTTGGGCCGAAACGACGCTGGTGGTGCGCAACAGCGAATTCACCAACAACAAAGGAACCAACGGCGGGGCGATCGGCACGATCCAAACCGAATTGCTAGTGGAAAACAGCCGTTTTCTGGGCAACGATTCCAGCAAAGGCGGCGCGGCCTTTTGGGGCCAAGGCGGGGCCATCTACGCTGATGCTGCCAGCAAATTTGGCGATGGGGTGGGTGGTCAAATGATCATTCGGAGCAGCTACTTTTCGGCCAACCGAGCCGCTGCTCAAGGGGGGGCGCTTTCGCTCTATCCCTACCGACCGGACAAGGCGTTGATTGAGAATTCAATCATTGTTGACAACACCGTGGTGGCCGATCCGGGCGGGAATGGCTTGGGGGGCGGTGTGCGCTTGGCCGTGGGGGATGCGATCATTCGCAACAGCACGATCGCCAATAACAATGCTGAAACTCAAGGCGGCGGGGTTTGGATTGCGGAAGATGCTTCAGTGCAAATCATCAACACCACGATCGGGAATAACAAAGCGGTGAATCCCGATCCGCTGCGGGGAATTGGCGGCGGCATTTTCTTTGCCAATAATCAGGCGAACAAACTAATTAATGTCACCTTGGCTAACAACACCGCGAGTGGCTTTGGCGGCGGCATTTTCAAAAATGATGCGTCCTCGGTGGAAGTCACGAACAGTTTGTTCGTAAACAATCGGGCCGGCAACAGCTTTAGCGAATCGTTCCAAACCAACCGCACCCTGACCGATGGGGGCAATAACCTGCAATTTCCCGCCTCGTTGCCCGGGGGCAAAGATCCGCAAGTTACTGGCAGCGCGATCGTGACCGATCCAAAGCTGGGGCCCCTGCAAGACATTGGCGGCGGCCAATTGGGCTATTTGTTGCAAGCGGGCAGCCCGGCCATTAACGCCGGAAAAGCCGTGGCCGGTGTGACGACAGATCAGCGCAGTTTGCCGCGTGATGGGGCGATCGACATTGGCTCCACGGAATTTGGTGTGGGTGGCGGTGGTACAACTCCGCCCCCAGCCGGTCAGTTCACTTCCGGTAATGATGACCTGAACTTGACCGATAACGCTGATTCGGCCGATGCCCTGGCCGGGAACGATCGGGTGGTGGCCCTCAGCGGGAGTGACAATGTTTTCGGAAATGCGGGCGATGACAGCCTGTTTGGGAATGCAGGTGATGACACCCTGTTGGGCGGCGATGGTGCGGATTTCCTGTTTGGCGGGCGCGATCGCGATCGACTCTTCGGCAACCTAGGCAATGACCAGATCTTCGGCAACATCGGTGACGATGAGCTTTATGGCGGTCGTGATGCGGATAGCCTGTTTGGCGGCCAAAACAACGACAGCCTGTTTGGCAACATCGGTGCAGACTTGCTCTCGGGTGATTTGGGTGATGATTCCCTCTTTGGGGGGCAAGACAATGACACCCTGGTGGGCGGTGACGGGGCTGATTTGCTCTCGGGCGATTTGGGCAACGATCTCCTTACGGGGGGCGCAGGGGCTGATCGATTCATCATCGGTTCCGGCAAGGGCACGGAAACGATTACTGATTACCAAGACGGGACGGACAGGATTGTGCTGGCGGCTCCGTTGGCCTTTGGTGGCCTCAGTTTTGCCACGGTCAGCGGTGGGGCGGAAATTCGCTTTGGCAGTGAGGTGTTGGCCTTTGTGCAGGGGGTGAGTCCGGCGGTGTTTGACCCGGCGGACTTCGGAACCATCTAGCACCACCCAAGGGGCGATCGGTCAGGTCGGATTGGGCGATCGCCCCTTGTCATAATGAGAGCAATTGCGATCGTGAGGATCCGCCGATGATTGCCCAAACCCCCAGCGCACCGGGAATAATCCAACCGAAACCGATCGAGTATCCCGACAGCGACGGCCAGCCGATGGCAGACAACACCAAACAATTCCAATGGATTCAAACCATCCATAGCAACCTCGCCGCCCTCTTTGCCAACGATCCCCAAGTCTTTGTGGCGGGCGACTTACTTTGGTATCCCGTTGAAGGCGACAACAAAACCCGCCAAGCGCCCGATGTGATGGTGGTGTTTGGCGCACCCAAGGGCGATCGGGGTTCCTATATGCAATGGCGCGAAAACAACATCGCCCCGCAGGTGGTGTTTGAAATTTTGTCGCCGGGGAATCGCCTAACCGAAATGATGAAAAAGCAGATGTTCTATCACCGCCACGGCGTGGAGGAATATTACATCTATGACCCCGATCGCAACGACCTGAGCATCTTGATTCGGGGGGCAGGTGAGGCGCTGGAACCGGTGGATGAACCGGATAGTTGGGTCAGTCCTCGGTTGGGCATTCGGTTCCAACTGGGCGAAGAAACCCTCACGCTCCTGCGGCCAGACGGCCAGCCTTTTTCCACCCTGATCGAGGAGCGCCAACGGGCTGAACAAGCGGAGCAGCAAGCCGCACAAGCACGGGAGCAAGCTGAGCAGGCCCAACAACAGGCGGCAGAAGAGCGCCAACGGGCTGAACAGGCCCAGCAGCGTGCCGATCGCCTTGCGGCTCGACTGCGAGAATTGGGGCTGGATCCCGAAACGATCGACCCCTAAAGCACAGGAAAGGGAGTAAGCATCGATGTTGCGATCGATCAAAATTGGCCGGGTCAAAATCGGCTTGGTGGGATGGGGACTTTGGCTAGGGACGATCGCTCCTGGCCAGTCGATCGCCTGGGCCATGCCTTCGCCAATGTCCGAACCACCAGTTTTGCCGGTTTTGATTGATTGCCAAAACTTGCAACCGGCTCCCGATCGCAGCAAAACCCTTCCCCCCGACGCAGCGGAAAACCTGGGTGATTGGCAGCTTTGCACCCAGCATCCTGAAACCGCGATCGAGTGGTATCAAACGGCCCTGGCGGGTTACCGTGCCTTGGGAGAAAGTGCCGAGGCATCCGTAACGATCGCCCTGTTCAAGCTGGCTCGGGCCCACCTGATGGCTGAACAGCCCACCGCTGCTCTGGATTACTACCACCAAGCGATCGAGCGAGATCCGATCTATGGCTTCTTGGATTTATTCCTGGAACGGCAGGTTTCGCCCCTAGGAGAACCGGTCACGGACTCTGGATTGCGGGGCAATGGCTACAGTGGCCCCACCCGAGCGGAACCCTCGATCGCCGCCAGCGCCCAGTTTGAGCTGGCCTACGACTCCTATCGCCTTGGGCAAATCACCGCCGCCCTTCAGGCCTATCGCACCGCCTTGCAACTGCGGCCCAACTTTGCCCAGGCCCACTTAGGGCTAGGCATGGCTCTGGAGCGACAAATGGACTACGAAGGCGCAATCCGAGCCTATCAAACTGCTCTCAAACTGGAGCCAGACTTGGTTTGGGGACATTACCGCCTAGGCGCGTTGCTCACTATTCGCTATCAACCAACGGCGGCCCGGGCCGCCCTGCGGCGGGTGGTGGATGCCCACACGGGTCTCGATTCCTTGGGAGAAGCGGTTAAAGCGGCAATCGTCGAAGACCTAATGGGGGATTTCTACCAATCCCGAGGAGACTTGGCCGAGGCCGATCGCGCCTATCAACGGGCCCTGGCCCTCGCTCCCCAGGGGCCGGGTTTTTACCTAAAGCTGGGGAAAAACTGCCTGATTTGGGGCCAACATCAACGGGCGATCGACTCCTTTCGTGCTGCCCTGGTCCAACTGCCGCCCGACCATCCCGATCAGGAACTGGCTGAAGTGGGCATTGCCGAAGCCCTGGTTTGGTCGGATCGTTGGGCCGAGGCCAGGGCCCAGCTAGACAGCGTTCTTCAGCGTTGGCCCAACTCTGCTGATGCCCAGAAATTAAGGGAGTATGTCAACAGTCGGCCCCGCTAGCGTCGGTTATCCTATCCCATGGTTCAAAAATCATTTCCTAGGGATGTTTCCAGATGGCTCGACAACTGATTAGCTCCGGCTCGCCGTTTGAAGCAGAAATCGGCTACAGCCGCGCCGTACGCCAAGATCCCTGGGTTTTCGTGTCGGGTACGACGGGCTTCAACTACGACACCATGACGATTTCCGACAGTGTGGCTGAGCAAACCGAGCAGTGCCTCAAAAACATCGAAGCCGCTCTCCAGCAAGCGGAATCCTCGTTGAAAGATGTGGTGCGCGTCACCTATATCCTGCCGGATGCGGCGGATTTTCCCCAATGTTGGCCGGTGTTGCAGCAATATTTCGGGGAGGTGCGCCCCGCTTGCACGATGATCACCGCTGGGTTGGCTGACCCGGCCATGAAGATTGAAATTCAAGTGACCGCCCTCAAGCAATCCTAGGCGATCGATCTCGGTGGCTGGCTGGGGCTGGAGTTGACCAGGGCCGATCGCAGGCCATTGACGCGATCGCCCCATCCCCAAAATTCCCGTGGCATCATGCCCACAGGCCCGATTCAAGGGTTTTGGGACGTTTAGAGTTTGGGGAAACCTATGAAAGTTGCCGTTTTCAGCACGGAACCCTACGATCGCCAATTTTTGGATGCCGCCAACGCCAACGCCGGTCATCCCCACGAACTGGTTTACTTTGATACTCGCCTCGAAGCCCACACCGCCGCCCTTGCCGCTGGATTTCCCGCCGCTTGCATTTTCGTGAACGATGACGGAGGGCCCGAAACCCTCAAACTTCTGGCCGACAACGGCACAAAACTGATCACCCTTCGCTGCACGGGCTACAACAACGTTGATCTGCGTGCCGCCCAAGACTGTGGCCTCACCGTTGCTCGCGTCGCGGTTTATTCTCCCTACTCCGTGGCCGAGCATGTGGTGGGTTTGATCCAAGCGCTCAACCGCAAGCTACACCGAGCCTATAACCGCGTGCGGGACGATAATTTTTCCCTCAATGGCCTGTTGGGCTTTGATCTTCACGGCCGGACGATCGGGATTGTGGGAACGGGGAAAATCGGTTTGATTTTGGCTCAAATCATGACCGGCTTTGGCTGCAAAGTGCTGGGCTATGATGTCTATCCCAACGCCCAATTTGAAGCGATCGGGACGGCCCGCTATGTCTCCTTGCCGGAGCTGTTTGCCCAGTCAGACATCATCTCCCTCCATTGCCCTCTGACCCACGACACGCACCATCTGATCAGCAAACAGGCGATCGATCAGATGAAGCCCGGCGTAATGCTAATTAACACCAGCCGCGGCCAATTGGTGGACACCAAAGCCGCGATCGAGGGCATCAAATCGGGTCAAATTGGCTATTTGGGCATCGATGTCTATGAACAAGAGGCCGAACTCTTTTTCCGTGACCTGTCCGACACCGTGATTCAGGACGATACCTTCCAGTTGCTGCAATCGTTCCCGAACGTGATCATCACCGCTCACCAAGCCTTCTTTACCCGCGAAGCCTTGGGGGACATTGCTCGCACCACTATTGAAAACCTCACCGCCTTCGAGCGACACCAACCGATCGCCAATGAGGTGCGTCTTCCTGATTAGGGATCACGGCTGATTGATCACGACTCGGGTTCTTTTCTGCCCTTCTCAGTCATTGTCTTCAGTGTTAATTGATCAGGGGCGTGCAGTTGTGCGCCCTCTGCGCCCTCATGGATTTGGCCCATGCTGAGCAATCGGATCCATCAGCATTACCCTGCACCGGTTGGCCGAAACTTGCCGGACTTTGCAGGTTTGAAAGACCAGGCTTTAGAGAAATACAACAATTGGTTAAAAAGGATTGCGGGTTGTTGCCGTATCATTCTTAGAAGTATTTTTAACAAACCATAACGTTTCTCAGCCAAGGAGCGACCATGACGATCGCGGTGGCCCCCGAGCAGCCCACGACCGCAGTGCAGCACGTTCCGCGAGAATATCTCGACCCACCCCAGGAACTGTTTAACCCCACGCTGCTAATGATGGTGGCCGCCACCGCAATTGTGGTGCTCTCCGTCTGTGGCTATTGGCTATGGCACTGGCCGGACTGGATTTGTTTTTGTGCCAATGTGCTGGCGATGCACCTGTCGGGAACCGTCATTCACGACGCATCCCACAACGCCGCCCACAAATACCCGATCGTCAATGCCATCCTGGGCCACAGCAGCGCCCTGATGTTGGGGTTTGCGTTTCCCGTGTTCACGCGGGTTCACCTGCAACATCACGCCAACGTCAACGACCCCAAAAACGACCCCGATCATTTTGTTTCCACCTGCGGGCCCCTGTGGTTAATTGCACCCCGGTTTTTCTATCACGAAATTTTCTTCTTCCAACGCAAGCTCTGGCGCAAGTATGAGTTGCTGGAATGGTTTCTGAGTCGAATGGTGCTGGTGGGCATTGTGTGGGCCGGCATCCATTGGGACTTCATTGGCTACGTGATGAATTTCTGGTTCTCGCCCGCGTTGGTGGTGGGTTTGGCCCTGGGATTGTTTTTTGACTATCTACCCCATCGGCCGTTTGAGGAGCGCAATCGCTGGAAGAATGCACGGGTCTATCCGAGTGCTCTGCTGAATTGGTTGATTTTGGGGCAAAACTATCACCTGATTCACCACCTTTGGCCCTCAATCCCCTGGTATCACTACAAAACGGTTTATGAACGGGTGAAGCCGTTGTTGGATCAGAAAGGATCGCCGCAGACGCTGGGCATTCTGGGAGACCAAAAAAATTTCTGGAATTTCATGTATGACGTGTTCTTGGGCATTCGTTTCCATCGCCACTGAGCCAGGTTGAGCCAGGTTGATGAGCAATATCGGGCGGTATTGAGCGATATTGAGCGATCGGGAAACAAGAGCCAGGCTCAGATCAGCATGATTTGTCAGGAAACCCGGGTATTCATCGCTGATTGATGACTAATTTGCTGATTTGATCCCGATAAATTTCTGATTAATTCCTGACGACTTCCCGATCGATTGCTCAATCTCAGTTCCGTATCAATCCCCTGTCTGGCGATCGTCAATGCCAGGCAGGGGTTGCTTTTTGACCCGATTGCTCCCGGGATCCGGCTCGGGGGCCGAGCTGCTGGGTGGATGGGTTGGTTCAACCCATTGGTTTCTGATTGGGTGCTGGCTCTGTGCTCTTTGTTGGCCACAAGCATTTTGCCTCGGAAAAATTCGCTACACCATTAGCACTTCCCCGATCGCCCCCTGTGATCGGGTTGTGGCCTTGGGTTGCGGATGCAGCATCCTGCTGCCTTGCCCTCTTCTCCCGAAGCCGTTTTCAGACCTGCGCGATCGATGATTGCAACCGGGAAAAATGGAACCAATCGCTCCAACATTACGCGGTCACAGGTTTTGGCTCCCCGCTAGGGCGATCGGGACAACGTGCCCAGCCATCCGGATGGCCGGTCGCTGTGATGGGAACTATGAGGAAATGCAATCAGTCTTTGGATGAAACTGTATGCATTTTGTCAAACACTCGTTACAAGATGTCATAATCTAAAGAGCAGATAGGTCATTCAACCTTGACGTTGCCCCACCCATGGGGATCAAGGCTGAAACCAACGACCATCTGCGGTGCGATCGAGCCGAATCCCTACGACGACACAACAACTCGGCGATCGCGCGGGACTTCGCAACCGCTACACCCAGTGAGGTGACTACCATGGATCATTCATTTGAATTGAGCCTCGAACAGCAGTTCAACATCCGCTCCTTCGAAAGTCAGGTAGCCCACATGAGCCTTGAGCAGGCCCAGCAATTCTTGGTTGAGCTGTATCGCCAAATGATCGTCAAAGAAACCATGTACAAGGAGTTTCTGAAGCATGAGTGGGGTCTCGGCGAGCGTTTTCAAGCGCCCTAGGCCAGCGCCCTAGCGGTTCCCATCCGCTGCAACCCGATCGACTCGGTGCGAGCTGCCTCCGTCTCCTGCTCTGTTCCTGCTGTGAACCGAACTGGGGGTGTTGGGGTAACGCTCTCCCACCCAAGGCTAAAGGGTTGTCCCCGTTCCGAGAATCGAATTGCTGAGCTTGGCTGCTGACTCTGTGCGCCGACCTGCCCACAGCCCTCTGGTTCAAACGCTTCCGAACACCACCCCACAATGTCATG
This sequence comes from Limnothrix sp. FACHB-1083, assembly GCF_014696485.1. Taxonomy (NCBI): domain Bacteria; kingdom Bacillati; phylum Cyanobacteriota; class Cyanophyceae; order Pseudanabaenales; family Pseudanabaenaceae; genus Limnothrix; species Limnothrix sp. FACHB-1083. The sequence goes on along the minus strand of NZ_JACJQD010000005.1, from coordinate 5,360 downwards.
TTGAATGGTTTGCCTCCTAAGAACACCGGGCCCGGCACCCGAAAGTTATTCCGAAAGTCCATAAAGAACGCTAGCTTGGAGGGGATACGATTTCGATCGGATCCCCTCTTGGCTTCAGGGGCTAAGGGGCGGTGGTAACTGTTCTCGATCGCTACGTTGATCATCGCTACGTTGGCCACTGTTGGTGATCACTCTCGATCGCTGTAGCGGTGGCGATCCGTTTAACTCGTAGTTGGTTGGTCTTAAGGTTTGGTACGAGGATTTTGACCCATGGCGTGGGGCGACCAAATTTACGTGATGCGATCTCTGGCCGGGTTGCAAAGTGCCTATGAGCATCACGGGATTGATTGTGGTGATGGAACCGTGATCCATTACTCCAAGCGCGGTGAAGTGCCCAAGGTGACGCGCACATCCTTGCTGGAATTTGCCAGCACGCAACCGGTCACCGTGAAGCGCTATGCCACTTGCTATTTGCCCGATGCGACGATCCAGCGCGCGGCCAGTCGGTTAGGGGAAACAAAATATAGCCTGCTGCTGAATAATTGCGAGCATTTTGCCACCTGGTGCAAAACGGGCCGGGCGGTGAGTCATCAAGTACAAGACTTTTTGCCTTTTCTGGAAAAAGCGGATCCCGATTGGGTTGATCAGGTGCTGCATCAGCCTACGGAGTCGGGGGATGAGCAGGCCCAGGTGCAGGCTATTCTCGATCGCGCCTTGGCGGATATCAAACCGGTTTGGAATAATTTGCAACCGCAATATAACCGGGCTGTGGATGAGCTGCGGGATTGGCATGAGGTGGCGTTGTTGGCCATGCAGCAAGGGAGGGAGCCGGTGGCGCGGCGGGCGATCGCCCGGAAGTTGGCGGCCAAAGAGCGGGCCCAAACCCTCAAGACAGATCTCGATCGGTTGGCGGAGATGACTGAAACATTGCTGCGGAACGCTAAAAAAATCTCATAATCCACTGCGCGACTCCGTTAAATTCTGGAGTGTTGAAGCCTTGATCGCTGAAGCCTAAAGCGGTTGGTCGCTGGGGATGCTGTCTAGGGCAGCCCGCCAACCTTGATTGGCAGTCCAGGTGATGGCTCCGTCTTCGCCGGTTTGGTAAAGTTGCGCCCGCTGCGATCGCATGAGGGGGGTAACGGTGGGTGCTAGTTCACGGGTGGAGGCGATCGCCCAGCGGGGTTGCAAAGCGGCCACCAGTTCCGGGGCGAGGTCTTGGCCTGGCCACCAAAGACCAGTGACCGATCGCACCTGTCCCGTTTGGGCGAGCAGTTTTTGTTGAGCGACGGAACAATTGCCCAGGAGAAACCAGCGCTCTTTCCCCAACTCTAAGGTTAAGGCAGGGGCGATCGGGTCAATGACCGTGAGGTTGGCGCGGCCCATGCGCAAGGTTTGACCGGCTGTCAGGTTGCTGTAGCGACCGTTGCGAACCCGAGCAGCACTGACCATGGCTCGATCGACATTAGAAGCGGCCGTTTGCAACGGTTGATCGTATAGGTTGGCGATCGGTTGTTGCTCCAAAATTCGCAGCCACCCTCGCCGTCGATCGGGGCGATCGCTCATCACCACCCCAACTTCAATGCGGTTAATGCCCTGTTGGCGCAAGAAGGGCAACACCGTGAACTGAGCTACGGGTAAGTCTCCGGCTCCCGCCAGCAACAAGCGCCCTCCATCCCGCACGGCCAACATCGGTTGGCTGCCCGCATCCAGAACGGTAGCCGTGAGTTCCCCGCTGCGAGCCAACCAACCGGGCCCGATCGCCACCACTAAAGCCCCGATTGCCACTAGGCTCCAACGATTGGCCCGCTGAAACCAGGGCCATTGCCAAACGGCCACCAGCAGGAGATATAAAACCAACAACTGCCCGATCGAGATCGCTCCCACGGCGATCGCGCTGCCTGGCCAACTGGCGATCCATTCTCCAAAGGTCAACAATCCCCGCACGGGATAAACCAAGCCGCTGGCCAACCAGTTTCCCAAGGGGGGCAACAGGCCAATTGCCACCGCTGCAATCAACCCCGCCACCGTTAGCACTGATACCCAAAGACTGGTCAAGGCTGAGGCGATCGGCCCATAGACAGAAATCTGATAAAAAGCCCACAGTTGCACTGGAATCGTCCAGATTGTCGCCGCCAGGGCTGAGGCGATCGGTTCCGACGCAAACTCCGGCAGCCAGCTCAACCGCTGGGCGATCGCCGTCGCCGACACCACCAGTCCCAAAGTGGCCAGCACACTAAACTGAAATCCCAAGTCCCAAATCCAGAGCGGGTTCCAGCACAACATCACCACCACCACCGCCAGCAACGCGCCTAAGGAATTCACTTGGCGCTGTTGAGCCATCCCCCATAGAACCGCTGCCCCCATCAACCCCGCCCGCAGCACGGAGGGACTGGCCCCCGCCAGCCAAACATAACCCCCGAGCAAGATTCCACCCCCGATCGCCACCGCCAAGGGCAAGGGGCGCACCCGAATCAACCCTAAAAAGACCCCCAAAATCACCACAATCTGAAACCCAGATGCAGCCAACACATGGGACAGGCCAGCTCGCACAAAAGTGGTTTGTAGATCTGCGGGCAAGTCCACGGCCAGCCGACCCAAAATCAAGGCTCCCAGAAACGCGCCTTCCGGAAATCCCATTACCCTGACTAAAGATTGCACCAGGCGCTTGCGCACCATTTGTGGATTGAAGGCACTGAGGCTCCACCAAGAATCTGGTTGCACCGCCCCATCAATGGTCTGAACCGTTTGCCCAGAGATCCCTGCAAAACTACCTTCCCGCTGCAAATACCAAGCAAAGTCAAACCCGCCGGGGTTGGTGGGCCGTTGCGGTCGATATAACCGTCCCGTCACTTCCACCATCTGACCCGGTTTCAGCCCCGTTGCTTGGAGCAGAGGAACCGTTGCATAGACTCGGCCCGTAACGCTCTGGGCCAGATTTTGGGGGGGTGGGTTGATGGCGGGGCCGGTGGCCGTTGGAATTTGCAGCAATTGCGTGGATTGCAACCAAAATCTGGCTTTGCCGGATTGGGTGATTTGATAAGCCGAGTCCACTTGACCCCGAACGGTGGCCAGCTCGATCGCCTGGCCGGCCTGTTCCAAACGGGCGATCGCGCGGCTAATGTCATCCGTGCCCGGCTGTGGCAGTCGCCATTGCAAATATAGCGTGGCCATCAATCCCACACAACCCGCCACCACCCAAAACAAGGGCTTCAAGCTCGGGTCAAGCCAGGGCAACCGCCGGGCGATCGCACTCGATCGCACCCCCGCCATCACCAGCCCCAAGCCCAGCAGCCACAACCCGCCACCCGGCAGTCCCCAGACCAGCAATCCCGCCACAAATGCCAACCCCAAAATTGCCGGCCCCGTCATCGTTGCTTCAGCTCCTCGTTGTGAAATCCTCGTTTTGAAACCAGGAAGCGATTAAAAAGGGCGATCGAGTAGACTCCTGCCACCCGATCGCCCCAATTTATTACTCGGTCAAGTGCCAGTCTGTAACGCGCCAGCACCCTGCGCCCGCGCTCAGACTAGCCATCGAACCCACTCCCGATCGCCAATGGCTTACAGCGACAGGCCCAACCGCAATCCGAAAATTGCATGGAGCACCATGACTCCAAACGCCAACGACCCCAAATACGCATGGGCCGTCCGCAATGCCGGTTGGCCGCCCCCAAACTTCGACATGGAAATTGCACCATTAGCACCCAACAACCCCAGCACCAGCGTCCCCGTCCAGAAGTGGGGGCTTTCCAGAATCGGCTTCTGTTGCATGATCAGCGACAACAAACCGCCCGAGTAACCCATCGCCATAAACGTCGTCATCCAAAGAGCCAAGCGCTTATGGCTCGTCAGCATTGTGACCTTTGCATCACTCGGCTCTGTCAGGCGGCCCTTCCAGCCCATCACGACCGCCGCAGTTCCCATCGCAAACATCACAATCCCCATCATCAGTGGGTGGCCCCAATGGGTGACTGGTTCCGGCAAATTCATTCCCCGAAACTGAGCCGCGATCGGCTCCAGAATCTCCGTCAGCCGGTCTGCAACCGTCGAAAGCAAATCCATTCTCCTCGTCCTCTCTCAAAAGCGGCTCATCGAGACCTAATAGCCAGGCCCATCAGTCCTTTCGAGTATAAAGACTTTCGCGATCGCCCCCTTTCCCCAACCCTTGCTCTCTGCCCTCGAAACCTTTAAACCTTCGTCAACACCCCAGCCGTCGATCGACACAGCGGAAACCCCATCTCCTCTCGCCGCTCCACATAAAGCTTCGCTACCTGCCGCGCCATCCCGCGAATGCGGCCGATATAGCGCGTTCGCTCCATCACCGCAATCACCCCCCGTGCGTCCAACATATTGAACGTGTGCGAGCACTTCAGCACAAAATCCAACGCCGGAATCGCTAAACGCCGCTCAATCAGTTGCAGCGCTTCCTTCTCATACAACCCAAACAGCGCAAACAGCATCTCTGGATCCGACGCTTCGAAATTGTAATGGCACTGCTCAATTTCTCCCTGCATGTGGACATCGCCATAGAGCAGCCGGTCATTCCAACGAATATCCGCGATCGCACTCACCCCTTGGAGATACATCACCAACCGCTCCAAGCCATAGGTAATCTCGATCGACACCGGATCGCAATCCAAGCCACCGCACTGCTGGAAATACGTAAACTGCGTCACCTCCATTCCATCCAGCCAAACCTCCCAGCCCACACCCCAAGCGCCAACCGACGCATCCTCCCAGTTATCCTCCACAAACCGCACATCGTGATCCTCCGGGCGAATTCCCAACGCCCGCAGCGAATCTAGATAGATCTCTTGGATATTGTCCGGCGACGGCTTAATCAGCACCTGGTACTGGTAGTAGTGCTGGTAGCGGTTTGGATTCTCCCCATACCGCCCATCCGTCGGCCGGCGGCAAGGCTCCACATAGGCAACCGACCAAGGTTCCGGCCCCAGCGCCCGTAAAAATGTATGGGGATTTTTCGTACCCGCCCCCTTCTCCGTATCGTAGGGCTGACCAATCAAACAACCCTGACCTGCCCAAAACCCATGCAGCGTTGCGATCGCATCCTGAAAAAACACTGCCGAATCCTCCTTATCCACTCAGTCATCCATAAAACAGCGCGCCCCGATCGTACCGATTCTGGGGCGCGCCTCGTATCTAAATAAAAAATCCAAGAAAATTTATTCGTTCAAAGCATTGCTGGGAGGTAGTTTGGGGAATTTGGGGTATGTGGGCGAAAATTTTTTTTCAAAAAGTGTTGACAAGTTCGAGAAAGGTTGTTAATTTAATAAAGCGCTGAGGGGGAAGCGAAAGCGAAGCGAACCGGAAACGGCGGCTGAAGCGAAGCGACCGAAGCGCGG